>CAKUAQ010000034.1 GCA_934636435.1 uncultured Eubacteriales bacterium
TGGCCGAATATTCTGAATGGAACAACGGTGGGGAGACGGATGCTCTTTTTGCCGAATATATGAAAAACGGCGGTCTGCCCTATGTATCCCGGCTGAAAGGTGACCCCGGAATGGTGGACACCTATCTGGAGGGCATCTATCATACGATTCTCATAAAGGATATTGAGGAGCGGCAAAGGCGCAAAGAGCAAGATCCAAACAAACGCAGGATCACCGATATTGCGTTGCTGAAAAACATCGCCAAGTTTCTTGCCGGCTCCATCGGCAGCCCGGTTTCGGTAAAAAGCATTGCCGACTATGTCACCTCCACCGGCAGAAAAATTTCGCAGAACACGGTGGCCGATTATATGGAGGCGTTGGTGGAGCCCTATATTTTTTATCCTGTCGAGCGCTACGATGTGCTGGGGAAGCAGCTCTTGAAAACCAATCAGAAGCTGTACATTGTCGATCTGGGTCTCCGCCGCTATCTTCTGGCGAGACAGGCATACGATCTGGGGTTTTCCCTTGAAAACATCGTGTTTTTTGAACTTCTTCGCCGCGGATATAGCGTTTCTATAGGAAAGGTTGGAAAAACGGAGGTCGATTTCGTTTGCCGGAAGAAGGAGGATGTGCAATATTATCAGGTGACGGCCTCTATGACAGAGCAATCCACCTTTGAGCGGGAGATGGCGCCCCTCAAAAACATCGGGGACAACTATCCGAAAAAGGTGCTGACCCTTGACCGCTTTACCCTTGGTAACTACGAGGGCATTGAGGTCATCAATGCCATTGACTGGCTGTTGCAGAAATAGGCGGATATTCTATGGCGGTACGAATTTAGGTTTCTATCGTGGCTCGAATTTTAAAAGGTCATTCAGCCGATGACCACCAACGGTTGGATCACTGAGAATGATACAGAGAGATTCACAGCACGATGGCGAGTTTCCGAAGGTATCTCTAAAGAAAGGCTCGTACAGACCGGATACTTACAGTATCCTTGGTCGGTACGAGCCTTTGTACGTATACGATTGAACCGCCGTGTACCGAACGGTACGCACGGTGGTGTGAGAGGCCGGGGCTTTTCAACCCTGCCTACTTGATTTATGAAAATGGAGGTATCTGTGGGGAGATAAAGATCAACCGTGAGATACGCGAATATACGCCTGTGAAAGAAACTGCGGAGTTTAAACCACAGCAGGGGCCTCCTTACACGGGCACGGTCGGTCATGCTGCGCGTCAACAGCGGATTTTCCAAGTGAATTTACCGTAAGTGGTAACTGGGTACGACCGAAAACCGCAACGAAAGCGCCGGAAAAATGTCATGAAATCAAAAGAATGTCATAATCCTGAGATTTTTCTTGCGCAGAATCTCTGCTATGATATAAACAGAGTATATGAGGGCGGTCAATAAATCTTCACGAAAAAGCGGGGGATAAAAGGAATGCAATATGGCCATTTCGACCGGGAAAACGACGAATATGTGGTCACCGATCCGCGCACGCCTACGCCGTGGATCAACTATATCGGAAACGGCGGTTACGGCGGCATCGTGTCCTCCACCGGAGGGGGGCTGAGCTTTGACGGCGACCCGTCGAATCGGCGGGTGACCCGCTATAAATTCACGAATCAGCCCGTTGACCGTCCGGGACGGTATATCTATCTGCGGGATCAGGACAGCGGCGAATACTGGTCGGCCACATGGCAGCCGGTGATGAAAGAGAAACAGACCTTCTGCTGCCGCCACGGACTGGGCTATACGACCATCGAGAGCGGCTATAACGGCATCGCGGCGGCGGTGAGCTATTATGTGCCGCTGGGCAAACGGTATGAACTGTGGGATGCGGCGGTCGAGAACAAAAGCGCCCGGGAGCGGCGGCTGCGTGTGTATTCCTACGTGGAATTTTCCTGGAACGATGCAAAATACGATATGCTGTGCCACTGGCCGTGCATGGCGTTCAAAGCGACCTGCGACGGTAAAAAAATCGTGGTGGACACCGTGGCGGAGCAGCTGACCGGTGTGCCGCAACTGGATTATTTGGCGACCGATCTGCCGGTGATCGGCTTTGATTGCAGCCGGGAGACGTTTCTGGGGCGCTACCGGGACGAGGGGTGCCCCCAGGTGCTGGATAGCGGCGAATGCCGCAACAGTACGATGTTCTCCGATGACTGTGTGGGTGTGCTGTGCAGCGAGATCGTGCTGCAGCCCGGCGAGCGTAAGATATTCCGCTTTGTTCTGGGGGCGACAGATGACCGTGCGGCCGTCGACGCGCAGATCGGCGACGCCCTTTCCGTGACCGGGGGTATGGAAGCGATTCGTGCCCACTGGCGGGAGTATCGTGCGGCGTTTCAGGTCAACACCCCGTGTGTCGATATGGATCTGATGCTCAATGTATGGCATGCCTATCAGGCAAAGACGACGTTTGACTGGTCGCGGTTCATTAGCCTGTACGAGCGGGGTGTGGATCGCGGGTTCGGCTTCCGCGACAGTATGCAGGATGTGTTGGGCATCATGCACGCCGCTCCGCAGCAGGCCGCGGAGCGGATCCGGCTGCTGCTGTCGATCCAATACCGCGACGGCAGCGCCCGCAGTGTCTATTACCCGGCCACCGGCGCGTCGGAGGGCGGCGGGCGCAGCGACGATCACCTGTGGAGCATCCTCTCCGTGTGCAACTATGTGCGGGAAACGGGTGATACCGACTTCTTGTTCACTTCCGTGCCGTATGTGGATGGGGGAGAAGCGAGTGTGCTGGAACACCTGGAGCAGGGAATCCGTTTCACGATGGCGCATCTGGGGCGGCACGGGATTCCGGATATGCTCCGCTCCGATTGGGACGACAGCCTTGCTCCGATGAATCGCGGCGGCACGGGCGGCGCGGAGAGCGTGTTCGTGTTCTTCCAGCTCGCTCATGGAGCCCGGGAGCTGCTGCAGCTCTACCGCGCGGTGGGATTGCCGGAGCGCGCGCCGGAAATGGAACGGGTGTGGGCGCATTGCCGGGAAAAGCTGGGCCAGCTCTGGGATGGCGGATGGTTCATCCGCGCATACACGCCGGAGGGTGAGCCGTTCTGTACGGCGGCGGACGAAAAGAACAAGATTCATTTGATCCCACAGGCTTGGAGTGTCATCTCCGGTCTGGCCGACCGGGAGCAGGCCAATACCGCCATGGATAACGCCCTGCGGTATCTGTTCACCGAGCGTGGACTGATGACCCATTGGCCCGCCTCCGAGGGCTTTGATCCGAAGAATAAGAGCTATTTTCTTTTCCCGGCGGGGGCACGGGAAAACGGCGGTATCTTTTTCCACTCCAACACGTGGCCCATCATCGCTCTGTGTATGCTCGGCCGCGGAGAAGAGGCGTTCCGTTGCTACGAGGCCAGCCTGCCGCCCCGCCGCAATGCCATTGCCGACCTGTGCCTGACCGAACCGTATGTGTATTCGCAGACCATGCTGGCACCGCCCCACCCGCGGGCCGGCGCGGCCACAAACTCCTGGCTGACCGGTACGGCTTCGTGGATGTATTATGCTGCCGGGCAGTATCTGCTGGGGATCCGCCCCGAGTATGACGGTCTGTGGATCGACCCGCAGATCCCGGCCGCCTGGCCGGGATTCTCGGCCGTGCGGCATTGCCGTGGCACCGTTTGCTGCATCCATGTCCGGCGCGGGACTGCTCCCAGCTTAACCGTGGATGGACAGCCGTGCGACGGTGCCTGCGTGCCGTGGAGCCGGCTGGCCGGACGGGATGAGGTTGAAATTTGCTGTGTGCTCCCGGCGGCGGAATAGGATAAATTCACCATCCATATTCGCGCCGATACCGTTGGATTTTTCAGCCGTATGTGGTACAATGCTTGTTGTCCGGTTTTGACGAAAAGCGTCGATGTGTGCAATTTATTTTGTTGGAAAGTGTGGAGAACGGGATATGTACCGATTGGTTATAGTCGAAGATGAGCTGCCGATCCGCCGGGCGCTGTGCGAGCTGATGCCTTGGGAGAAGATCGGCTTTACCGTTGTCGCCAGCTTTGAGAATGCGGCGCAGGCGGAGGAGTTTCTGGAGCACGATACGTGCGATGTGATCCTGACCGATATCGTGATGGGCGGCGGCGACGGCATCTCTTTGGCTAAGCACATCAGTGAAAACCACCGCCATATCCGCGTGGTGATTCTCAGCGGATATAGCGAGTTCTCCTATGCACAAAAGGCGATTGAATACGATGTGACCTACTATTTGGTCAAGCCGGTCAACGAAATTGAATTGATGGAAAAATTTGAGGCGATCCGCGCTGCGTTGGATGAGGAGCGGGAGGATGCCGACACGGACCCGATTGAGAACAATCTGCGGGCGGCGTTTGCCCGACTGGTGGAGTACCGCTGCTTCGGAAGTCTGACGGAGCTCTTGACAAATATGCATCTTTTGCAGATACCCGAAGTGTGTCTCGACTGCCCTCTCCTCGTCGAGCGGCTGACCTATCGCACGCCGATCGGGGAGGAAACGGTCGGGTATGAGTTTTTCTTACATATTGAGGAGCTGCTCAACGAATTTTCGGTGTCACAGACCCGTCGCTTTTTGTATTTTGTGATCCCGGATAATGCCGGCGTGACGGTGATGGCTTTTGCGCTGTCCGACATTGGATGCGATACGCTGCGCGACCATGCGCTGCGTAAACTGGAACAGCTGCGCGCGCTGCTGCTCACCCGTTTCGGTGTGGAGACGGAGGTGCAGGAAGAATTCAGTCTGGATCGCCTGTCTGCGGCGGCGACAGAGCCGGCGAGCGGGCATGTCGGCGGAGAGCGGACGGAACAGAAACGGCAGGATATTCTGCCGTTTCTGGTGAAGTATTATCGCCTGCTGATGGTCGCGTTTGAGATGCGCGATATCGAGCGCGTCTGGCAGATCTTGCAGGATGTGCGCGGGGAAACAGCCGCCGTCTCCGACGAGATGCTTTGCCTATTGATGAACGATCTGCTGATGGCGGTGGTGGTCAATTGCGGCGTGCGCGGCCGCGCGGGCAGCGTGCCGGAAGGAGTTCTGCCGATCCGCGGCGCCGGACTGAATCGCGATGAGATTTTTACCTGCGCCGGACAGGCGCTTGAGAGCATCGGCAGTTTGCTGATGGGCGAAGAGGAGGAGGCGGGGAGCGTCTACCCGATCATCGGTCATGTGAAAGCCTATATCGGCGAGCATCTAAGCGAGGATCTGCGGATCGAGGTGCTGGCCGATATGCATAATATCAGCGCTTCGTACCTCAGCCGCCTGTTCAGTCAGGCAGAGGGAGAGCCGATCAGCACCTATATCCTGCGTATGCGAATCGAGCACGCCATCGCATTGATGAAAACAAACAAGTATAAGATCCAGAACATCGTGCAGATGTGCGGATTTCAGTCGCCGTCGTATTTTTCTACCGTCTTTAAAAAGCACACGGGGCTGGCTCCCTCCGAATATAACCTGCTGCTGCGCTCCGGGCGAGAGAACAGCTGATACGCGGCAGGGACGGAAGGGGGCAAGTGCATGAAACAGGCATCGGTTTGGATGTCGATTAAAAAATTTCATTTTAATAGTCTTTTGTTTCGCAATACTCTGTGTATTGCGCTGGCGATTGTGCTGCCGATGGGAATCATCGCCTTTGTCAACCACTACGATTATCGGCAGGAGATCTATAAGCAGATGATGCTCAGCAATGAAGGCGTGTTGGAAAAGTGTGTATCCCTCGGCGACAGTCTGCTCGACGATCTGGCGATGGCGGCGGACGAGCTGGCTGTATCGAACGAGGCAGCCCTGTTTTTGCGCAAAACGGGACAGTACGGCGCCGATTTTCGCCTGAACCGGGATTATGAGGAGCTGTGCAACCATCTGATGGTACAGTTTCAGCGGTATAAGCAGAGCTTTCAGTGCATCAGTCACCTGTTTTTGTATGCTTCAAAGACCCGCACGGTGCTCAGCGATACCGGGCTGTTTTCCGCCGACCGGATCGACGATGCATGGACGCATTTTCCGGAGATCATTGACGATGACAGAACCTATTATCTGAACAGCCGGAAGGATGAACGCATCATTCTCTACCGCCCGATGCACACGCAGCAGGAGAAAAAGACCGAATTTGTCGTCATCGAGATCGATCTGCGCCAATTGGGCGAGACCATCAGCCAGAACCGCAGCCAGAACCGCAGCACGCTGCTGTTGCTGGATCACGGCGGGCGCACAATCTACCGGGGCGAGGACCCGGAAGGACTGGTGGAGCGGGTGCCTGTGCAGGATCTCATGCATACGGAGGACGGCCATTCGCGGATTTTGCCGAACAGCGGTACCATCTTCTCGGTTATGGAGACGGAGCATCGCTGCTTCACTTACGCATTGGTGACACAGCAGCACTTTTTCACGGAGGAAGAAGCACGCTATCGGCATTTTCTTACGCTGACCATTGTGCTGCTGGCTGTCGGCAGCGTGCTGGCGATTGCTGTGATCACCATCTTCACCTATTATCCCATGCGGCGGATTCTGGATGTGATCCGGCATCCGTATGACCCCAACACGGATCCGACGGTGGGGAAAAAGGAAAATGAACTGCTGTATATCACCAGCAGTATTATCAACGTCATGGAGGAAAACGATCAGACCGCCCGCGAATTGCGAGGACGGATGCAGGCGTTTAATGAGGCACAGGCGCGGGCCTTGCAATTTCAGACGAATCCGCACTTTCTATCGAACGCACTGGAGATCATTAAGTGGTCGTCGGTCAGCGAGTCCGGCTTTGGCAATCCTACTTCGGTGATGCTGACAAAACTCGCCGAGCTGTACCGCAACCTGATTCGGGATGAGAATGTGCTGGTTCCGCTGAGGGAAGAGCTGGAGTATGTGCGGCTCTATATAGAGATTCTGACGACCCGCTATGAGGATAAGATTACATTCGGCTTTGCGATTGACCCCAAAACGGAGACGTGCTTTGTGCTCAAGGCCTCCATCCAGCCGCTGGTCGAGAACGCGATTAAGCATGGGTTGAGCGCCCGCCATTATATCGGTTCCATTACGGTGCGCACCGGCATGGAGAGCAACAGCCTGTATATTGATGTGAAGAACGACGGCGAGTATGTTTCGCCCGGCGTGGTGGAACGGATCAACGATTCGCTGGAGCAGGAGTTTACCAGCGCCGGCAGCGGCATCGGGCTGCATAACATCAATACGCGTATTAAACTGATTTTCGGCAAAAAATACGGCGTACGGTTGCGCTCCAACGGCGATGCCGGCGGCGTGACGGCCCGCATCGAAGTACCTGTGATCGACGGAACAAATGAAACGGAGCGATGAATATGAATATGAGAATGATAGCGCACAGAGCGGCAGCCTGGGCGGCCGCGGCGCTTCTGCTGGCAACGGGGCTGTGTGTTCCGCTGCCGGCTGGGGCGGAAGATACCGGCGGCGGGACCGGGATCACGGCGAGCGCGGCCGCGCAGGACACGGGAACGTCCTATTATTTCTATCAGAGGAAATATGGGGACAAAAAAACGTCCGATCAGTCGATTGAGATAGATGTTACAACTGCCGCCGTGGTTTCCGGTTCGCCCAAGGCAGCAGAGCTGTACACGGACCGGGAGGGCTCGGCCGCAGGGGTCTGTCTGGCGACGGAAAGCGGCGTGGTGAGCTGGCCGGTCACGGTGGAAAAGGGCGGAATGTACTATCTGCGCGCCAGGTATCTGGCGCTGCCGGAGGTGGATTATGCCATCGAGTTTGGCGTGATGGTCGATGATTCCTACCCGTACGATGAGGCGCGCACCTGTTCGCTCTCCCGTGTGTTCGACAGCAAAACGGCGACCGATGCGGGCGGCTATCACACGGCGGAACAGCGCAGCGAGTGGCAGACACGTTATTTGCGGGAGCAGTCCGGCTTCGTGGGCGATGTGTGTGTCTATCTGGAAAAAGGCACCCATACGCTGTCGTTCGAGGTGGATGAAGGCATCCCGTTTCTGCTGGAGGCGCTGACGCTCAGCGCCAAGGAATATGTGCTGGATTATCGGGATTATCTGGCCTACCACAAGCAGCGCGGTGCGGCGGACACGACCGGCGTGCTGCAGCTGATTCAGGGGGAAGATCACGTTTCCCAGTCGGACGCTTCACTGACTCCGAAGGCGGACACCGGCAGTGTGCTGCTGCAGCCGTTTTCCTACGATGAGGATTTGGTGAATATCGGCGGTGGGGCACAGTGGACGACGCCGGGCGAGTGGTTGACGTGGAATTTCTCGGTTGAGCAGGAGGGCTTTTATCAGCTGGCGTTCAAATACCGGCAAAATTATCTGGACGGTCTGTTTTCCTCCCGGGCGGTGTACATAGACGGAGAATTGCCGTATCAGGAGATGGCGGATATTCCCTTCCGGTATTGCACCGGGTGGGAGATGGCGAGCGTCGGCGATGCGGCGCAGGACTATCTGGTGTATCTGACCGCCGGGGAGCACACGCTTACGCTGGAAAATGTTTTGGGCGACCTGTCCGAAACGATCAGCGTGTTTGAAAATGTCAGTGCTCTGCTCAATGATCAGTATCTGGCGGTGCTGATGATCACCGGTTCGGAGCCGGATCCGTATAAGGACTATTATCTGGATAAGGCGCTCCCCGATCTGGTGCCCAATCTGCGGCAGGCATGCGATATTCTGCAGGGGGAAGTGAATCGCCTGATCCGCGTCGTAGGCAAGCGCGGAGCGGAAACGGCCTATATCGAGGACGTGATTTTTGATCTGGGTGAGATGGCGGACAATATCGGGTCGCTTACATATAATTCGCGCCTGTCCGCGCTCAAGGACATCATCAGCGGTATGTCGCAGAAGATGATTGATTTACAGAATCAGGCTCTGGATATTGACTATATTGCTGTATACTCGCCCGGCGAAAGCCTGCCCCGCACAAAGATGACATTTTGGCAGTCGCTGTGCTTCCAGGTACGCAAGTTCATCCGGTCGTTCTCCCGTTCATATGAGGGGCGCACGGCCGATGAGACGGAAACAGCCGACGACACAGTGGATATCTGGCTGATCAGCGGCGGCGAGACACAGTATGAGCTGATCTGTCAGCTGATTCGGCAGAAATACACGCCGCCCACCGGCGTGGGTGTGCGTACACGGTTGGTGACCGGATCGCTGACACAGGCGATTGTGTCCGGCATCGGACCGGATGTGGTGATCGGTACAAACGCCGACCTTGTGGTGAATCTGGCGCTGCGCGGCGCGCTGGAGCCGCTGGATAACCGTGAAGGGATCGACGAGCTGCGGGAAGAATACATTCCCGGCTCGTTTACGCCGATGACGCTGGAAAATGAGCTGTACGGCATTCCGCTGACAAACGATTTTCCCATGCTGTTTGTACGCACCGATATTTTCCGGCAGCTGGGGCTGTCGGTGCCGAAAACCTGGGACGAGATCATCGACATCTCACAAATTCTGGAACGGCAGAATATGTCGCTGGGGAGTCCGCCGTCGTTCGCAACGCTGATTTTCCAGAACGGCGGACAGTATTTTGATGAGAAGCAGACGAAGGTGTTGTTTGAGGAGGACGTGGCGGTCGAAGCGTTGGAAACGGTCGGACGGTATTTTACGCTGTACGGCTTCCCGCTCTCCTATGATCTCGTGTCGCGTTTCCGCACCGGAGAGATGCCCATTGCTCTGGCGGGGTACAGCACCTATGTGACGCTTAAGTATTCTGCGCCGGAGATCAACGGCCTGTGGGCCATGTATACCACGCCCGGCACGGTGCAGGCGGACGGCTCTCTGAACTGTGCCTTTGCCGACAGCGGCGGCGAGGGGGTTTCTATGTTGTCTTCGGCCGGTGAGACCGTCAAGGACGCGGCGTGGGATTTCATACGCTGGTTTGCCTCGGCGGATGTGCAGGCCGAATACGGCACGGAGCTGGAGAAACGGCTGGGTATTGCCGGGCGCTACGCCACGGCGAACCGTGTGGCGCTCGACCGGCTGAACTGGTCGTCTGCGGAGAAAAAACTGCTGCACGCGCAGATGGAGAATATTGTATACATTCCGATCGTGCCGGGCAACTATTACATCACCCGCGGACTGAACAACGCCCAGCGCGACGTGATCTATAACGGCATCAGCGCCCGCGAGACGCTGCGGGAATGGACGGGCAAGATCAACTCGGAGATCACCCGTAAACGCAACGAGTTCTCGCTCAACAATTGATAAAAAGGAGGAACGGACAGTGACAGATACAAAGAGCTATTGGTTCAAAAAGAAACTGCGTGCCTCCCGGACTGCCTATGCGCTGATTGGGCCGTTTATGGCATTCTTCTTCATTTTCCAGGTCATTCCGGTTTTGTTCTCGTTTTATTTGAGTCTTACGGACTTCAATATGCTGCAAACGCCGAATTTCATCGGATTTGAGAACTACCGGTCGCTGTTCATCAACGACGATGTGTTTATCATCGCGCTGAAAAACACCTTGCTCATCGCGTTTATCTGCGGACCGTTAGGGTATATCGCCTGCTTCGGCTTTGCCTGGCTCATCAATGAACTGAGCCCGACCCTGCGCGCCGTGATGACATTGCTGTTCTATGCCCCCACGATCGCGGGCAGCGCTTTCACCATCTGGACATACATTTTCAGCGGTGATCGCCATGGCGTGGTCAACGGCATTTTGCTGAATCTGCACCTGATTGATGCGCCGTTGCAGTTTTTGACGGACACCCGGTACATGATGGTCTGCTGCATCATCGTGCAGCTGTGGCTCAGTCTCGGCACCAGCTTTCTGTCCTTCCTCGCCGGGTTCCGCACGGTGGACACCACGCTGTATGAGGCCGCGGCCATCGACGGCATCCGCAACCGGACGCAGGAGCTGCTGTTTGTCACGCTGCCGCAGATGAAGCCGCAGCTGCTGTTCGGTGCGGTGATGCAGATCAGCGGGTCGTTCACTGTTGGGACTGTGATGAGCTCGCTGACCGGCAACCCGTCTACGGATTATGCCACACACACGATCATGCTGCATATCAACGATTACGGCAACACGCGCTACGAGATGGGCTATGCCTGCGCGATCTCCACGGTGCTGCTGCTGTTCATGCTGCTGGTCAACAAGGTCATCGACCGCGTGCTGCGGGACGACTGAGGGGGAATCGGTTTGAAAAGAAAGTTTCATTTACAGTTTTATCAAAAGAAAGTCAACCGATCCCGTGCCGGTGATGCGCTGGTGCTGTTTTTGCTGATCGTGATGGCCGTGTTCATGGGCTTTCCGCTGTACTATAACATTGTGCAGGCGTTTAAGCCGCCGGAGGAAATTTTCATTTTCCCGCCGCGCTTTTATGTGGTGAATCCCACGGGAAAGAACATTTCCGACCTGTTTTCGCTGAGCAACGGTCTGACGGTGCCGATCTCCCGGTATCTGTTCAACAGCCTGTTTGTCAGCATCGGCTCAACGTTTCTCAGTGTAGTGGTGGGGGCGCTGGCGGCTTACCCCTTTGCCAAGATGGAGTTTGTCGGCAGAAAATTCCTGTGGGGCCTCATCATGATGACGCTGCTGTTCTCCGGCGGCGCAACGAGCCTGGCGGTGTACATCATCGAAGCAAAGCTCGGTATGCTCAATACCTATTGGGTTATGATCCTGCCGTCCGTCGCCTCGACGCTGTATATGTTTCTCATGCGGCAGTTCATGCTGCAGATCCCCGGATCTCTGCTGGATGCCGCCCACATCGACGGCGCAGGGGAACTGCGGATTTTCTGGAATATCATTATGCCGAATGTAAAGCCCGCCTGGATTACGGTTGCAGTGCTGACGTTTAATGGCCTGTGGAACGCAGGTTCCGGCGCGACGGTGTTCGACGAGCAGCTGAAGCTGCTGCCTACGGCAATCAGTCAGATCACTGCCTCCAGCGGTACGGCGCGTAAGGGCGTGGCCGCTGCGGCGACATTATTGTTGATGATCCCGCCGATTGTGACGTTTGTCATTTCGCAGCGCCGGATGCTCGAAACGATGGCGCATTCCGGTATCAAAGAATAAGGGAGGGAAAGCTGTGACGAAGCAATTTCGGCGGCGCGGTTTGCGCCGTACACTCGCCGGTTTGGTGGCCGGTACGTTACTGGCGGCGGTTTTCTCTCTGTCCGGCGCGGCGGCGACCTACATTTTCGATCCGGACGACGAGCCTGTCTATTCGCCGGATATTTACGCGCTCAGCTACACTGTGCAGGGGGACGATATGCCCTGCGGCGCTTTTTCCGAGGCGACGGACGTGTATGTGGATGCGGATGACCGGGTCTACATTCTGGACACCGGGAACAACCGGGTGGTGATGCTGGACGAGCGGTGCGCCTACCGCGGCACCCTTTCCGCATTCCGCTATCAGGGACAGGAGCTGACTCTGAGTGCGCCGAAGGGGCTGTTTTATCACGACGGTCAAGGCCGCCTGTACATTTCCGATACCGGCAACGACCGTATCCTGGTGTCCGACCTTGAGGGGAATGTGGAGCGCATCATTGAGAAGCCGGAGACGGTGTTGATCGACGCCTCCCTCAGCTTTCAGCCGACCAAGCTGATTGTCGATAATCTCGGTATTGTGTTCGCCCAGTCGGCTAATGTGAATACCGGTCTGCTGATCATTTTCCCCGATGACAGCTTCGGCGGATTTTTCGGTGCGAACACGATCGAGACAACGGCTGACGTGTTGCAGGAGTTTGTGTGGCGGCGTATTTTCTCCTATTCCCAGTACAATGCCTCGACCAGCTATCAATCCACCGAGTATAACAACATTTACTGGTCGGAGAAGGATCGGTGCATTTACGCCGTGACACCGAGTGCGGGCAATGCCAGCGCCGAGATTACAAAGCTCAACGCCGTGGGGGACGACCTGCTCTCCAAGACCAAATTCGGCGAACCGGACGAGACAGCTAAGAGGGAGCAGAATTTCATCGACATCACGGTGGATACCAACGATTTGTTCATGGCAGTGGACCGTAACAGCGGGCGCATCTACCAGTATGATCAGGACTGCAATCTGTTGGGAGTCTTTGGCGGAAAGGGAGCGACAGAGGATACCTTCAGGGATCCGGTCGCGCTGGAGAGCAACAGTCGCAATGAGCTGCTGGTGCTGGACGCCGGTAAGAACTGCCTGTCGGTGTTTACCCAGACCTCCTACGGTCAGACGCTGCAGCAGGCGCTCGCGCTCTATCGTGACGGGCGGTATGCCGAGTGTATCGACCTGTGGCAGGATCTGCTGCGCAAAAACGCAAATCTGTTCAGTGCCCACATCGGCATGGGCAAGGCGTATATGCAGCTGGGCGAATACACCACGGCCATGGAGTATTTCAAAAATGCCATGGACCAGGACGATTATGCGCTGGCCAAGGCGGCCCGTCAGGAGCAGTGGCTGAACAGAAATTTCGCCACCGTGGCGATTGCGGTGATTGCAGTGTTCCTGCTGGTTTATTTCTATGAGCCGCTCACGCGCGTTGTCCGTTATCTGTGGCGGCGCGCACACCGGAAGGGAGGAGAGACGGAATGAAGCATAGCGCCTATGCGGATAAAAGTCCCGCCTGGTATTTGTTCTATTCGCTTCTGCATCCGTCGGATGCCTTTCAGGAGATGAAGTATAACCGGAAGTTCTCCGGTCTCCAAACGGTGCTGATCGTGCTGCTGTGGATGCTCACAGAGCTGTGTGCCATCGAGCTGACGGATTTTGACCTGAACGCGTATGTCGGGCAGGAAAAAAGTCTGCTGCGCGTGGCGGTGATCACCGCCCTGACCTTCCTGATCGCGGTGATTGCCAACTGGTGCTTTTGCACGCTGCTGGACGGTAAGGGACGGCTGCTGCACATCGCATCGGTGGGGGCCTCGGCGCTTGTGCCCTATATCGCCGTGCGGATCTGCGAGATCCTGTTGAGCTACATCACCAACAGCGGGGCGGCGACATTTTTCCAATATGCCGTCACGGTGGCGGTGATCTGGGGCTTCATCATCGTGTTTCTCGGCTTACAGGCTGTGCACGAATATTCGGCCGGGATGACGTTGCTTTCTCTGGTGCTGACGGTCGTGGGAATCGTGATCATCATTTTTGTCGGGCTGATTGTGGTGCAGCTCTATCAGCAGATCGTGGTGTTTATCTCTACGATTGTGCTGGAGCTGCAATATCGGTAAGGGGGTATATTGAATGAAAAAGAATCAGACCCCCGCCGTGCTTTCGGCTATCCGGCGGCATCGGGCGTGGATCGGGCGCGGTGTGGCGTTGGCACTGGCCGTGGTGCTGCTGACCTTGACCGGGATCGGTGCGGCCGGTGTGGTACAGAACGACCGTCTGCGCGCGCAGGGCTCCGACGAAGAAACTGTTTCACCGATCCGGGCGAACCGCAATCGGGATTACGGAACCGGTGGTCTGCATACGGTGGCGGAGAATGACCGCTTCACCTTACAGGCGGATACGGCCAATGGGGAGCTGTGTGTGCTGGATCGGCAGACGAATACGGCGTGGTACAGCAATCCCCAGGACCGTGACAGCGATTCAATAGCGCCGGTCAAGAGCCGTCTGTCGTCGCAGCTGGTGCTGACGGTTCTGGATGTGGAAACGGGAGCAACCGCCACAGCCGATACGGCGAATGCCTCGCTGCGTGTGGGTGGTATGGATGTGGCTGAGACTCAGGGTGGTCTCCGGTTCACGTTCAGCTTTCCGACCTATGGCATCCGTGTACCCGTGTGTTATGCGCTGACAGAAAACGGTCTGTGTGCCACTCTGGAGGCGGATGCCATCGAAGAACTGTGGACGGAAAAGTACCTGCTGCAGGATGTCAGCCTGCTGCCTTTCTTCGGAGCGGGCGGGTTGTCGGATGAGGGCTATATGGTGGTGCCGGACGGCAGCGGTGCGGTGATGAAGTTCAACAACCGCAAGGAGCGTTTCGATGTATACAGCCAGCGGGTGTATGGGGCGAACGCCATGGTCGTGCAGGATACGGCGCCGGATGCAACACAAACGGCCTGTATGCCGGTATTCGGTATACGCAAGAACGGACAGGGCTTTGCGGCAATCATCACGGAGGGCGATGCCGATGCGGTGATCTATGCCACAGTCAGCCGCAAGGTGTCCGCCTATAATCAGGTGTACGCCAAGCTGCAATACCGCAACAGTGCTTTCTATGCGGTGAGCGGTTCATCCAGCGGCCTGATGGATGCGGGCGCGCCGTTGCTGCAAAACAGCAATTTTTCGGTGGAATACCGGTTTCTCTCTGCCGATGCGGCGGATTATACCGGCATGGCGAACAGCTATCGCGCCTATCTGCTGGAAAAACGACAATCGCCCGCTGCCGCACAGAGCGCGCTTGCGCTGGATGCCTATGGCGGCGTGCTGATGGAGAAATACGTATTCGGTGTGAAGCGGGACGTGGTCATTCCGCTGACAACCTACGAGTCGCTGGCTACTGTGCTGCAAGACAGCCGTGCTGCCGGGTTAAAGGATACGGTGGTGCGCTACATCGGCGCGCAGCAGGGCGGGACCCGCGAAAGTATTGTCACGCGCTTTTCGGCCGCTAAAGCGCTTGGGTCAAAACAAACGCTGCAGGCGCTCCTGCAAACGGCCGAGGATACCGGCAGTGCGCTGTATTTCGGCTGGGATCCGCTGGATATTTACCGGAACGGACACGGTTATCGAACAAGCGACCATTCGGTCAAGACCTTCTTCGGCGGGTATTCCTATCAGTATGAATATAAGCAGAATACCGGTCTGGCGGATATGAGCACCCGGTGGTTTTTGCTCAAGCCGCAGCTTTTGCCAAAGCTCGCAGACGGATATTTCCGGTCGCAGCAGGCGTTCGGCAGCAATAAGATTGCGGTGGATCGACTGGGCAGCCTGTTGTATTCGGACTATGACACTGATCAGGGGCTGCTGTCGAGCGGCGTAACGATGGCCTTGTGGCGGCAAACGCTGGAGAGTCTGCGCACGGCCGGCGGCGAGGTGCTGCTCAACGGAGCCAATGCCTATGTGTACCCATATGCCGACCGGGTGACGGATGTGCCGCTGACCGACAGCGGATTCGACATGACCGACTACCGCGTGCCGTTCATGCAGATCGCGCTGCGTGGAGTCGTGCCGAGTTATAGCGGTGCGCTGAATGTTTCCGCCGACCACGAGGAGCTGTTTCTGCTGGCTGCCGAGGGCGGCTGCGGTATCCGCTATGCGGTGCTGACAGGGGATGTTTCGACGCTGATCAATTCCACGCACAGCGAACTGGTCGCCTGTGACTATGCCCGCTGGCAGGATGTGATTTATTCTCAGGCTGTGGCCTTACAGGCATTGCTTGACCGCGTGGAGGGACAGCCCATCGTGCGGCATAGTCGGCTGACGGATACGGTAACGCTGACCGAGTACGGAAACGGCGTGCGGGTATATGTCAATCATGGCAGTGAGGACTATGTGACCGATGGTCGGACAGTCCCGGCCGGACAGTTTGTGACGGAAGGAGGGAATGCACAGTGAACGTGAGCAAATCATCCGCGCTGCGGCGCGGCCGGCTCAAAAAAGAGCTGGCGGGCATCGAATTTTTGATCCCGTTTATTATCGGCTTTGTGTTTCTGTTTGCCAAGCCCATGATCGTTTCGCTGGTGTATACCTTTCACCACCTTGCGTTTTCAAACGACGGTATGGCGCTTGAATGGGTGGGGATGAGAAACTACATTCAGCTCGTCAACGACGTATCGTTCCTCAAGCAGATCTACTCCCAGCTTGCCTCGTTCTTCTGGCAGATTCCGTTGAAGATTGTATTCAGCATGCTGGTGGCGCTGTTGATGAAGGATAAATTTCCCGGCCGGTTATTCTTTCGCTGCGTGATGTTTCTGCCGGTTATTTTTGCTTCGGAAACGGTGATGGGTTTGCTCAACCGACAGACCGGTGGCGCCTCTCTGGCTACGGAGAGCAATTTGTTCTTCGTGGTCAATGAGAGCGCGGGCAGTTTTATGCAGGAACTGATGGCTGCTTTCGGATTGAGCGACTCCCTGATGAGCAGCGTCAGTTACTATATCAATAATATTTTCCAGCTTGCCTGGACTTCGGGCATTCAGATTGTTTTGTTTATCGTGGGCTTGAGCGCCGTTCCGTCTGACCTGTACGAGGTTTGCACGATGGAGGGTGCGACTGCATGGGAAACGTTCTGGAAGATTACATTTCCGCTGCTGTCGCCGACGATCCTGTTATGTACCATTTATTCGATTATCAGTACCATCATGCGGAACAACTCGATCATTGAGACGATCAGCGACAATATGCAGCAAAAGATTGAATACGCCTGCGTGCAGACGTGGGTCTATTCGGCAGCGGTGGTGCTGCTGGTTGCCGTTGTGTATAAATTGATTTCTAAAAAGACCGTCTATCTGGACTGAAAGGAGGATAGCCCATGAAAAAAATTGTCGAAGCATTTTCGACCGCACAAAAAAAACTGGCAGCTTATGCGCGGTACGGGCGATTCCACCTGATCTGGGTCATCGTGCGGTATGCGTTGCTGTTCGGCATTGCCTACCTGATGATCCTGCCGCTGTTTCAGATGACGACGAAGTCGCTCACCCTTTGGACAGAAGTGAAAGAGGGTACGACCGTGTATCTGCCGAAAACCGTGACATTCGAGAACTTCCGCGAGGCGATCAAGGCTTTCGATTTTCTCGGCTCGTTAAGGTATACGGCGCTGTTTACGATTATTGCAACGGCAGCGCAGCTGCTATCGACCAGTCTTGCCGGATATGGGCTGGCGCGGTATCATTTCCGCGGCTCCGGACTGCTGTTCGGTTGCGTGATCGTCAGCATCATTCTGCCGATCCAGACGGCGCAGATTCCGCTGTATCTGGAATATCAGCATTTTGACTTTTTCGGTTTAGGCAAGCTGATTGGGCTGCTCACCGGACAACCGTTCACGGTTAAATTGCTTAATACCATGTGGATCTATTTCCTGCCGGCGTTGCTTGGAGTTGGGCTATGGTCGGGGCTGTATATCTTCCTGTTCCGACAGATGTTCCGTTCCATCCCCGTGGCCTTGGAGGAAGCGGCCCGTGTGGACGGCTGCGGTCGGTGGGGGACGCTGTTCCGCATTATGCTGCCCAATGCCGTGCCGGTGTATATCACCGTGGCGCTGCTGTCGATGATCAATTATTGGAACGATGTTGTCGTCGGTGCAATGTTTAATGCACAGGCAAAACCTCAGCCGATCATGGTCAAGTTGCAGCAGAGCATGATTATTGCATTCGCCGGGGCGGATGAAGCGAAGGGTGCGGTGCAGGGATGTGCGGTCTATTTGATGATCGTGTTGCCGCTGCTGCTGGTTTTCATCCTGGGACAGAAGTTCTTTGTAGAGAGTATGGACCGTTCGGGGGTTAAAGGCTAAGTGCACAATTGCACCTTGCATCGGTTGTTCAATATATCCAATTTGTCTTTCGGATTATTTGGCGATTTGCAAAACAATGTCATGAAAACAAAATCAGTACATGATATTGATATTGATTCTGCTTTGTTGTGAGCACTATAATAAAATTGTCTAGAGGGGCGGAAACCGCCTCAAATATCAATAGACGGGAAGGATAAGACATATGAAAAAACTGGCATCCATCATTCTTTCTGTTGCGTTGCTGTTGAGCCTGTGTTCGGTCGGGTTCACTGCACTTGCAGAGGGGACCGGACCGTTTTCGGGCGGCACTGGCACGGCAGAGGATCCGTATCAGATCAAGACGGTCGATGACCTGAAGAAGCTGAACGACCTGTCCAATAACACGGCGACCGCTGCCGAGTATCTGGCCAAGCACTATAAGCTGATGGCGAACCTTGAGCTTAATGCGAACAGCAAGGACTACGCGAAGTGGGGCGATGCCGCTCCGGCGTATGCGTGGGTCGCCATCGGCCAGCTGAGCAACGCCACGCTGACCGGTACATTTGACGGCAACGGCATGACCATCAAGGGCCTGTATTCCAATGCCGGCAACGGTAAGGGCTTCCTGTGGCAGATGGGCGAGGGCGCTGTGATCAAGAATCTGACCATCGCCAACTCCTACATCATGGGCGGTAAGTACATCTTCGGTATCGCCGGTATCATGAACGGCGGCACGATCGACGGCTGCACCGTGAAGGATACGATCCTGCGGGCGACCGGCGGCGACTATTGTGCGGGTATCGCCGGCTGGCTGCTGGGCGAGAATCTGGTGATCCGTAACTGCGTGAGCTCCGCTACGATTCTGCAGGAGCGGGGCAACAAGACCGCCGGTATTGCGGCGTGCAGCAAGAATGTTACGATTGAGAACTGCGCGAACCTGGGCACGGTGAACGGTCTCAAGTTTGTCGGCGGCATCGTCGGCGAGATGGACGTGAATACCGTCATTAAGAACTGCTACAACCTGGGCGAGATCACGGCGAATGAGCGCCTGGGCGGTCTGGCCGGCTACTTCAAGGCAGCAGGCGGCACGATCGAAAATGCGTTCAACGCCGGTAAGGTGACGCAGAAAGAAGGCCAGACCGCGACGTCGGTCGGTGCGGTGGTTGGCCAGGTGCCGGAAGGCAACATGGTCAACAGCAACACCATCAAGAATGTGTATATCGACAAGAATGTTGCCGGCACCCAGAAAGCAATCGGCGACGATCTGGACGATCAGACGAAGAACATCAACGCTCTTGAAACCGCAAAGATGCAGGGGTTGAATGCGGTGGCGAACATGAAGCTGGACACTAAAATCTGGCTTGTGACCAAGACCTATCCCGCCTTCGGCAATGGTGAGTTTGCTTTTGCGGGCGGCGACGGCTCGGCGGAGAAGCCCTTCGAGATCGCCACTGCCGATCAGCTCAAGCGTTTTGCGGAGCTTTCCAACAATGTGGCCTCCGGTGCCCTGTTCCTGTCACTCAACTATAAGCTGACTGCGGACATCGAGCTTAATGCGAACAGCAAGGACTACGCGAAGTGGGGCGATACCGCTCCGGCGTATGCGTGGGTCGCCATCGGCCAGCTGAGCAACGCCACGCTGACCGGTACATTTGACGGCAACGGCATGACCATCAAGGGCCTGTATTCCAATGCCGGCAACGGTAAGGGCTTCCTGTGGCAGATGGGCGAGGGCGCTGTGATCAAGAATCTGACCATCGCCAACTCCTACATCATGGGCGGTAAGTACATCTTCGGTATCGCCGGTATCATGAACGGCGGCACGATCGACGGCTGCACCGTGAAGGATACGATCCTGCGGGCGACCGGCGGCGACTATTGTGCGGGTATCGCCGGCTGGCTGCTGGGCGAGAATCTGGTGATCCGCAACTGCGTGAGCTCTGCTACGATTCTGCAGGAGCGGGGCAACAAGACCGCCGGTATTGCGGCGTGCAGCAAGAATGTCACGATCGAGAACTGCGCGAACCTGGGCACGGTGAACGGTCTCAAGTTTGTCGGCGGCATCGTCGGCGAGATGGACGCGAACACCGTCATTAAGAATTGCTACAATCTGGGCGAGATCACGGCGAATGAGCGCCTGGGCGGTCTGGTTGGCTACTTCAAGGTCGCGGGCGGCACGGTTGAGAATGCGTTCAGTGCCGGTAAGGTGACGCAGAAAGAAGGCCAGACCGCGACGTCGGTCGGTGCGGCCATCGGTCAGCTGCCGGAAGGCAACATGGTCAATAGCAACACCATCAAGAATGTGTACATCAACAAGGACATCGCCGGCACCCGGAAGGCGATCGGCGACGATCTGGACGATCAGACGAAGAACATCACCGCTCTTGAAACCGCGAAGATGCAGGGCATGGATGCGGTGAAAACCATGAAGCTGGACGAGAAGATCTTCACGGCGCAGGAGAAGGACTATCCGGTGTTCGCCTATACGCTCAGCAAGCCGGCGGATGACGGCGGAAACAACGGCGGTTCCCAGACGCCGGGTAACAACGGCGGAAATCAGAATATGCCCGAGTCTCCGAGAACCGGTGAGGTGTTCCCGATCGCGCTGTTTGCCGTGTTGCTGTGCAGCGTGGCGGCTGTGGTGATCTCGCGCAAACGCGCACATAACTGAGAGACGTATAACTGAGTAAGTGCCCTCGATGCACCGGGGAGGAGGTTGTCCTCCTCCCCGGACATCCAAGGCGTTTTTTCGATATAGGTGATGGAGTGGTGATATGAAACGGATCCTCTCGTACTTATTGACCGCAGCGGTGCTGCTGTGTTGTTTTTCGGCGTTTTCATGGACGACGATAGCGGCGAAGCCGGAGATCTGGGACGGGAAAAAGGCAACGAAGTTTGCCGGAGGCAGCGGCACGGCAGAGGATCCGTGGCAGATCAGCAACGGCAAAGAGTTGGCCTATATGCAGTATTTGTTCTGCAA
>CAKUAQ010000035.1 GCA_934636435.1 uncultured Eubacteriales bacterium
CGACTCCGAGATCTGACGGCGGCATATTTTCCGCCTGCGCCCACATACAATGGGTGCGGAGGTGGAGGTATGACCCGAACACAGAGGCTCATCGGTTGGCTCGGCGGGGTGGCTCTCCTGTGTCTGTGCGGCGGGACGGCGTGGCTTCTCGCGGCGCGGCCGGCGGCTGTGGCGTCGACCGCGCCGCCCCTGCTCATCGATCCGGGACACGGGGGCGAGGACGGGGGCGCTCAGGCGGCCGACGGCACATTGGAAAAGAACATCAATCTGGCGATTGCGCTCAATTTGCGGGATATGCTGCGGGTATGCGGGGTGACGGTGTCCATGACCCGGCAGGAGGATGTGTCCATCGGCAATTCCGACAGCACCATCCGCAGTCGCAAAAGCCGGGATATGCACCGCCGTCTGGAATTGTACCAGACGGCTTCTGCGGTTATTTCCATACATCAGAATCATTTTTCGGCGTCCCGGTACCATGGCGCGCAGATGTTCTATTCCGGTAATCACCCGGACAGCCGCCGATTGGCGGAGCAGCTACGGTGCAGCGTGGTCTCCGGCTTGCAGCCGGAGAATGTCCGGGAGCTGAAGCGCGCGACGGACGGTATCTTTCTGCTGTATCATGCCCAGTGCCCGGCGGTGCTGGTGGAATGTGGATTTTTGTCCAACCCGGAAGAACGGGAGCAGCTGAAAACTCCGGAGTATCAACAGAAGATGGCCTGGTGCATTATGACCGGCTATTGGAATTATCGGACGGAATAGACAGGGCGGACTGTTCACCGGCCGCTCCGTCTGCCCAGGGAGGATAATATGGCAGGGAAGAATAAACCGGTATATGTCTGCAACGAATGTGGGGCGGAATCGGCTAAATGGTATGGGCGCTGCCCCCAGTGCGGCGCGTGGAATTCCATTGAGGAGCAGGTGCGTCAGCCGGTCGCAGAGGCTCGCAGCCATCGGGGCGGCGTGGGACTGACGACGGTGCAGCGCATCGGCGATATCCGAACGGACGACCGTCTGCGTTACCGGACCGGCATGAAGGAGCTGGATCGGGTATTGGGCGGCGGCATCGTCCGGGGCGGTCTCATGCTCATCGGCGGCGACCCCGGCATCGGTAAATCTACGCTGTTGCTGCAAATTTGCGCATACCTTGGACAGACGCTGAAGATCCTCTATGTTTCCGGCGAGGAGTCCGAGGGACAGCTGAAGCTGCGGGCCGACCGGCTGGGGGTGGAGGCGGAGCAGCTGTATGTGCTGTGCGAGAACGATCTGGATACGGTGCTGGATGCGCTGGAAAATGAGAAGCCGGATATTCTCATCATCGACTCCATCCAGACCATGAATTTGGCTTCCATCGCGTCGGCGTCTGGCAGTGTGACCCAGGTACGGGAATGCACCGCCGCCATCATGCATGCGGTCAAACGGCTGGGGATACCCACCTTTATCGTGGGCCATGTCAATAAGGACGGCGCTATCGCCGGACCCAAGGTCATGGAGCATATCGTGGATTGTGTGCTGTATTTCGAGGGGGATCGTCATTCCAGTTATCGCCTGTTGCGCTGTGTGAAGAACCGCTACGGCTCCACTAACGAGGTGGGGGTGTTCGAGATGGGGGAGCAGGGACTGGTCGAGGTGGAAAACCCCTCGCTGATGCTTCTTTCCGGCCGTCCCACGAATGTCAGCGGCTCCTGCGTCGCCTGCACCATCGAGGGCACTCGCCCCATGCTGGCGGAGGTGCAGGGGCTGGTGTCGCCGACCGGCTTCGGAAATCCCCGGCGTATGGCAACCGGCTTTGACTGCAACCGGCTCTCCCTGATTCTGGCGGTGCTGGAAAAGCGCGCCGGATACCTGTTTTCCAATCTGGATGTGTATGTCAATGTGGTGGGCGGTTTGTGGCTGGATGAGCCGGCGGTAGATCTGCCGGTGGCGCTGGCGCTGGTCTCCGGCTTAAAGGATGCCGTCATTCCCGCCGAGAACATTGCCTTCGGGGAGATTGGTTTGACCGGTGAGCTGCGGGCGGTATCCAATGCCGATCAGCGTATCGGCGAGGCGGCGCGTATGGGATTCCGGCGCATCATTCTTCCGTATCACAGCCTTTCCTCCGTCACCCGTCGCCCCGGTGTTGAAATCGTGGGTGTGCACACGGTACGGGAGGCGTTTGAGGAAATCCGGCAGAAAGGAACGTAATGCATATGCGGTTTTTACGGCGGATCGGACGGATGGTGACCACGGAGCGGGTGCTGTGGTTTCTGGCGGTTTCCGTGGCAGCTGTGGTGTTTTTCGAGGTGGGACGAGCCTTTCCGCGGATGGAGCCGTATGCGCCGGATCTGTCGGCGCTCCCGGAAAGCTCCGGGCAGGGGGAACCGTCCGTACCGATAACGCAACCGGATGGATGGTCTGTATCCGGAGAATCCGTGCCGTCATCCCCCTCATCCGATCCCTCGACCACGCCGCGCGTTTCGGAAACGCCATCGTCGGCATCGACTGCGACACCTCCCGCCGGCGAGACCGGCGGAATGCTGGATCTGAATACCGCGACGAAGGAACAGCTCAAAACCATCAACGGCATCGGCGATGCGTTTGCGGAGCGCATCATCGCCTACCGGGACAGCCACGGCGGATTTCAAAGCGTGGAGGAACTGAAAAACATCTCCGGGATCGGCGAAAAACGGTATGCTCAGTGGTCACCGTATTTCACCGTCTCTTAAAAAACTGTCACATATGTCCCGGTGCCGCTTACGGGCGGAATTCTCCGTTGCTTCCGGGAGCATCCGGCTATACCGTCGGATTTCGGCGTTGTCGCTATGGGTGTGGATGTAAAATCGGTGGACAAGTCTGCCGCACAGGTTCTGTGCGGTATTTCCTTGAAACTGCAAAAAAACTATTGAATTATATCCCGAAATGTGGCATAATGAAAACATCATCTCAAAACTGAGGAGGAAGACGAAATGTCTGTACAGGTGGTACCCTTCGGAAAGCTGAAGGACGGCCGTGAGGTTTGGCAGATCACATTGATGAATGGACGGGGAACCGCCGTTTCGGTGCTGGATTATGGTGCGACCATCCAGCGCTTTATTTTCCGGGATACGGATATTGTGCTGGGGTATGACACGCTTGAGGGATATGTGGAGGCCAACGGCTCCTACATCGGCGCCACGATCGGCCGTGTGTGCAATCGGATCGCGGACGGTAAATTTACGCTGGAGGGTCAGCCGATTCAGCTATGTTGCAATGAGACGGCGCGCCACGGCCATCTGCACGGAGGCGCCGAGGGATTCGATAAGAAGATTTGGCGGTATACCGTATTGGCGGAGAACGATGCGCCGTCGGTGCGGTTTGAATACACCAGTCCCGACGGGGAGGAGCATTATCCCGGCACCCTACGGGTGTCGGTGACGTTTACGCTGGATGCGGCGGATACGCTGACATTGTCTTATCACGCGACCACCGATAAGACCACGGTGGTGAACCTGACGAATCACACCTATTTCAATGTACACGGCTGCTGCGGCGGCTCTGTTGAGGACGTGCTGCTGCAGATCCATGCGGATGAGATCACCCCGGTGGATGAGGTGCTCAATCCAACCGGCGGATATATGCCGGTGGAGGGAACTCCTCTGGATTTCCGGAAACCGAAGCCTCTGGGCGAGGGCATCCACGGCGCGCATCCGCAGGTGGCTATGGGCGGCGGCGTGGATCACAATTTTGTGCTGGCCAGAGAAAAACAGCCTGCTGTGCGGGAGGCCGCCGTGGCGGTCAGTCCCCGCAGTCATATTCGATTGATCTGCTCCACCGATCTGCCCGGCGTGCAGGTGTATTCCGCCAATTTTCTGGAGGAAAAGCACGGGAAAGCGGGACATTGCTGGGGACGGTATGACGGTTTCTGCCTGGAGACACAGTATTTCCCGGACAGTGTGAACCAGCCCGCGTTCCCCTCCATTGTGTTGCACCCGGGAGAGGAATACGCCGCGACGACTCGGTTCCATGTGGAGCTGCAACAGTAAGAGGATAACTTCATGCGAGTGATAACCGGTTTAGCCCGGGGATGTCGGCTCAATACGCTCCCCGGGGAGGATACACGCCCCACCACCGAAAAGGTTAAGGAGGGGCTTTTCTCTGCGATCCAATTCGAGATCGAGGGGCGGCGGGTGCTGGATTTGTTCGCCGGCTCCGGCCAGCTGGGCATCGAGGCGCTCAGCCGAGGGGCGGCCTCCTGCATTTTTGTGGATCAGAATCCGGCAGCGATCCCGATCATCCGGGATAACCTGCGTCGCGCCCGTTTGGAGGAGCACGCACAGGTGGTTGCCACCGATGCGGTGGGGTATCTGCGCCGTCCGAAAGAGCGGTTCGATCTGGTGTTTCTGGATCCGCCCTATGCGTCCGGGCTGCTGGAGCAGGTGCTCCCGGCGGTGGCACCGTACGTGAACGATGGCGGGCTGATCGTCTGCGAGACCGACAGCGATACGGCTTTGCCGGTGCAGGTAGATCGTTTTTATCTGAGCCGTGCACGGCGCTATGGCCGCGTGTGTTTGCGTTTCTACCGTTTCGGTGAGGGGGAGAGCGTATGATTACGGCGGTGTGTCCGGGCAGCTTTGATCCGGTGACGCAGGGACATATGGATATCATCCGCCGCGCCTCCCGGTTGTTTGACCGGGTGATCGTGGTGGTGATGACCAATGGGGCCAAATCCCCGCTGTTCACCCAGACCGAGCGGGTGGAGCTGCTCGATCGGGCGGTGGCGGCCGAGGGCTTGGAGCATGTGGTCGTGGATTGCTATGACGGACTGCTGGCAGATTATGTGGAGATGCGGCAGGCGGATGTGATCGTCAAGGGCTTGCGTGCTATGTCCGATTTTGAGTACGAGTTTCAGATGGCGCTGACCAACCGTAAGCTGAACAGTCGGGCGGAGACGGTGTTCCTGACCACGACGGCGGAGCATATGTACCTTTCCTCCAGCCTTGTCAAGCAGGTGGCCGGTTACGGCGGAGACATTTCGGATTTTGTGCCGGCGTGCATTCTGCCGGATATTTTGGAAAAATACAGAAGGGATCGTTGAGATATGAGCATGAATACAGAGGACTATCTGCGGCGGATCGACGATATATTGGATGCTGCCTGGGCGATGCCACTGTCCGGCGGCAAGGTGGTCGTGGATGTGGAACAGATCCGCAGTCTGCTGGATTCGGTGCGTGCCGCTATGCCCTCCGAGGTAAAGCAGGCGAAGAATATTGTGCGGGATCGGACCGATATTATCGACACGGCCAAGCGGGAAGCGGAGACCATCATCCGCAACGCCGAGGAGCGGCGTAATCAGATTTTATCCCATGAGGAGATCGTGCGGCAGGCGCAGGAAAAGGCCAGTGAGCTTTTGACCGTCACCCAGAAAAAGGCGCGGGATATGAAGAAGAATGCCCAGGAGTATACCGAATCGCTCTTGCGCCGGGCGGAGGAGGTGCTGGCGCAGCAGACGGCGGAGTTGCGCCAGACCCGTGCCAGCCTGCGGGGCAGTCAGACGAATGCGAGCGCAAAACCGGAGCCGGACAGCAATGGTTGACGGCGGCTTATGACGGAGAGGAATCGGTAAGGTATGAGTACACAAAGAACGGTGCATAACCGCAAGCGCCGTCGGAGAAAAAGAGCACGGCGTCTGGCGCTGCTGGTGTTGTGCTGTGTGCTGATCGTGGGCGTGATCGCTGCGGTCGGCATTTCTCTGTGGCTGCCCAAATATAAATACAACCCCATAGAGGTCAGCAAACCGGAGGAATTGGGATTTGAGAATCCTTTCAGCGACAAGGTGGTCAATATTGCGCTGTTTGGGCTGGATGCCCGTAAGCCGGATGAGTTCAAGGGCCTGTCCGACAGTATTATGATCCTCAGTCTCAATTCCGAGACGAAAAAGATCAAGCTGTTTTCGGTGATGCGGGATTCACTGGTTGCCATCGAGCGAAACGGCAAAACCACCTATGATAAGATCAACAGCGCCTATCTGCGGGGCGGACCGCAGTTGGCAATCAAGACTCTGAACAAGAATTTCCAATTGGATATTTCCGAATATGTCACGGTGAATTTTTACGGATTGACAAAGATCATTGATGCTGTCGGTCCTATTGATATCACTCTGACCGACGCGGAGGTGACGGCACATGGCACGTCCCACCAGTCCGGCATCAACGATTATATTGAGGAAATCTGCCGGTATATGAATTTGGATTATAATCAGTATAAGGTGACGACTCCCGGCTTGATTCACGCCAACGGTGTGCAGGCGGTGGCCTATTCCCGCATCCGGTATGTAAGAAACATCTGGGGCGGGGCCGACGATTACGGGCGCACCGACCGGCAGCGGTATGTGATGGAGCAGCTGTTCCGGAAGGCGCTGACGATGAGCAAGACGAAGTATGTCAGCCTGGCGAAGGCGGCCGCACCCTATATGGAAACCTCCCTGTCCTATGGGGAGATCATGGGTCTGGCATTTGACATTTTGCTGAAATCCCCTACCTTTGAGCAGAATCGGATCCCGCGGTATGAGTTTGTGATGGATCCCCCCGCCGCTCACAGCAGCAGCGTGTATTACGATCTGAATTACGCCGCAGCGGTGATCCGGGCGGTCATCTACGAGGATAAGACCATTGATGCGTATGAGGAGCTGCACCCGGTGGAGAAAAAGGACTGGTTCCGCGCGGTGCATAAATAAAACGGACGAAACGCTCCGGTTTCGACCGTCCCTGAAGCAGCACAAAAGGAACAGCCATCTCATTGGAGGGATGACTGTTCCTTTTTCTCTGCCTGCGGGATGCCGGCACCATGACTCTTGCGGCGCGGTAGCTGCTGCCGATCCCTCGATGTGATGCCACCCAGCGCAGGCAGCAGCACCAGATACACGCCGGTCACGGCGGACATTCCCGCCATGAGCTCCATCCATCCGCCGGGGAACGAGAGAGCTCGGCGCAAGGCGGCATAGCCGCCACCGGCCAAAGAGGCAGCCAGGCCCGGCGCCAGCACCCAGTGGCCGACCTCCAGCGGTGTGTGGCTGACAGTCAGCAGCCGATGGGTGCTGAGAAAAGCCGTGAGCAAATTGCTCAGCAGCATCACAAACAAAAAACCGGTGATGCCGAATCGGGGGAGCAGCAGTGGGATGAGTGACAGCCGCAGCAGCGAATCCGCAGCGCTGTACCATAGGGAACGCACCTGCTCGCCCAACCCGCGTAGCAGGCCGGTGGCAACGGTATCCAGATACATCACTGGGGCCAGCGGTCCCAGAATTTGCAGCAGCAGTCCGACGGTCTCATCGTGATAGAGATACTGTCCCAGCTCCCGACCGAACACCGTGAACAGACAGCCGATCAGCATGGCCCCCAGCATCGTAATGTGCAGCGATTGCCCGGTGAGCTTTGTGACCTGCCGCTTTTGCCCCAGCGCATGGGCATCCGATAGCTCCGGCACCAGCAGATTGGATAATGTCACCAGAAAAGCGGCGGGGAAAAACAGAAGCGGCAAGGCCATTCCCTTTACAGCTCCGAATTGCGCCAAAGAACGCGCATCGGATCGGGTGAATCGGGTGAGCATGGCGGGCACCAATACATTTTCTACGGTGCGCAGTCCGGTGGTGAGATACCGTCCGGCGGTCAGCGGCACGGCGATGGCCAGCAGCGGCCTCAACAGGCCGCGTTTGACCCTTGGCGGCGATTGAGGAGATGCCTTTCGCAGTTTTCGGCGATCCAACGCATAGGCGGCGGTCAGCCAGCCGCAGCAGACCGTTTCCGAGAGCGCGTCGCCGATGATGATGATGCGGCAGGCCTCCTCCAGCGGGCAATCCCCGGCCAGCCGCAACAGCAGCAGGATTCCACCGATGCGGGTGAGCTGCTCTGCGATCTGCGCCATGCTGGGAGGGGCAGCCCGTCGGCGCGCCATAAAATATCCCTTTAGACAGCTGGATATGCCGATGAACGGCAGGGCAATCCCGCTGACTGCCAGAGAGGAGGCTGCCCGTCTGTCTCCGATCAGGCGGGCGAGCGGCTGGGAAAAACCGTACAGCAGACCGGCGGAAACACAGCCGAAGAGGATACACAGCCCCACCGATAGGCGCAGTATGCGAAAAGCGGTTTCCGGCTCCTTGCGCGCCAGTGCCTCTGCCGTCATGCGGGTGACAGCGGTGGTCAGTCCGGCGGCGGCAAAGGCTGTCCCCAGCACATATACGGAGAACACCAGCTGATACAGACCCATGCCCTCTGCACCGACCCGATTGGAGATGAAAATGCGGAATACGATTCCCAGCGACCGCAGCAGCAGCGAGGTGACGGTCATCACAGCAGTATTCATAACAAAAGCCCGGCGGTTCACAAAAACGGCGACCTCCTTTCCGACGGTGTTATTCCCGGTTATACAGGGTGACAATCCGATCCCAGGTAGCCTTATCGGTGACACCGGTCTCATTGATCCCGGAGCGGTGCTGCATGGAGCGCACGGCATCGGCGGTATTGACGGTGTAGATGCCGGTGGGCGTATCCACTGCGGGCATATCCGTATAGCTGTTTCTCAGCTGCCGCAGAATGATCTGCAGCATATACACCGCATCGTTTTGGATCCCGATCGTGAGCGGCGGCTGCCCCTGGCGATAGGCATAGACGGAATAGGGGTTTGCGTTGAGGTATTCCACGGTCTGATAGGAGGCGAACAGCGCCTCCCATGTCACTCGATCCACCGTCCCCGTTACCGGCAATCCCACCGATTGTTGAAAGCTCCGCACCGCCAGTTCGGTGTCCCGGCCGTAGATGCCGTCCACCGGCACGTTGCTGTACCCTTGCACGGAACGTTGGATGCTGCGTAGGTAGCGCTGCAGTTCCCGGATATAGACTGCCTCGTCGGCGGTGATGTCGTTTGTCACGTTCATGCGGTTTCCTCCCGTGGGATGGGTGAGCCGGGGTATTGCCCCAGTCTCTTTGCGTTGCCGAAGCGCAGGTCGGAATATGTGCCGGCAATGGTATCCCAAGTGATCGCCCCTACGGTGCCGGTGTCCGGCAGTCCGAACAGCTGCTGGAACGCCCGCACGGCGGCCTCCGTTTCCATACCGTATACGCCGGTGACGGAAGGCGCCGGAATTTGGGTATAGGTCTGGGAAATGTAACTGAGATATTCCTGCAGCATGGCCACATCCTCACCGGTGGAGCCCTGCGCCAACGCCCGTCCGGAAAAAAGCGGTACGCCGCCGTCGATGAATTCGCTGGTGTCCACGATACTCAGGTAGGTATCGTAGAGAGAATTCCAGGTCTCCCGATCCATGATGCCGTCCACCTCCAGCCCGAAGGTCTGCTGATAGGCGCGCACGGCATCATCCGTGGCCTGATCGTAGATGCCGGTGATGGGGATTCGGGGGATGGTGTTGTAGAAAGCGGCCACCACATTGAGAAAATACTGCACAGACTGCACCTCGATGCCTTGGCTGCCCAGGGAAATTTCTCCCTCAAACTGGCTGGGCAGTTCATCCCGGCTGATCCCCTCGCTGTCCAGCTCGCTGAGCCGCTTGACGGCGTTGTAGATATACGAGATGCGGTTCCAGGTGGCGGGGCCGATCAGTCCGTCCTGCGTCAGATTGAAAATCCTCTGAAACGCCCGCACCGCATCTTCTGTGTCCACACCGAACAGCCCGTTGGCAGCGGCGACCTTGGGGATGCCGGGGTAGTTGGAGGAGATGCGGTTGAGCTGGATCTGCTTGAGCTGCACGTCGTTGGAATTGTCTCCCTGCCGCAGCACCCGGCCGGGGTAGGAGGGCAAACCGTTGCGGATGGGCACATCGGAGACGATATCAATGGTATCGCCGTAGTAACGGGTGAGAATATCGTAGGCGCCCAGTCCCTCCTCCGCCAGCGCCACCGTGCCCCACTGGGATAATCCGTTGCAGGTGGTGGTGGTGCCGTTGCAGTATTGAGTGAAATACGGCTCCACACTGCCTCGACGCACCACGTAAGAGTTGAATATTTCGTCCACGATGCGGCTGACTCTGTCGTAGATATCCCGCCCGGGAACATAGGACTGGTCATATCGGGTAGAATTGGTGATGTCAAAGTCATAGCCCTGGCTGCGGTACCATTCGGTGTAGTAGCGATTCAGCGCAAAAGAGATCTGTGCGTAGATATTTGCCCGTAGCGCTGCCTCCGGCCAGGTGGGATAGATTTCGCTGGAGGCCACGTTTTTGATGTAATCGGGAAAGGGCACATAGACGTTTTCTGCCGCCTGCCCCGGTGCACCCAGATGCACCACGATCTGATTGGGTATGTACGGGGTTCCGGTCATGGTCGTTCCTCCTTTTACAGATTTGTCGGGCCGCCGGAGCGGAACACCAGAGGCGAGTTGTCTCCGCTGGGGATCACCGGGTACATTCCGGCGGACTGGGTGACGCTGTTGCCACCGTATACCGGTACATCCTCGTAGATAGCGGTGCGGAATCCGTCGGCTTTTACCCGGATGTCATAGGGAATATAGGGCCGGACGCTCCCCGGCTGCATGGTCTGTGCCGGATCGACCGACGGCAGCACGATCACCGAGGTCAGACCGTCCCGATCGGTGACGGTGTTGGCATAGAGCAGAGTGCGGTCATCCAGCTCCCGGCTGACGGTTACGTGGGCGCCCGGCAGCGGCTCAGCGGTTTGTCCGGTATAGACGAATACCCGCAGATATCCCTCATATGGGGATTTTTCCGGAGTGGGCGGCGTTTGTGCAGTGTCTGCGGACGGCATTGCGGATGGGGCGGGGGGCGGCGCGATGGGTACCTCGCCGTGCAGATCACCGTCGGTATAGGGAAAACGGGGGATCGAAGGGGGAGCGGTCGGCGGCGGAGCTGCAGGGGACCCTGTCAGCGGCAGAGGGATGTTCTCCGGAGGCGGTGATACAGATCCCTGCGCCGGCATTTCCGCCGCCAGCCGCCGGCGATCCCTGGCGATGTCCGGCAGGGGAAATTCGGCATCCAGCCAGCTGGTCGATGGGGGCGGCGATTGCTTCCGGTAGGTCTCCATCAGCTCGCGGTTGTACCGTTCGATCAGTTCCTTGACCGGGATGGAGCGGGCGGGCTCGGACGTGGACATACGGGCATTCCTCCTAATTGTAAAAAAATCGGTATATCGCATAGGATTTCAGAGCATACGGGAATTATCCGGAGCCAACCCGGAGCAAAATGACATAAATCCCGGTTAATTTGCAGAAAATCCGGCTTTATTCCGGGAAATTTCGATTTTTTTCGGAAATTTTCGGTTTTCCTATTGACATTTGCGGAAAAGCATTCTATATTGTATCCTGTTATTCGGAGAACCCGAATTGCATCTATTTTTTATCGCTTGTGCCGACCAAACAGCGCCGCAGTCTACATTCGTGTCTGGCTGTGAAAAACCCTTTGCGGAGGGCGTTGCCGAAGCCGGTGCGCCGCCGCTTGACCGGCGGAAACTCATTACCGCAAAGGGGGATGCAAGACAATGGAAAACAAGAAGATCATCGAGCTGAAAAACATTTCCGTGTCCTTTGATGGAGAACCGGTGCTCAAGGATTTGAACCTGAGCATATCCGACGGAGAGTTTGTCACGCTGCTGGGGCCTTCCGGCTGCGGCAAGACGACGACCCTGCGGATCATCGGCGGTTTCATCGAACCGGACGGCGGGGATGTTTTTTTCGATGGAAAACGCATCAACGGTCTGCCCGCATACAAGCGCAGCGTCAATACCATTTTTCAACGCTACGCGCTGTTTCCACATCTGAATGTATATGAGAATGTGGCGTTTGGTATGCGTGTGCAGAAAAAAAGCAACCGGGAGATCGAAGAAACGGTGGCGCGGATGCTCAAGCTGGTGAATCTGGTGGGATTTGAAAAGCGGGCAGTGTCCACGCTTTCCGGCGGACAGCAGCAGCGGGTGGCGATTGCCCGGGCGCTGGCCAATAATCCCCGGGTACTGCTGCTGGATGAGCCGCTGGCGGCACTGGATCTGAAGCTGCGTAAGGATATGCAGTCGGAGCTGAAGAACATCCAGAAGAGTTTGGGTATCAGCTTTATCTACGTCACCCACGATCAGGAGGAGGCGCTCTCCATGTCCGATACCGTGGTGGTGATGGATAACGGAGAAATCCAGCAGATCGGTACGCCGCAGGATATCTATAATGAGCCGCAGAATGCCTTTGTGGCGGATTTCATCGGGGAGAGTAACATTCTGGACGGCGTGATGCTGCAGGATTATCTGGTGGAGTTTTTCGGACGGCAATTCAGCTGCCTGGATGCCGGATTTGAGCCGAATGAGCCGGTGGACGTGGTGATTCGTCCGGAGGATATTGATATTGTGGAGCCGGTGAAGGGAGATTTGACCGGCACGGTGACGGCTGTCACCTTCAAGGGCGTTCACTACGAGACCATTGTGGATTTCAAAGGCTTTAAGTGGCTGATCCAGACCACCGACTATCACCCGGTGGATACCACCATCGGCATCGTGCTGAATCCGGAGGATATCCATATCATGAAAAAATCTGCCTATTCCGGTATGTTCGGCGATTACAGCTCCTATTCCGAGGAATTTGACGAGCTGGCCGACCCGGAGGCGGATGCGACGGCGGAGGATGCCGGGGAGGCGGAGGAATGAAGAATCGTTCCACGGCGGCTCCCTTTGGCGTATGGATGGGGATCTTCACGGTGGTTCCCATGGCGATCGTGCTGTGGTTTGCCTTTACCGATGAGACCGGAGCGTTCACCTTTGCCAATATCCGCGCCATCGGGAATTATATCGGTACTTATCTGGATTCGATCTGGCTGGGGGCGCTGGCGACCTTCATTTGTCTGGTGCTGGCCTATCCCATTGCTTTCAGCATTTCCCGGAGCAGTGAGCACGTACAGCGCACGATGGTGATGATCGTGATGCTGCCCATGTGGATGAATTTCCTGCTGCGTACCTATGCCTGGATGACGCTCCTGGAGGATCAGGGGCTGATCAACCAGTTCTTGGGGTTATTTGGTCTGCACTGGCACGTGATCAACACCAATACCGCCATTGTGCTGGGCATGGTGTATAACTTCCTGCCTTTCATGATCCTGCCGCTTTACTCGGTGATGGCGAAGCTGGATCCGAAGATCATCGAGGCGGCGCAGGATCTGGGCTCCAATAACTATCAGATATTCAAGCGGGTGGTGCTGCCCCTAAGCGCTCCGGGCATCGTGTCCGGGGTGACGATGGTGTTTGTCCCGGCGGTCAGCACCTTTGTAATTTCCAAGCTGCTGGGCGGCAGTAAATACATGATGATCGGCGATGTCATCGAGTCCATGTTTATGGGCGATGGCTGTAACTATAATGTGGGGGCGGCTTTGTCGCTGGTGTTGATGGTGCTGATGCTCCTGTGTATGTCGGTCATGCGCCGGGTGGACCGGGATGACGACGAGATGGGAGGGATGATGGCGTGAAAACTCTGTCCCGTATTTATAATGCGCTCATCTTTCTGTTTTTGTACAGTCCTATTGTGGTGCTGATCGTCTATTCCTTCAACGACTCCCGCAGCCGCGTGCGGTGGGGAGGGTTTACGCTGGATTGGTATCGGGATCTGTTCAGCAATGAGTTGATCCTGGACTCGCTGCGCATCACGCTGGAGGTGGCCGTGCTGGCGGCTCTGGTGGCGACGGTGATCGGCACCATGGCGGCGGTGGGGATATACAGCATGAACGGGCGGCTGCGCCGCTGGCTGCTGGCGCTCAACAATATCCCCATGATCAATCCGGAGATCGTCACCGGTATCTCCATGATGCTGATGTTTGTGGCGATCTACCGTGCCACCGGGCTGTTGCAGCCGGGATTTTTGACCCTGCTGCTGGCGCACATCACCTTCTGCATTCCGTATGTGGTGCTCCAGGTGATGCCGAAGCTCCGGCAGATGAACAAGCATATGTATGAGGCGGCGCTGGATCTGGGCTGCCATCCGCTGCCCGCCTTCTTCAAGGTGGTGCTGCCGGAGATCATGCCCGGTGTGATCACCGGGTCGCTGATGGCATTCACCATGTCGTTGGATGATTTTGTGATCAGTTATTTTAATTCCGGCTCCACGGCGCAGAATCTGTCCGTGACCATCTATTCCATGACGAAAAAGCCCATCACTCCGGAGATCAACGCCTTATCGACGCTGATGTTCGGATCGGTGCTGGTGTTGCTGGTGATCGTGAATCTCCGGCAGATTCGGGATGCCAAAAAGACGGCGGAAAGGAGATAGGGCATTGAAGAAACTGGTCTGCTTGCTGGTCGTATGTATGCTGTGCGGCCTGCTGGGTGGCTGTCAGTATACCAGTGATACGATCACGCTGAATGTGTTTAACTGGGGCGAGTACATCGACGATGAGGTGCTGGATGTCAACGCCCTGTTTACCGAAGAAACCGGTATTAAGATCAACTATAAGACCTATGAGAGCAACGAGTCCATGTATACGCTGCTGGAGAGTGGAGCGGCGGAGTACGATGTGGTGATCCCCTCGGATTATATGATCGGGAAAATGATCAAAGAAGGGATGCTTGCCAAGCTGAATTTCGATAACATTCCGAATTTTCAGTACATCGACGAGGCGTACCGCAATTTGGCCTACGATCCCACCAATGAATATTCCGTGCCCTATACCTGGGGGACTGTCGGCATCTTCTACAATAAGAACTATGTGGATGAGGCGGATCTGGCACAGGGCTGGGACATTCTCTGGAACGAGAAGTATGCGGGCAAGATCTATATGTTCGACAACGCCCGGGACAGCTTTGCGATCGCCATGAAAAAGCTGGGCTACTCCATGAACAGCGAGAACCCGGCGGAGTGGCAGGCGGCATACGATGCATTGGCGGCGCAGAAGCCGCTGGTGCAGGGGTATTTTATGGATCAGGTGTTCCAGAAGATGACCAACGAGGAGGGATGGCTGGCGCCCTATTATTCCGGCGACGGTGCCAATATGATCACCGGTGACGACGGAAATGAGGATATCGGTTATTTTGTGCCGCATCAGGGGACAAACCTGTTTGTAGACGCCATGTGTGTGCTGTCTACCTCCAAAAACAAGGAGGCAGCGGAGCAATACATCAACTTCATGTGCCGCACGGATGTGGCGGTGGCCAATGCGGAGTATATCTGCTATTCGACGCCCCACACAGAGGCATTAGAGGAGCTGGATCCGGAGGTTTCCGGTGATCCCATGTTCTATCCCTCGGAGGAAGTGCTGGAAAACACCGAAGTATTCATTACTCTGGGAGAGGAAACCCAGAAGCTGGAAAAGGAGCTGTGGATCAAACTCAAGTGCTGGCGCTCTCCGCCCTCCTGGTGGCCTTTCTCCTGGTGGCTGTATTGAAAACCCAATGCATCGTTTCCCTACGAAGAGGCAAATAAAAAGCCTCCGGTTGCAGAATAGCGACGAACTAAACGGCCTTGCTCCGACTTTCAAGCGGAGTAGGGCCGTTTTTTGTTTGATCCGGGCATGATTGCTTTGCACACACCCGCTGCCGCCAGCTCGATTTTCGCCCGACGCGAGGATCGCCTCCGATACAGGCGCTCCGGTTTCGGCGCCACGGGGAAAAACTCTCCCGAGACGTTGTTGCGAGACCGCTCTCCCGGCTCATGTCTCCTGTGGCATTTTGGCGAAACGGCATTTTTGTGAGCGGCTCTGACTTTACATACTCTCTGAGCAAAACAGCCCCCTGTTGTAGTTGCGTTCTACAGTAGGGGGTGCTGTTTTCGCCGGTTTATCCCGTGGCTGGCGTATGCGCATCCGGGCGATATGGTCAAGACCATCCTCAATCAATGCACGACCGAATTACCCGGTGTGCGGCTGGTGGCGAAATACGGAAAAAACGTATATAAAATTCGGCTGAAGATCGACGACGCCCGTATATGGGATGTGGATACGCCCTGGTTATACCAGCTGCAAGTGCGGGTGGTCGTTGACGGCGTAATGTGCGATGCCGCCAAGCAGCCGTTCGGTATGCGCAGTTTTACTCAGGATACAGAGTCGTCGCCAAAAGGTATGTTCTATCTGAATGGAAGAAAGATTCGGCTGCGCGGAGCAAACACGATGGGGTTTGAACAGCAGGATGTGCTGAACGGCCGAATGGATCAACTCGTTGACGATATTCTGTATGCCAAGCTGTGCCACATGAACTTCTGGCGGCTGACGCAGCGCCCCGTGCAAAAAGAAGTGTACGAGTACTGCGACCGCCTGGGGGTGCTTACGCAAACCGATCTGCCTCTGTTTGGCGTGATGCGTCGCAGCAAGGTGGCGGAGGGGATACGGCAATGCGAAGAAATGATCCGCATTGTGCGCAAGCACCCGTGTAATGTGGTGGTATCCTACATTAACGAGCCGTTTCCGAACAGCTATGAAAATCCGCACAGACATTTGGAACGGGAGAATTGGAGCGATTTTTCACAGCCTGCGATATGATGGCTGAAATCAATTGTCCGGACTGCGTGATCAAACATGTGGACGGCGATTATGATGCGCCTTCCCCGGGCTCGATGCCGGACAATCATTGCTACACGCTTTGGTATAATAATCACTGTATCGAGTTTCGCCGATTGCATAAAGGCTACTGGCAGCATGTGGCTGACGGGTGGTATTATGGTTGCGGCGAATACGGAGCGGAAGGACTGGATTTCCGGGAGGTTATGGAGACATGTTATCCAAAGGAGTGGCTGCGGGAACCGTTTTCACCGGGCAACATTGTCAAAGCCCAATCCGGCGTAATGCAGCACTGTTTCTTTGATCGTCCGGAGAATATGGACGGCTGGATAGAGGAAACACAGGCCCATCAGGCGTTTACAGCCCGGTTTATGACCGAGGCATTCCGGCGGGATAACCGGATGGTGTCCAACGCAATCCATTTATTTATTGACGCCTGGCCCTCCGGGTGGATGAAATCCATCATGGACTGTCGACGGAATCCGAAACCGGCGTATTTTGCCTATCGGAATGCGCTGGAGCCGATTATGGTCAGCCTGCGCAGCGACCGGTTCACATATTTTTCCGGAGAGACAGCGAAAATAGAAGTATATGTCTGCAACGACACGGTGGAAGAATTGAAGAACTGCCGTTTGCATCTGGAACTGCTGGACGGGGGAGAGTCGGTTCTGTGCGGGGATGCCAGCGTTGCGTGCGGGGGTGCTACGTCCGCTTACGCCGTTACGGTAGCGTTTGACGTTCCGGCGGTCGCAGACCGACACAGGTTTTCGCTGAAAGCCGTACTTACGGATGCTTCCGGAAAGAGACTGTCCGATAATGCATTCGAGTTTGAAGCGTTCGCCGATGTGGAGGTGCAGGATAACGAGAATGTGGTGCTGATCACGGATTTGGAGCCCGGCGAGCATGAGGTGGCGGGGGAGAAAATTCTTGTAAAAGCCTGCGATCCCCGGAATTACGTTTCAGCTCAAACGGGACACCCGGCTGTGCGGGAATTCCATAAGAACGATTTCCGGTTCTGGTATGATCGTGATACGGATATGCTGAGCGTGATGACGGATAAGGTGTTTTATGCGGATGGGTTTTCGCCGATTCTGACTGCCTGGGACGGCGAAAAGGAAGTGCCGGTTCTCGCAGAAAAGAAATACTGCGGAAAAACCTATATCGTCTCTGTTATGAATCTCCGCTGTGAAAATCCGGTCGCTAAGCGACTGCTGAAAAGCCTGTACAAGCTATAGTAGTGCGTCTTAATCAAAAGCTCTCTTATTTCTCATATTCAAGGTAATTCAATCAGTGGGTTGCGTTGTATTGAAACACCGCCAATCATAAAGGGTATAGCTGAGAGAAAGCGATATCTAAATAGCAATCGAAGCTACATACTGCACCTCTGTTTTGTGCCCTGCAGCGGTGCGGTCCTTACGGGTATATTCCAAGGTTCGTACGGGACATTTATTCTTGACCATCTGACCGCCGATAGAACCGGCCTGACGGGCAGTCAGATCGCCGTTGTAGCCCTGCTTCAGAGTCACGCCAACCTCGTTGGCAGCCTCCATCTTGAAGCGGTTGAGGCCCTCACGCGCCTCGGGAACGATGCTCTTGCTGTTCATACTCTTACACCTCTCTGTCATCGCAGCGGTTTTGCCGCCGCTTGATTTGTTTTGCGTTTGCAGTAGTAGTATGACCGGCAAAATGCGTGACTTTCCTGTCAATTTGTGACAAAATGACACCTGCTTGATCAATGACGACCCCGTACAAAGCTGTAAGACCAGCTTCGTGCGGGGTCGATCCTATGTATTGCGGTAGCTTCTCGGCGAACGTCCGTACAGACGCTTGAACACCTTGCCGAAATAGTTATAATCGGAGAAGCCGATCGTGGCTGCAATCTCGGATATGGGCAGGTCCGTGGTGCGAATGAGTTTTTTTGCCCGATGCATGCGCCGCTTTAGAATGTATTTGGAAACACCCATGTGTAGTTCCTTGCGGAACAATTCATACAGTCTGGTTCGGCCGATACGCAGTTCAGCGCACAGCGTCTCAACAGAGATGTCCTCGGATAAATGTGCGTCGATGTATTCTCTGGCCGATTCCAGCAGCTTACTGTTTTCGGGTGTGATCAGTTCCTTATAGAGAATGTAGGAGGTGCAGGCTTCCATGATTTTGGCGGCGGCCAGGATATCTTCCCGGGATTTGCAGGAGATGGTCTGGATCGCGCTCTCCAGCGCGCGGCGATTTATCCCGCAGCCATTTTCCCAGTAATCCAGCTTCTTTAGAATCGGAGCTTTATCGACTCTGTCGGTGATCTGTCCGAAAATCAGATATCCGACGATGGTTTCGTTTTCGTGCAAAGGAATGACCGCTTCCACCAGTCCGGCATGGCAATGGTAGATGATGGGGGAGTCCGCCGCCGAACATTTGGCGAACGCGCGGCGGTCGGAGCGTCGACAGCTGCCGCGCGTCTTGGCACAGTCGTGCATCAGGCGACAGAAAGCGCATCTCTCTCCGGGGCAAGAGGTCAGTTCATGGAATGCAGCGTCAAACAGCACAAATCGAATGCCGGTCAGAGAATAAAACGCCTGCATCATCTCTTCGATTTTTGTTTTATCCAACCGAATGTTCAAAAAATCCGCTCCTCCGTACAAAATTACCGATTTTAGGACGATGATATCTATCATAGTATCACACTTCCGGATAAAATGAAACCAGAAATTTTGACAAGGAGGTATTTTTATGAGCAGGCAGATATTTGCGCTGTATTTCGGCAATCGGGGGTTCATGCCCGCCGAGCTGATCGAGGGCGCACGGCAGGACATGGTCAAGGCGGTCACCGACGCAGGCTATGGGTACATCATGATGGATAAGGAAGCTACCCGGTACGGGGCGGTAGAGACGCGGGATGAGGGACGCGCCTATGCCCGATGGCTGAAGGCGCACGAGGGCGAGTATGACGGCGTGATCCTGTGTATGCCTATTTTTATTGACGAAAACGGCGCAGCGGCCGCTTTGCAGGATGCGGGCGTCCCCATTTTAATGCAGGCCTACCCCGACGAAATCGGTAAGCTGGACTTTAAGCATCGCCGGGATGCCTTTTGCGGCAAATTTTCCGTCACCGATGTATTTGAGCAGTATCGGATCCCATATACGGTCATGAAGCCGCATGTGGTGGATCCTCTGTCACCGGCGTTTGCCGAGAATCTGCACGATTTTGCAGCAGTGTGTCGGGTGGTGAAGGGGATGCGCCGCTTTACCATCGGTTGCATCGGTGCCAGGACCACCGCATTTAAGAACGTGGAGAGCTTCGACCTGTCCGAACTGTTCGAACTGGTGCGGGCAAAGGCGGATACCGATGCGGCGGTTATAACAAAAAAGGCCGCATTGGAGCGGTATGCGGACTTTTCCTCTGTGCCGGAGGACAAAAAGCTCATGCTGGCGAAGATCAGCGTGGTCATCGACGAATACATTGACACGTATCACTTGGATGCGATCGCCCTGCGCTGCTGGAACGAAATGGAAACATACCTGCGTGTGTGCCCGTGCGTGCTGCTATCCGAGCTGAACGACCGTGGCATCACCGCCTCCTGCGAAATTGATATGTGTTCCGCGATCACCATGCGGGCGCTGGCGCTGGCGACCGAGGGTCCGGCCGCCTGTCTGGATTGGAATAACAATTACGGCGACGATCCCGACAAGGTGATCCTGTTCCATTGCGGCTCAACGGCGCACAAGCTGATGGAGGCGAAGGGTACTGTGACCTCCCACAAGATGTTCGATAAAACCGATCCCGGCAGCGGTTGGGGCACGAATGAGGGACGCATCGGCGCGTTCCCCATGACCTTCTCCAACTGTAAGACCGAGGACGGTAAGATCACGGTATATTTCAGCGAGGGCGCGTTCACCGACGATCCCATCGAGCCGGAATTCTTCGGCTGCGGTGGCGTGGCACAGATTGACCATCTTCAGGATAAGCTGATCCGTCTGTCACGCGGCGGCTTTAAGCATCATACCACGGTAGCAAACGGTCATGTGAAATTTGTACTGGAAGAAACTTTCCGCATCTATCTGGGTTATGATGTGGTAAGCATTGAGGAATGAACAATGGTCATTGGTGGATTGGATGTCGGTACTACCGGCTGCAAAATCGTTCTGTATGATGAAAATGCTGCCCTGATCCATGCCGACTACCGAGAATATGCGACCGTCCACGCGGGCG
>CAKUAQ010000036.1 GCA_934636435.1 uncultured Eubacteriales bacterium
TTCAGCGGGATGCCCTGAGCATCCTTGTTGATGGAGCCGGTGAGGATCATGATGCCCTCGATCAGACCCCAGACAGCGCCGGCACCAAAGCACAGGCTCAGGCAGATCTGCGCAATAGCCTTGCCGGTATAGCCCAGATAAAAGTTGTGGACACCCAGTCCGCCCAGGAAAATGCCCAGCAGACCGGCGGTCATCTTGGACTTCTGCTCACCGGCCGGGATGGGCTGCGCCAGCGCCACGCCGCACTGGGTGCAGACCGCTGCGCCGGGAGCCGTGGCCGCGCCGCAGTTGGGGCAGAAGTTCTGACCCTGTCCGGCGGGGACACCGCACTTGACGCATACGACCGCCTGGGGATCCATCTGGTTTCCGCAATTTCTACAAATCATCGTCGATTCCTCCTTAATATATCCAGCCGTTGGACGGCAAGAATTACACGATCGGGGGTCTCCAGGCCGGCACAAGGATGCGCCCCGCCCCCAGCACGCCTAAAGCGGCCAGCAACAGCCCCAACAGAACCCGGTCCGCCCATTTCCGCCCGAATAAATGCCCGTCGGTGAGCAGACAACCATATAGAATAGGAGCCGTCCAGAACAGGGGATGGTAGGCAAAGGCGGCGGTCAGTTGCCCCCGAAGCACCGCGATCCACGCCCGGGTCATCCCGCAACCGGGGCAGGGAATGCCGGTCAGCCACAAAAACACACAGGGCCACCCCCACAGCCGAGCCAGCAACAGGAATCCGGCGTATACCGCCGTGCCGCACAGCACCGCCTTAAGGTGAGGGAATCGCCGCGCCACCATGGATGATCGCTCCTTTAGACAAAGCCGTCGTACTCCGATTGTTTTGTCTATCTATCTATACTGTATCTTACCATAACTATTCCGGCGTTGCAAGGGCTTTTCTACCGGAATTGTGTAAATTTCTCGTTTTTTCGGCAAAATCGGCGTAAAAAAATCCGGACACCTGCAGGTATCCGGATTTTTTTACCAATCATGTCACCCTTTGGCGTTGTAATCGGCGCATAGCAGGTTCATGGCGTGCAGCAGCTTATACAGATAGATGAAGGGGCCCACCACAATGCAGGCGCCCAGCACGTTCCAGCCCCAGAAAGAGCCGGCACCAAAGGAATAGGCAATACCGCGGCGGTTCAGCTCCTTGCCGATCCGGGCGGACAGACGATGGAACCACACCAGCGGCGCAATGCCCAGCGTCAGACCGGTGAGCAGGAAGAAGATCAGGCAGTAGTGCATGGTCTTTTTTCCGTCGTAGCGGCTGGCAACGGTGTTGATGTCGGTGGAGATACCGGACAGAACCACGATGCTGTAAATGCCCAGGGTGATAATGCTCAGCAGAATGAACTTCAGCAGGCTGCGGTTGGTGTTCAGCTTCACAGCCGGAGCGGGGGCATACGCAGGGGCAACCGGAGCCGCGACCGGAGCGGCAGGGGCGGCGTAGTTCACATTGGTGTTTTCTTCCATGGGTGAATCCTCCTCAAAAAATCGGTTTATCGGAGCCGGCGGCACACCCCGCAAGTCTCCTGTTATTAGAGTACACAAAAAGGAAACTTTTGTCAATAGCTTTTGAGAGATTTTCCGCGCCGCAAAAAAACGGCGGCCCCGTCCCGAAAGACAAGGCCGCCGGTCATGATCTCTGCGGTGCGCGCCGCACCTTATTCCGCTGACGCCACGACGGACTTCCGCCGCACAACATGAATGATCAGACCGATCACCAGACCGACACCGGCGGGGCACAGCCAACCCAGCCCGATGTCATACAACGGCAGCAGCTTTCCCGCCGTATCGGTGATCGCCGCCAGATGCAGGAACGCGCTGGCTTTCTCCGGCAACGCCCCCTCCAGCGCCTGGAGGAAATCAAACACCGCCGCCACCAGCGTAAACGCGATGGTGGAAATATACACCGCCCGGTCATTCCGGAACAGCTTGCCGCACAGCGCCAGCACCACCAGACTGATTGCCAGCGGATACAGGAACATCAGCACCGGCACCGCATAGGTGATGATGGTGCTCAACCCCACATTGGCGATCAGCAGGGACACCACCGTGAACAGAACCGCCCAGAACCGATACCCGGGCGAACGGGGGAACAGCGCCGTAAAGGTCTCAGAGCAGCTGGTCACCAGACCGACGGCTGTTTTCAGACACGCCAGGGTCACGGTGATGGCTAAAATCCAGTTGCCCGCCGCGCCGAAATAATACCCGGCAATATCCGCAAAGGCGATGCCGCCGTTTTCGCTGATAGAGAACTGTCCCCGGCTCTGGGTGCCGACGACGGCCACGGCCACATAGATGCCTGCCATGATGAGACAGCCGAAAGCACCCGCCCGGACGGTATTGCCGGCGACAGCCCCCGGCTCCTGCACACCCAGATCCCGGATCACATTGACCACCACGATGCCGAAGGCCAGACCCGCCAGCACGTCCATGGTGTTATAGCCCTCCAGAAAGCCGTTGACAAATGCGCCGGAGGTATAGGTAGGGTCGGGGGTCACAGCGCCCACCGACGTCATAGGACGCACCAGCGCCGTGATCACCAGCGCCCCCAGAAACACCAGAAACGCCGGGGTCAGAATGCGTCCGATCCACAGCAGAATCTTCCCCGGCCACAGGGACAGCACCAGCACCAGCGCAAAGAACACCAGCGTGAAAATGAGCAGCGCCACCGGGCCGGCTTTGTCCCCCAAGATCCGCTCCGCCCCCACCGTATAGGAGGTGGTGGCGCACCGGGGAATCGCAAAAGCGGGACCGATGGTGAGATACAGCGCACAGGTGAAAAACATCCCGTAGCCATGCCCTACCTTGCTGCTCAGAGAATAGAGCCCGTCGCTGCGGCTGATGCCCAGCGCCGCCACGCTCAAAAGCGGCAGACCGACGCCGGTGACGACGAAGCCCAGCAGCGCCCACCAGACGTTGTGGCCGGCCAGCTGTCCCATATGTACCGGGAAAATCAGGTTGCCTGCTCCGAAGAACATGCCGAACAGCATCACAGACACCGACAGCAGTTCGCCCCACGATAGTTTTTTCTTCATAATTTATCCTCCTGTACCCGTTCCAGCGGGTCAATTACACATATCAGCCGTCCGACCGATGGAATACGTCCGCCACCTCGGCGATGGATAGGCACGCGCCCGGGTCCTCCTCGTGGATCAGCACCCGCATCCGGGGGAATCCGGAACCGGTTGACCACGATATAGACCACGGATTTTTCGCTGTCCGCATACCAGCCCCGGGCGTCCATCCCCATGATGCCGCAGCCGCATGTCTCCGACAGAGCGGCGCACACCTCTCCGGGGCGGGTGGTGATGATCCTGGCGGACTCGGAGCGATCCACACCCTCCGCGATAAATTCCATCGCCTTCAGCCCGGCGGCATAGGCCGCCACCGAATAGAGCGAAAGATCCAGCTGCCCCGGGCGATGCCGCTGCCATACAGATCCACCGGTGACAGGAACACGGTCACACCGCTGGCGTTGATACTCTCCGCCAGCGTCAGAATCAGAAAATCCTTCGGTCGCAGCGTATGTGCGGAGCGGTTGTCCTGCGCCACGGCAGTCACTCTCCCGATCCGGTATTCCCGCCATGTGCGGAGTGGATAAGGCTCATTTTACCATACATTCCTCCCTTTGGCAACACTTTTTTGCAGTAAAGAGCAAAAATGCGCGGTGCAGCATCTGCTGCACCGCGCATGACGCGTCGGTCTCCTCCGGACGGGCAACGGGAGTTACCTCCAACCGTAGCTCCAGAATTCCGTCTCGGCCTTGGTGATCACCAGCTTAGCCGTGCCGGCGGGCATGGCGATCTTCACGGTTTTGCTCTCACCGGGATTGATGCGGCCGAAATTGACCTTGCCCTCCCCGAGCGCCTTGTCATTCTTGTCATAGCAGGCATAATACACGAAGGACTTGCTCTGCTCGGTCTCCCAGCCCTTGGAGACGTTTTTCAGCACGATAGAGGCCTCGCTGCCGCTGTGGGTGGACTTCCCCAGCTCCAGCCACTTGTATCCGTTGTGACTCTCCGGCAGAATCTTCGCCCCCTCGGCAGGCAGCAGAATTCCGTCCTCCTCCTTCACCGGCGTGGTGGTCGTCGGTGCGGGTGCAGTCGACGGATCGGACGCGTTTCCTTTGCCGGAACCGCCGGCCTTGGTGGTGGTCGTGGTGGCCGGGGTCAGACCGTCGTCGCCCCAGACCAGATCGTTGCCGTTATCCTCGGCGGGCGGCAGCGTCCCCTTGGTGGTATCCGAGCTTGATGCTCCGGGATCGGACGTGTCGGCGGGCTTCTTTTTGCAGGCAGTCAGCCCGCCCAGCAGCACCAGGCACAGGCATATAATACACCATCGTTTCATGCTTTCATCCTCCGTGACAAGAGCGCTTCTGCGCCCGTGATCTCTGTTCAGTATAGCAGAGAAAAATCCTCCTGTCAACGTTTTTCACCATTCGAACAGCTGCCTGCCGTAAATTTTGTAAAATAACGTTTACAATTTGTCCATGATTTCTATACGGTTTGTCCATAATCGTCCGCTATACTGTGAAACAGACGGAGCAAGAAAGCCACAGGCTACAGACTCCCTCCCCCTTCTTTTTCATTTTTCTCCTCTTTTTCAGCAAAAATCCCCGGTCGGATGACCGGGGATTTTTGTTGTATCTTTCCGTCTTATGCGTTCACCCGGTGAATGGGCTGCCCGGCGAGGAATGCCCGGATGTTGTCCTCCACAACCCCCATAAGCCGCCGGCGGGTCTCCACCCCCGCCCAAGCAATATGCGGAGTGATGCAGCAACGGGGCGCTCCGTACAGCGGACAATCGGGTGCCATCGGCTCCGTGCACAGCACGTCCACCCCCGCGCCGCCCAGATGTCCGCTGTCCAGCGCCACCCGCAGCGCCCGTTCATCCACCAGCGGTCCCCGGGCGGTATTGAGGAGGATCGCGCCGGGCTTCATCCGGGCGAAAGCCTCTGCGTCCATCATCCTCCGGCTGTCCTCATTCAGCGGGCAATGGAGGGATACCACGTCCGCCCGCTCCAGCAGCACCGGCAGCGGCACCAGCTCCACCGTGGGGTCGACGATGGGGTGCCGCCCATACACCAGCACCGGCATCCCAAACGCCCGGGCGATCTCCGCCACCCGCCGCCCGATGGCTCCGTAGCCCACGATGCCCATGGTCTTCCCCGCCAGCTCGGCGGTGGGCAGCGGAAAATAGGCAAAGGTGCGGCTGCGGATCCAATCCCCCGCCGCCACCGTGCGGTTATATTCCCCCACCCGGTTGAGCAGCGCCAGCAGCAGCGCAAAGGTATGCTGTGCCACCGCCTCGGTGGAATAGCCCGGCACATTGCATACCACGATCCCCCGGGCGGAGGCCGCCTCCAGATCAATGTTGTTGTATCCGGTGGCGAATACGCCGATGAACCGCAGCCCGGGGGCTGCCGCGATGGCGGCGGCGGGGATGGCGGTCTTGTTGCACAGCAGGATCTCCGCCGGGGCGATCCTCTCTGCCAGTTCCTTCGGCCCGGTCACATCGTACGCGGTCACCTCGCCGAACGGCTGCAAAAAATCCAGTGTCACGCCATCTCCCACCACCGTGGCGGCGTCAGTCACAACCATACGCATAAAAAACATAAACTCCTTTCCCGTTTACCGGTGGATAACCTATGATCCGAAGCAAGTCTACCGTTTTCTGAATGATACCATCTCCTATTGTCTCCTATTGTGCTGATCAAGACAGAACCACACACGGCCTCTTTTTCTGTCCGTGACCGTGTATGTTATCCTAACAGGGAAGGAAACAGGCAGCCCGGGCCGACCATCCGTTGCAAAAAAAGTAAGCTTGAAAACACAAATTTGCGTTTTTATCACGGCTCCATGATCCCCAGACTCAGATGGAGACGGTTTCGGATTTGGTATTCCTCGCCAAGCTCCGATACCAACTCGCCATCGGCACGCTGTGCTCTCATACGAAAATTCTTTAATTGCTCGGAAGTCCAAACAAATCCTCCGTACCCCATGAGCAGGAATCCGTACCATAATCAAGCACAAATTTAACAGCATACACACCGCTCCTCCCGGATGAAGGCTCACTCCGCCTATACTTGGGATACATCCCAGGCATTTCCCATACATTCCGTTAGACGATACCGCATATTGCCGCCACATCGTAGCTTAATATACCATATTTCCCCCGGCGGTTCAACATTTTTACAGCCTGTTCATTTTTTGCGGCGTAACCGTGGTACAATATACCTAATAAATTTGCGGGAAACCGCATACATATATAGGAAAAGGGATAAAAACGGAGGGGAACAGTATGAAACTGCATTTTTTAGGCGCCGCCCATGAGGTCACCGGGTCCTGCACCCTGCTGGAAACGGCGCAGTACCACATTCTGGTGGACTGCGGCATGGAGCAGGGGGCCGACATCTATGAGAACGCCCAGCTGCCGATGGTGCCGGGGGAACCGGATCTGGTGCTGCTGACCCACGCCCACATCGACCATTCCGGCAAGCTGCCGCTGCTGGTGAAGAACGGCTACAAAGGCCCTATTTACACCACCGGCGCCACGGCGGAGTTGTGCCGCATTATGCTGATGGACAGCGCCCACATACAGGAATTCGAGGCGGAATGGCGCAACCGCAAGGCAAAGCGCAACGGCGGTGAGGAATACGTGCCCCTGTACACCGCCGAGGATGTGCAGGCGACGCTGGCGCTGTTGCAGCCCTGCGATTACGACAAGGTGTATACGCCGCTGCCGGGGGTGACGGTGCAGTTCACCGATGCGGGGCATCTGCTGGGCTCCGCCAGCATTCATATCGCCGTCACCGAGGGAGAGCAGACAGAAACGCTGCTGTTCTCCGGCGATTTGGGCAATGTTCGCCGCCCCCTCATCCGGGATCCCCAGACGCCCCCCGCCGCCGACCGGGTGGTCATCGAAAGCACCTACGGCGACCGGCTCCACGGGGAGCGCCCCGACTATGCCGCCGCCCTCACCCGGGTGCTGCAAAGCACCTTCGACCGGGGCGGCAATGTGGTGATCCCCTGCTTTGCGGTGGGGCGCACTCAGGAGCTGCTGTATCTGCTGCGGCAGATCAAGCGGGACGGCGCCGTGAAGGGCCACCCGGATTTCCCTGTCTATGTGGACAGTCCTCTGGCGGTGGAGGCCACGAATATTTACGATGGGGACATGGAAGCCTATTATGACGAAGAAACCCTGACACTGCGGCAGCGGGGCGAATCCCCCATCCGATTCCCGGGGCTGGAGCTGTCGGTGACCAGCGACGATTCCCGCCGCATCAATTTCGACCGCACCCCCAAGGTGATTCTGTCCGCCTCCGGCATGTGCGAGGCGGGGCGTATCCGCCACCATCTCAAGCATAACCTCTGGCGGCCGGAGAGCACCGTCCTGTTTGTGGGCTATCAGGCGGAGGGGACCCTGGGACGGCAGCTGGTGGAGGGTGCCACCCGGGTCAAGCTGTTCGGCGAGGAAATTCAGGTGCGGGCGCATATTGAGACGTTGCAGGGCATCAGCGGCCATGCCGACAAGAATATGCTGCTGGGCTGGCTGAAAAATCTGGAAACTCCGCCCCGGCAGGTGTTCGTCAACCACGGCAACGACACGGTGTGCGACAGCTTTGCCGCCGCTGTCACCGAGACGCTGGGCATCCCGGCGGCCGCGCCCTATCCGGGCAGCGTCTATGATCTGGCCACCGGCGCGGAGATCGTGCAGGGCAATCGGCAGCCCCTGTCCGCCCGCCGGACGGCCCCCGGCCGAGCAACGGCGGCGGGGGTATTCCATCGGCTGCAGGCGGCCGGGCGGCGGCTGTTGGGCATCATTGAGAAGAACCGAGACGGGGCCAATAAGGATCTGGCGCGGTTTGCCGACCAGATCACCGCCCTGTGTGACAAATGGGATCGGTAAAGGAGAAATACCCGATGAACATATCCGTACAATCCGTCAATACGGCGCTGGCCGCAGGCGCATCGGCTACGATCGCCCAAGCGGATGCAGCGTATGACGAACGGCTGGACGCGCTGGCCGCCCGCATCCGGGCAGAGAGCGACCGCTGTCCGCTCCTGCTGCTGGCCGGCCCCTCCGGCTCGGGAAAAACCACCACCGCCCTGATGCTGGAGCACCGGCTGGACAGCGCCGGGTTCGAGACCCACACCCTGTCCATGGACGACTTTTTCTATCCGCTGTCCCCGGAGGAGCAGCGACTGGCGGCGGAGGAACAGCTGGATCTGGAATCTCCCGGACGGGTGGACGCTGCCTTTCTCAACGAGACGCTGCAAAGTCTGCTGGACGGCAAGCCCACCCCGCTGCCCCATTTCAGCTTCCGCAACAATACCCGCACCCCCTCCGGTGTCACCCTGACCCGCAGACCGGGGGAGCTGATCATCCTGGAGGGCATCCATGCCCTCAACCCGGAGGTCATCACCCTGCCGGAGGACTGCACCGCCCGGCTGTATGTGAGCGTGCGCACCCGGCTGGAGGGGAAAAACGGCGCGGTACTGCACCCCAGCCGGGTGCGGCTGCTGCGCCGAATGCTGCGGGATAAGCTGTACCGCAGCCGGGATGTGGCGGAGACGCTGAAGATGTTCCGCAGCGTGCAAGCAGGGGAGCAACGGTATATCATGCCCTATAAGCACCGCGCCACCTACGAGGTGGACACCTTCTGCCCCTATGAGGTCAGTGTGTATAAAACGCTACTGAATGCGGAGCTGCAGGCCCTCGCGGACGCGCCGGAGATCGCGGAGATCACGGCGGTATGGGACGCCCTGACGGAGATCCCGCCGGCGTTGGTGCCGCCCCGCGCCCTCATCCGGGAATTCATCGGCGACAGCGTCTTTTATCGGTGAGACGATACCCCCCGCCGATAAAAAACCGTCCCGGTGGAGGACTCTCCCGTCGGTAGAATGGCCGTCCGCTCCTGCGCTGCAAGGGCAGACGGTCATGGTATATTCTGCCACCCGCCGTCCCGGTGGAGCGCCCCGGTCGGTTTCTACCGGGTGAAACGGGATGGTAGAGGGGTGCGGAACGGCGGTAGGTTGCTTTCTCCCGGATATCCTGCTATGCTGTTTCTGTCGGGGACGGCCGTGAGCCGTCCCGCCGTTTTTCGATCCGCTGCAGGATGCCGCAGTCGTTTATCCACCGATCACTGTTGTGTTATATAAGGAGCGATACCAATGATTCGTCTGTTTACCGATTCTTCCGCCAATCTGCCCGCCGACATGACGCGGCGGCAGGCTGTCACCGTCATTCCCTTTACCTATACGCTGAACGGGCAGGAGGGGGATCCGCTGGATCGGACCTTCGACGGACAGGCCTTCTACGGAGCCATGCGCGCCGGCGCGGAGGTCAAGACCTCCATGGTGAATACGGCCACCTTTACGGAATATTTTGAAGGGGCGCTGCGGGACGGGGACGATGTGCTGTATATCGGCATCTCCGGCGGCATCAGCGGCACCATGCACGCCGCCCGGTTGGCGGCAGAGGAGCTGCGGGAGCAATATCCCCAGCGGCAGATCGAGATCGTCGATTCTCTGGGGGCTTCGCTGGGCGAGGGAATGCTGGTGCTGGAGGCCGCCGCCCGCATTCACCACGGCGACGATCTGACGGACATCGCCCGGCGTGTCCGGCGGCACATCCGGCTGGTGTGCCAGTGCTTCACCGTGGACGATCTGCGGTATCTGAAAAAGAGCGGCCGTGTCTCCGGCGCGGCGGCATTCGTGGGCGGTGTGCTGGGCATCCGCCCGGTGCTGGTGGGCGATCCCGAGGGGCACATCGTCATGTCCGCCAAGGTGCGGGGTGCACACCCGGTGCTGGACGCGCTGGCAGACCGGTATGACCGGCTGGTGCTGAAACGCTCCGCCCCCATCGGCATCGCCCATGCGGACAACGAGGACGGCGTGCGGTATCTGCTGAAAAAGCTGCGGGAAAAAGGCTTCACCGGCGAGGAAATCACCGTCTGCTATGAGCCGGTCACCGGCTCCCATGTGGGCCCCGGCGCGGTGGCGCTGTTCTTTTTCGGCAAGGATCGACGGCTTTTGCTTCCGGCGTGAAACACCGGCCGGAAACGCCCCTCCGCCGCCCTTGACAGCGATTGCAGCCCATGGTAAAATGACTATATTCCATAGACAAGGCAAGCGGGATATGATCATTTCCCCCGACCGGGTGCGGAAAGGAATTTTCGCTTTGACCGTCGGGACGCAGTCCTGCGGGCTCACAGCGGAGCAAACCGGGCGGTTGGGGGCTGGTTGCTTTGTTCATTCTGAAGGAGGGTTTTGCATATGGCACTCACAAAAAAGCAAAAAGAACTGGACGAAATGAAATGGTTCAAAAGCGAGGAAGTGGGGCACGATGCCTGCGGCACATTCGATTTCTGCGCCGCCTGCGACAAGTCGCTGGAGAACCCCTGTGATCACGCGTACCACAAGACCTACGGACTGTCCAAGGCGAAGAAGGCGGCGCAGCCGGCCGAAAAGAAGCCCGCCACCCGCCGCACCAAAAAGGAGACGGCGGCCAAGGCGCCGGAGACACCGGCCCTCACCCAAACCGAGCCGCAGCCGACCGCGCCGAAAAAGCCCGCCGCCAAAAAGAGCGCGCCGAAAAAACCGGCCGCCAAGAAATCCGCTCCCGCCAAATCTGCCCCTGCCAAGGCGGATGGCAAATCCACGGAAAAAGCCTGAAGCGTATCGCATAACATATCAGTCCCCCGCAGCCGTGCAGGCATGGATACCTGCGCCGCCGCGGGGGACTTTTTATGTTTTTAGGCAGCGCGGCTGCGGAAAAACCATCGACCGCGTCCGGCGGCACAGGGCAGGCGGACGGCGGGCTGCGAGCAGCGGACAGTTGGCAGCGGACGGCGCTATGTCTGCGACCCGCCCCGGTTGGCGGCATAAAATTCGTTGACCAGCCGGGTCAGCGCCTGAATCTGGCTCTCCGTCAGCCCGTCCACCCGGATGGTCTTGTCCGTATCCAGCCCCAGCAGATAGTCGGTGGATACGTGAAATTCCCGGGCGTATTTGATGAGCATATCCAGACTGACCGGGCGGGCATCCGTCTCATAGGCGGAGATGATGGATTTTTTCACCCATAGCCGCCCCGCCAGCTGTGCCTGTGTCAGGTTTTTCGATAGGCGCAGCTCCTTGGCGATCTCCGAAAAGTCCCGCATTCCGTGTCATCCTCTCCACAAATATGAGACTATCATAACAGTGGAGTTTTCATATTCGTGGAATTGAGTGCCGGTGTTTGTGGCTTGTACTTGGCAGGGCAGGAAATCGGTGATAAGATGGAAACAGTTGGTAATTTGTCGATGACTTTTGAGGAGGAATACAAATGGATTCGGATGATTTATTGACACTGTTTGGATATTTGCTTGTTCCGCTCATTATTGCAGCATTTCTGGGGCTGATTCCCGCGAGCATTGCACGAAGAAAGGGATATAGCTTCGGACTATGGTGGTTCTATGGCTGGATGCTGTTCATCGTGGCGATTATCCACGTCAATTTGATTGAGGATAAGACCCAGCCGAAGATGCCGCCCTACGTCTACGGCGCTCCGCCCGCTGCCCCCTCCGCCGCCGACGAGCTGAAAAAGTACAAAGACCTCTACGATCAGGGCGCAATCACCGAAACGGAATTTCAGCAGATGAAGGACCAATTACTGAAACAGCTTTGAAGGGGTATGCATAATGGAAACAAAAAGACAACAGGTGTACGCTATTATTGCAGGCGTGTGTTTTATTTTACTTGGCATATGCAAGGGCCTATATTTGGGTCGTTTCGGTTCTCTTTTGACAGCTATTTGTTCAATTACGTCGGGCATTTTGTGGCTGGTCAGGAAGAAAAAGCTTCCTTTTTTTCTTTTTGCGTGTATGTACTGTGTAACTCAAACAGTCGATTACCTTTCTATTTTAGTGGTAAACTATGACGCATTTTTTGGGGTATCTTTTATCTGGTCTTTTCACTGGTACACAGTTCGATGTGTCGTTGGTATGATTGCTTTTTTGGCCTTTCTCTTTGTTGTCATCATCACCTATATCCCTGCTGCAATGGATAAGCCTAAATCTCGTGTGAAAAACATTGTATACTTTGTCCCCGGATTTTTGATGGTGCTTGTTTTGATAATTGACCCGTCAGGCTTTGATTGGGATTATCTAATCTCCTATGGATTCCATGAGAATATACTTCCTATACTCGCCTTGTTCACAAGCTGCCTTTGGCTCAAGGATTGCCATACGCCCATATTCCAAAAGAAAGCCCCTGCCCCCGCAGCACCGTTGATCGGGCGGGCGGAGCGCCTGCAGCAATATAAGGACCTGCTGGATGCCGGTGTGTTGACGCAGGCGGAATTTGATGCCAAAAAAGCCGAAATTCTTCATCTGTAAGCGAAAGGAGGACGCACCGATGGCCCATTCACCTGCGCCGGAAATGCTGGGCACGGCCGCCGCAGCGGAACGCTGGGGTGTCTCCAAGTCCACCGTGCAGCGCTGGTGCCGGGAGAGGAAAATCCCCGGCGCGGTGCAGGATGCGCCCGGACGCCCCTGGCACATCCCCGGCGACGCCTGCCGCCCTAACTGAACCGGCCGTGCACATTCTGCCCGGCATCTCAACCGCAAAATTTCAAAGCCCCGGCCGCTGGCACAGCTCTCCGCTGTGAACCCAGCCGCCGGGGCTTTTTTCATCTGTTCCGGACAAAAACCGGCAGATATAAACCGCTGTCGAAGCGGCAGATTTCCTCCGTTTGGTTTGTCTCATATGAAAGCGCCCCTGTCTCCTCGATCCCGTCAACCGGCGAGCCCCGCCGCCGGGGAACGCGCCGGTCAGCGGGAAAACACCCGCGCCAGCTCCTCCGTCAAAGCCGCCCACTCCTCCGGCGAGACGGTGGCGTTGACCACCTCCAGCAGCCGATTGGCGGACAGGTGGGCGGGCAGCCCCAAGCGCCGCTGGAGCCATTGGCGCCGGGCGGCGCTGTCGGGGGTGCCCGCCAGCCCCCATTCCGGCAGATCACATTTTTGCAGTCCCAGCGAGGCGGGCGGCGGCGCGTCCTCTCCCTCAAACACCGCTCCCGCCTGCTCCAGCGCCCGCAGCACCGTGGCGTTGTCGATTCCCTCGACCCCCAGCAGCCCCTCTTTGGACGGGGTGCGCTTGCGCCGCTCCTTGCCGGGGATGGGGGGCACATACGCCATGCGCAGCTGCTCCGGCGGGATCAGCCCCGCCAGATGCCCCCGGATGAGCGCCCCGGCGCCGTCGCTGTCGGTGAGCACGATCAGTCCCCGCGCCGCCGCCATCCGCCGCAGCAAGGCGACCGTCTCCCCGTCCCGAAAAATGCGAAAGCCGTCGGTGGGGATCACGGTGGCCTCCACCGCCGACTGCACCCGGATGGCGTCGTATTTGCCCTCCACCACAATGACCTGCCGCACCCGGCGGCGGGGGGCGCTCACAGGCGGCGGGCGGTTCCCGCCCCGGCACATTGCATCAGCCGGGCGGCGGTCTGCTCCAGCAGCATCCGGTCCTGCCCGTATCCGGTTTTCATCGCCGTATCCGCCTGCGCCAGAATATCCAGCGCCTGCCGCAGCGCAGACAATTCCAGCCGCCGACAGTCTCGGGCGGCGTTTTGCAGCCGGAATTCCTTCCCCTTATAGCTGGGGAAATCCGCCGCCAGCTCCCCAACCGACACGCCGCCCAGGGCGGCCGCCTTCGCCCGGTACAGGTCGGCATAGGCGGTGGACAGGGTGCCGAGGATCGCCAGCGGCTCCTCCCGCTGCACCGCCAGCTGGTGCAGCAGCTCATACACCTCGCCGCTCTTCCCCGCCAGAATGGAGCGGGACAGCTGAAACACCCGCACCTCCAAATTTTTCGTTCCCGCCCGGCGGATCAGCTCCGGGGTGATAACCCCCTCCGCCGCCAGCGCCGCCAGCTTGTCCAGCTCCCCGCTGAGCAGATACAGGTCATTCCCGGCCTGCTCGGCCAGCAGCGCCGCCCCGGCCGCGTCCAGCTGACAGCCCCGGCTTTTTGCGCCGGACATGAGGAGCTTTTGCAGCTGCGCCGGGTTCCGCCGGGGCAAGGACACCGCCAGCCCGGCATCGTCCACCTGCCGCAGCACCGCCTGCCAGCTCTTTTTGCGCTTATCCGGCTGGCGGGCTACCTGCCGGAACACCAGCACGGTGGTGTCCGGCAGCTCCTCCAGCAGAGCGACGATCTTCTCGCTGTGGGCCCCCAGATCCATATCCCGCACGGTGACGCAGACCCGCTCCGCCATCATGGGCAGCGCCGTCACCGCCTGCGCCAGCTGCTCCGGGGTGGTCTCCTCCCCGTCCAGCTGCTGGCGGTTGAATACGTCCCCCGCGTCCGGCACGGTCTTATCCGCGATCTGCCGCGCATAGGCATCCACCAGAAACGGCTCCTCGCCGTACAGCAGATACACACCGGAGGGACCGGCTTTCAGTTGTTCCTTCAAGAGGGCTTCGGCATCCTTCATGGGCTTCTTCTCCAATCTCCCCGCCCCCGGGTATACAGCCGGAGCGGGGCATCGGACACCGTCGCTGCGGGCTGCCGGGGCAGGGCGGCCGTCTGCCGCTGTGCTGCGGTACAGACCCACACGCTCTGCGGCGCGGCCGTCCAGCAGTCATTATACACGATTTCGCCGGAGAATACTACCCCGTCGGCGGATTTTTCCCGGATTTTCTGCGCATCGAAATCGGCGGCGGTGGGCGATACCAGCAGCGAGGTGTCCTCCATCTGCACCCGCCACCAGCCGCCCTCCAGCCGGGTCAATCGCAGTCCCGGCCACAGCTCCGCCGGCTGCCCCGCCGCCAGAATGTGCCGGTCGATTCCCAGCCCCAGCGCCCAATCCGCCGTGTCGCCGCACAGCAGCGTGGCAGCCCCGGCCGTCTGCCGCAAGGCCAGCACGGAGGCGGCATCGGCGGTGGAGCCGCTGTTCACCGCCAGGATCGTGCCGCCGTCGGAATTCTGCCGTCCGTACAGCGCCCGCGCCGCCGGGCAGGCGCTGCCATCCTGCACCAGCAGCAGACGGCGGGAGCCCTTCTGAATCTGCACGGCTGCCGCTTCTCCGGCCGGGACGACCGTCACCGTATAGTGCCCGTCGGCCGCCAGCGTCTCACCGAGAAAGAGCAGCAGAAAAGCGGCCAGCGCAACACCGGCGGCGCGCCCCACCCATTGGGGCCGGAAATACAGCAGCGCCGCCAACACCCCGCAGCTGACCGTCAGCCACCAGAACCGCAGCGAGCCGGAGGGAACGGCCACCGTGGCCGTCCATGCATCCAACAAACGGCACAGGCCCAGCAGCGCCCGGGTCAGCCACCCGGCCAGATAGCCGCAGCCCCGGCCGAGCCAGCCCAGGGGCGGGATCGCCAGACACACCGCCGTCAGGCATCCCAGCAGCAGCAAGCCTCCCGCCGCCGGAACAGCTATGAGATTGGCCAGCGGGGAGACCCAGGAAAGCTCCCCGAAATAGCCGGCCAGAAAAGGTGACAGCAGGAGCGAGGCCCCCAGCGTGGTACACAGCCCGACCCGGAGCGGACGCAGACGGGGATGGGTCCGCACCGGCGACGCGGTGCACTCCGTCAGCCGGGGTGTGAACGCCAGAATTCCGGCCACCGCCGAAAAGGACAGCTGAAGCCCCACATCGTACAGAGCATATGGGTTGCTCAGCAGGATGCCGCACAGCGCCAGCCCCATGGAATTGAGCCCGTCCGCCGGGCGGCGCACCCACCGCCCCGCCAGCAGCACCAGCGCCATGCCTCCCGCCCGGCACACCGAGGCCGAGAATCCCACCAAACCGCTGTATAACAGCATGGCGGCGGCGGTCAGCAGCACCGTGAGCCTTGGCGGCAGGCGCAGCCGCCGCAGCAGCCCATAGACAGCGCCGATGATCACCGACAGATGCAGCCCGGACACCACCAGAATATGCGGCAGACCGCAGCTGCGAAAGGCCGAGACGGTTTCCTCCGACAGGTATTGTCGGTCTCCCAGACACATGGCGGCGAGAACGGCCCCCTCCTGCCCGGGCAGGAGGGTACGCAGCCGGCGGGACAGGCTCTGCCGGGCGGCGGCCAAAGCCCAGCCCAATCCGGAATCGGCGGCGCGGTCAATGGTCAGTGCATTCTCGCCGTAGGCGATGGGCAGGGCGGTCAGCCGGATGCGGTCGGCGCGATCGGTGTCGCCCCGCTCCGACAGCGCACCGTAGCGGACGGTGGCTGTCACGGTATCGTACAGCTCCGGCGCCGCCGCGTCCGGACAATAGAGCCGCACGCGGCTCCCCGGCCGCAATCGCTGAGAACGGGTGACACGCAGCACATACCAGCGGCCGGATCGCTTCTCACGGATCACACCGGTGACGGTGTCGGTCTCCCCCACCAGCAGCGCAGCCGTCTCCCGGTACACATACCGGTAGCCCGCCCCCAGCCCCAGAAAGAGCACGGCCGTCAGCGCCAGCGCCGCAAGGGGCTTCGCCCAACGGACACACACGGCGGCGATCCCTACGGCGGCAATCCCCAGACCGATGCCCACCGGCAGAGGGCATCGCAGCGCCAGCCATGCCGTCCCTGCGGCGATCATGCCGCACCAGAACAGATACCGCCGGGGCGGTCGCAGCCGATCCGGCCAGCCCATGGTATTCCCCCTTTCGTGAGTGCTAATTTCTTCCTTTTCCACCATCGAGTGGAAAACCGCCGGCAGAACCTCACGGTCCGCCGGCGGTCACAGTGCACATATGTTATAATTCCGGGTCGGGGATGATGACGGCGGGGGGTTCCTCCAGCAGAGAGGGATCCCGCAAATACTGCTTTATGCGGCGGAAGGCCATCGCAAAATAGCTGCCGGAGCAGATGCGCTCATCCATGACCACACCCAGCGGCATACACTTCTCGAACACGATCTCCCCGCCCTTTTTCTTCGGCACCTCCCGAGAATTACCGGCGGCCATCACAATGCTGGTGGTGCCGAAATCGTAGCAGTGGTGATAAATATGATTGGTGCGGATGCTGGCCAGATTGGTGAACACCAGCGAGGTATGGAACGGGCTGGCATCGATGATGGATTTGGGCAGCAGATTGTGCTGATCCGCCCACTTGAGAAAATTGACGGCGAACCGCAGCAGCCCCGGGATGGCCACCAGCTTACGGATCAGGCCCTCGGTCTTGTTGTTGGATTTGTCCTCCCGGTTTTCGGCCACATATTTTTGAATCTTTTCCTCCACCGTGAAGATGGTGTCGGTCAGATCAAAATAGATCTTGGACATGGTGCCGCCGTTGGCGGTGTCGGCGTGGCTGCCGGACAGCACCACCATGCCGATGGCCAGCTCATTGCGGGCATAGGCGCGCTTATTGACGATAAAGCGGTTGACCGCCGGATACTCGCATACCATACGCACATAGGCCGCCATGATCACCGCCATATGGCTGATGGACACGCCCTCGCGGCGCTTCTGCCGTATGTAGGAATCGATGGGCGCCAACGGGATATCCAGTGTGATGGCGTTCATGGAATCGCTGCGCTTCGCCATCACATGGGCAGCGATGCGATACATGGGATCGGTATGACGCAAATAGGTGCCGTCGGCTCGTTTCATGCAACCTGCTCCTGTCTCCGGTAGATTTTAAAGGCAATACCGCATCAAACGCATCCGCCGGCTTTGCACGGTGCCACCTTGACCTTATTACGGGCAGTATACCACACCGACCGTCATTTGTAAATATTTTGTGAAGATTTTTCGCCTTTTCCCGACATTTTTCATAGGGTCCGTATGCGGAATTCCTGTATACACACCATGCGCGGCGTTTGCACTGTCCGTTTTATTGTACAGTCATGGCGGTATACTGTACACAAAGCGGCGCTAAATTGTCAAAGTGAAGTTGCGATTTTTGAGGTAAAAAGAGAAAAGCCACGAATTTGTCCGCTATATTCTGCCGAAGGGCAAAACGCTGAACCTGTATACGCAAGAGGATATTACCCCACTGATGAACAACATAAACAGTATTCGCCGGAATTTGCTCGGCAGCAAGTCGCCCTATGAGGTTACGACCGAAAAAAGCATATTTCGGTTAATGGAACGGATGGGACCGCCCTGCATACCGGCAGATGAGATCAACTTAACACCTGCTCTGCCGAAAAGATACTTTGAACCAATTG
>CAKUAQ010000037.1 GCA_934636435.1 uncultured Eubacteriales bacterium
CGGATTTGAACTGGGGTTCAACATCTGGGTGTCGCCTCCAAAGAACAGCGGACGGGTCGTTTCGATCCGTCCGTTGGTTTTTGCCCGAGGAGACCCGGATTTGAACTGGGGTTCAACATCTGGGTGTCGCCTCCAAAGAACAGCGGACGGGTCGTTTCGATCCGTCCGTTGGCTTTTTATCTGGTTCTATGTCAATAGTTGGGGTAGAGATAGAACGCAAATAAAATGGGTCGTGTCGGAGTGAATCGGCCAGGCGCTCACCGGGCAGACAGTACGTGATCCGCCGATACGAGGTCCGCGGAGACCCGCCTGTGCGCCGCCATGCGACACAATCTGTTCACAAATTGTTGGGAGCGTGAAAATGCAAATAGTTTTATGTTTAACTTTTCGGCGTTTTGCGCATAGCATTTGCAGTAGAATTCTGCTACAATGGGTCTGTATTATGAAACTGCAAGGAGAGATCGGTATGAATGAAACTCCCGTCACCGTCGGGGAATTGGAGGATCGACTGGCGCTCTTTATGCGCACCCACCACCGGACGATGCACCGGTATTTTCAGTCGGTGGGGATGTTCAACGGCCATCCCCATATGCTGTTTCACATCGCCCACTGTCCCGGCATCTCCCAAAAAGAGCTGGCAGCGCGCATGGAGATCTCTCCGGCCTCGGTGACCATCTCCATCCGGCGGCTGGAAAGCGCCGGGCTGATCCGCCGCCAACGGGACGACCGGGATGCCCGCACACTGCATCTGTATCTGACGCCTGCCGGAGCAAAGATGGATGCCGCCTGTGCCCGGGGACGGGATTTCCTGATGAATACGCTGTATCGGGACTTCACCCCCGCAGAACAGCAGGAGCTGTATCGCCTGCTGGATAAAATGATCGCCAATCTGCAAGTCGGCTGTGAAATGCTGCCGCCGGAGAAAGAAGGAATGAACGAATGAAGCGTTGGATGAAGTATGTGCGCCCCTATCTGCCGTATTTTATCATCGGCCCCGTTTGCATGATCGTGGAAGTGATCGGCGAGGTGGTGATGCCCAAGCTGCTCAGCGTGGTCATCAACCGCGCCAATGCCGGTGTGCTGACCGTCAGCAACAGCCTGTGGATCATGGTGGCGATGATCGTCACCGCCCTGCTGATGATGGCCGGGGGCATCGGCGGCGCCTATTTCGGCGCCAAGGCATCGGTGAATTTTGCTGCGGACCTGCGCAGCGACGCCTACGCCAAGGTGCAGAAATACTCCTTTGCCAACATCGACAGGTTTTCCACCGGCTCGCTGGTCACACGGCTGACCAACGATGTGACCCAGCTGCAGAATTTTGTCAATATGCTGCTGCGCATGGCGCTGCGGGCACCGGGCATGATGATTGCCGCCCTGGTCATGGCGATCGCCATCCGCCCCTCCCTGTCTATGGTGTTTCTGGTGAGCATGCCGGTGATGCTGGCGGTGGTGGGGATCATCATCTCCAGGGGTTTTCCCCGGTTCTCCCGGATGCAGGAAAAGATCGACCGGCTGAATTCCACCGTGCAGGAAAACATCACCAATGTGCGGGTGGTAAAATCCTTTGTGCGGGAGGAACACGAAACCGACAAATTCCGCCGCGCCAACCGGGATTTGAAGGATGCCGGCATGAGCGCCATGAAGATCATGATCTTCATGCAGCCCGTCACCACCCTGTTCATGAACCTCACGGTGCTGGCCGTGATCCTGTTCGGCGGCCGCATCGTGCTGAATGGGTCCATGGAGGTGGGCGACCTGTCCGCCATGATCACCTATGTGACCCAGATTCTCATGTCGCTGATGATGGTGACGATGCTGCTGATGATCTCCTCCCGGGCCATGGCCTCCGCACGCCGCATCACTGAGGTACTGGACGAAAAGATCGACCTGGATGACACCGAGGCCGCCCAGCCTGACCGGCTGGTGACCGACGGCTCCGTGGAATTCCGGGATGTGTCCTTCCGCTACTACAAAAACAGCACCGATCCGGTGCTGTCCCACATTGATCTGACCATCCCCGCCGGCTCCACGGTGGGCATCATCGGCTCCACCGGCTGCGGCAAGACCACGCTGGTGTCCCTCATCGCCCGGCTGTATGACGCCGACGAGGGCGCGGTGCTGGTGGACGGAGTGAATGTCCGGGACTACTCCCTGCGCCATCTGCGGGACGGCGTGGGCATGGTGCTGCAAAAGAACACACTGTTCTCCGGCAGCATTGCGGAGAACCTGCGCTGGGGCGATGCATCCGCCTCCGATACCGAGGTACAAACCGCCGCTGACCACGCTCAGGCAGATAAATTCGTCACCTCTTTCCCGGCCGGCTACGATACCATGCTGGAGCAGGGAGGCGCCAACGTATCCGGCGGGCAAAAGCAGCGGCTGTGCATCGCCCGGGCGCTGCTGAAAAAGCCGAAGATCCTCATTCTGGACGATTCCACCAGCGCCGTGGATACCGCCACCGAGGCGCAGATCCGCCGGGCGCTCAAGGAGGACCTGGCCGGCTCCACCAAAATTATCATTGCCCAGCGCATCTCCTCCGTGGAGGAGGCCGACCAGATCGTTGTGATGGACGAGGGGCGGATCTCCGGGATCGGCACCCACGCCCAGCTGCTGGAGAACAACACGGCATACCGGGAAATCTACGCTTCGCAGACCGGGAAGGAGGTTTGACCTATGGCACGTACATTGGAACAGCTGCAAAAGCAGTATAACAGCGCCGCCGACCCGAAAAAAGCGGGCGGCATGGGTATGCACCGGGGCGGGCACGGGCCGGGCGGCCCCCGCGCCACCGGCAAGCCCAAGAATATGAAACGCACCCTGTCCCGGCTCATGCACTATGTGGGCGACTATAAGGGGCGGCTGGCGGCGGTGCTCATCTGTATGCTGGTCAGCACCGTCACCTCTCTGCTGGGTTCCTATATGCTGGCGCCCATCATCGACAAGCTGACCCTGGCGGTCAAGCCGGACGCCGTGATCAAAATGAGCGCCGCCGAACGGGTGGCGGATCAGGTCGTATCCGGTTTGATCGAGGTGCTGCATCTGTCGGCCGTCGGCGAAGTGATGGCGTATGTGGCCACCGCCGTGGCGCTGTTGGGATTCATTTATCTGGTGGGCATCGGCACCACCTATTTGCAGGGGCGGCTCATGCTGTCGGTGTCACAGGGAGTGATCGAGCGCATCCGCAACGACCTGTTTGAAAAGCTCCAGGGATTGCCGGTACGGTATTTTGACGGTCATCCCACCGGCGAGGTCATGTCCCGCTTCACCAACGATATCGACAATATCGACGTGATGCTCAATAACTCCCTTACCTCGCTGGTATCCGGCACCGTCACCATTATCGGCACCTTTGTGTTCATGATCACCACCAACTGGATCCTCACCCTCTTGACCGTTGTGTTTATCCCTCTGTTTGCCAAGGGCGGTATGCTTATCGCCGGACGCAGCCGCAAGTATTACAGCGGCCAGCAGGCGGCGCTGGGAGCCGTCAACGGCTATATGGAGGAGACGGTCACCGGGCAGAAAGTTGTCAAGATCTTTAACCACGAGGACACCTGCGTAGAGGAGTTCGACACCCTCAACAACGATATGCGGGATAAGCAGTTCCGGGCGCAGTTCTGGGGCGGCGTGATGGGGCCCATCATGGGCAACACCAGTCAGGTGAGCTACAGCATCACCGTCGGCATCGGCGGCGTGCTGATGTGCGTAGGAAAGCTGACTCCCGGCGCGCTGACGGTATTCGCCAGCTACGCCCGGCAGTTCTCCATGCCCATTAACCAGATTTCCCAGCAGATGGCCACCATTTTTGCTGCCATGGCCGGAGCGGAGCGGGTATTCGACGTGATGGATACTCCGCCGGAGCCGGCGGACGTGCCTCATCCCCATTCCGCGGCAGATATGCGGGGGGATGTGGAGCTGTCTCATGTCACCTTCGGATACAATCCCGACAAGACCGTGCTGCGGGACATTTCGTTGTTTGCCCATCCGGGGCAGAAGATTGCCTTCGTCGGCTCCACCGGCGCCGGAAAGACCACCATCACCAACCTGCTCAACCGCTTCTATGACATTCAGGAGGGTAGCATTACCATCGACGGCGTGAATATTCGGGAATATCCGCTGGCCGATCTGCGGCAGCATATCGCCATGGTGCTGCAGGACACCCACCTGTTCACCGGCACGGTGATGGAGAATATCCGCTACGGGCGGCTGGATGCCACCGACGAGGAGGTGATCGCCGCCGCCAAGACCGCCAGCGCCCACTCGTTCATCATGCGGCTGGAGCATGGTTACGACACCCGGCTGGAGGGGGACGGTGCCAACCTGTCGCAAGGGCAGCGACAGCTGCTGAATATTGCCCGGGCGGCGCTGAGCAGGGCACCCATTCTGGTGCTGGATGAAGCCACCAGCTCGGTGGATACCCGCACCGAGCGACACATCGAGCGCGGTATGGATCGGCTAATGCAAAACCGCACCACTTTCGTGATCGCGCACCGCCTGTCCACCGTACGCAACGCCGACGCCATTCTGGTGCTGGAACAGGGACAGGTGGTGGAGCGGGGCGACCATGAGAGCCTGCTGGCACAAAAAGGGCGGTATTACGAATTGTATACCGGCCTGCGGGAGTTAGACTAAGCTCCGTTTGGGAGCACGTGCTTCCAACCGCACCCCTTGGCACGTGCTTCCAAACAAAAAAAGCCTTGGCGCTGTGGCGGAAAGAACCGCATACACAGACGCCAAGGCTTTTTTCCTGAGCAGGCCGGAAATGAAAGCTACCCCGCTGCAATAGCAGCGGGGTAGCTGTAAGAGCACAGTGCCTCGACCGCCTTCATCGGGCGATCGACCACCCATATCCGGATCCGCGGGGATTAGCCGTTGATCTTGGACACAACGCCGGAACCTACGGTACGGCCACCCTCACGGATAGCGAAACGCAGGCCCTCTTCGATAGCGATGGGGGTGATCAGCTCCACGTCCATCTCGACGTTATCGCCGGGCATGCACATCTCCACGCCCTCGGGCAGGTGGATGACGCCGGTCACGTCGGTGGTACGGAAATAGAACTGAGGACGATAGTTGTTGAAGAAGGGGGTATGACGGCCGCCTTCATCCTTGCTCAGAACATAGACCTGGGCATGGAACTTGGTGTGGGGGTTGATGGAGCCGGGCTTGCACAGAACCTGTCCACGCTCGATCTCGTCACGCTGCACACCGCGCAGCAGAGCGCCGATGTTATCGCCGGCCTCCGCGTAATCCAGCAGCTTACGGAACATTTCGATACCGGTCACGACGGTCTTCTTACGCTCCTCGGTCAGGCCGATGATCTCGACTTCGTCGGACATATTCAGCTTACCGCGCTCCACACGGCCGGTCGCCACAGTGCCGCGGCCGGTGATGGTGAAGACATCCTCCACGGGCATCAGGAAGGGCTTCTCGTCGTCGCGGACGGGATCCGGGATATAGTTATCCACAGCATCCATCAGCTCCAGGATCGGCGCATAAGCGGGATCGTTGATGTCGGTGCTGGTGCACTCCAGAGCCTGCAGAGCAGAGCCCTTGATGATGGGGGCATCGTCGCCGGGGAAGTCATACTTGCTCAGAGCCTCACGGATCTCCATCTCCACCAGCTCCAGCAGCTCGGGATCGTCCACCTGATCAACCTTGTTCATGAAGACCACGATGTACGGAACGCCCACCTGACGGGCCAGCAGCAGGTGCTCATGAGTCTGCGCCATAACACCGTCGGTGGCAGCGATAACCAGAATAGCACCGTCCATCTGGGCCGCACCGGTGATCATGTTCTTGACGTAGTCGGCGTGACCGGGGCAGTCCACGTGCGCATAGTGACGCTTCGCGGTCTGATACTCCACGTGAGCGGTGTTGATTGTGATACCACGGGCGCGCTCCTCGGGAGCCTTATCAATGTTGGCGTAGTCCATGAAGTCTGCGCCGCCCTGCATCGCCAGCACCTTGGTGATGGCAGCGGTCAGGGTGGTCTTACCATGGTCAACGTGGCCGATGGTACCAATGTTTACATGGGGTTTTGTGCGTTCAAATTTCTCTTTTGCCATTGTAATAGCCTCCTTCGATATTCAGTAATCGCTTGCACAGCTTGTCTAACATTGTAGCAATTTCACGGAGAAATTGCAAGTACTTTTACCGGAAAAGTACCAAAAGTTTGCAGAAATTACAGAAAAACCTGCAAAAAGGGACTCAATTCTCTTTCTTCTGCCGCTTGGCAATGATTTCCTCCGCCACATTCTTCGGAATTTCCGCATAGTGGCTGGGCTCCATCACATACTGACCGCGACCCTGGGTGCCGGAACGCAGATCGGTCGCATAGCCGAACATCTCGGACAGCGGAACCGACGCGCGGATCTGCACAGCGCCGTTGATGTTCTCGGAGCCTTCCATCTGACCGCGGCGGGAAGAAATGTCGCCGATGACGAAGCCCATATACTCGTCGGGAGCGGTGACGACCACCTTCATGATCGGCTCCATCAGCACGGGGTCCGCCTTGCGCATGGCATCCTTGAACGCCATCGAACCGGCGATCTTAAACGCCATTTCGGAGGAGTCCACCTCGTGATAGGAGCCATCATACAGGGTGACCTTGCAGTCCACTACCGGATACCCGGCGACCACACCGGCCTGCATCGCTCCCTGGATACCGGCGTCAACCGCAGGAATATACTCCTTCGGGATGGCGCCGCCCACCACGGCGTTAATGAACTCATAGCCCTTACCGGACTCGTTGGGCTCCAGCTTGATCTTAACGTGACCGTACTGGCCCTTACCGCCGGACTGACGGGCATACTTGCAATCCACGTCGGCATTGCGGCGCACGGTCTCCTTGTAAGCCACCTGGGGAGCGCCCACATTGGCCTCCACCTTGAACTCACGCAGCAGACGGTCAACAATGATCTCCAGGTGCAGCTCGCCCATACCGGCGATGATGGTCTGCCCGGTCTCTTCGTCGGTGTAGGTCTTGAAGGTGGGGTCCTCCTCCGCCAGCTTCGCCAGCGCAATGCCCATCTTCTCCTGACCGGCCTTGGTCTTGGGCTCGATCGCCACACGGATAACCGGCTCCGGGAACTTCATGGATTCCAGAATGATCGGGTGCTTTTCATCGCACAGGGTGTTACCGGTGGTGGTGTTCTTCAGGCCGATGGCGGCGGCAATATCGCCCGCATACACCGCATCCAGATCCTTCCGGTGGTTGGAGTGCATCTGCACGATACGACCCAGCCGCTCGTCGGTATCCTTATTGGAGTTGTATACGGTGTCGCCGGCCTTGACGATACCGGAATAGACCCGGAAGAACGCCAGCTTACCCACAAAGGGGTCGGTCGCGATCTTGAACGCCAGAGCCGCAAAAGGCTCGGTGTCGGAAGAATGGCGTACTTCCTCCTCCTCCGTCTCGGGATTCACGCCCTTGATGGGGGGCACATCCAGCGGAGAGGGCATATAGTCTACGATGGCGTCCAGCAGCTTCTGCACGCCCTTATTGCGGTAGGAAGTACCGCAGGTGACCGGCACCATCGTGTTGGCGATGGTGGCCTTGCGGATCACGGCCTTGATCTCATCCACGGTGATCTCCTCACCGTTGAAATACTTCTCCATCAAAGCCTCATCCTGCTCGGCTACGTGCTCGATCAGCTCATCGTGATACTTCTGAGCGATCTCGCGCATATCCTCGGGGATCTCCTCCACCCGCATATCCTTGCCCATCTCGTCATAGTACACATCCGCGTTCATCTCGACCAGGTCGACGATGCCCTTGAAGGTGTCCTCGGAACCGATGGGAAGCTGGATCGGCACAGCATTGCACTTCAGACGGTCGCGCATCATACCGACGACCCGATAGAAATCGGCGCCCATGATGTCCATCTTGTTAACATACGCCATGCGGGGTACCTGATACTCGTCGGCCTGACGCCACACAGTCTCAGACTGGGGCTCCACGCCGCCCTTGGCACACAGAACCGTCACGGAGCCGTCCAGCACCCGCAGGGAGCGCTGCACCTCCACCGTGAAGTCCACGTGGCCGGGAGTATCAATGATGTTGATGCGGTGCTTATCCGTCTTGCCCTGCTTGTCCCAGTAGCAAGTGGTGGCCGCAGAGGTGATGGTGATACCGCGCTCCTGCTCCTGCGCCATCCAGTCCATGGTAGCGCCGCCGTCGTGGGTTTCACCCATCTTGTAGTTGACACCGGTATAATACAGGATACGCTCCGTCGTCGTCGTCTTACCGGCGTCGATGTGCGCCATGATACCGATGTTTCTGGTTTTTTCCAGAGATACGTCTCTTGCCATACAGCGAACCTCCTTTTCCTCAATAGTATAGCGGGATCACCAGCGGAAATGCGCAAAAGCCTTGTTGGCTTCGGCCATCTTGTGGGTATCCTCGCACTTCTTGGCGGCGCCGCCGTTGCCATTGAGGGCATCCAGGATCTCCGCCGCCAGGCGCTCCTTCATGGTGCGCTCGGAACGGTTGCGGGAATAGGTGGTGAGCCAGCGCAGACCCAGGGTCTGACGCCGATCCGCACGCACCTCGATGGGCACCTGATAGGTGGCACCGCCGACGCGGCGAGCCTTGACCTCCAGCACGGGCATGATATGCTCCATCGCTTTCTCAAATACGGTCAGCGGCTCCTCGCCGGATTTCTCTTTGATGATGTCGAACGCATCGTAGACGATCTTCTGGGCAACGCCCTTCTTACCGTCCAGCATGATGTTGTTGATGAGCTTGGTCACCAACTTGGAATTGTAAAGCGGGTCGGGCAAAACATCGCGTTTTGCGGTTGAACCTCTTCTCGGCACTTTACTTCCCTCCTTCATAATAATGATATCACAGGTACTCGAAAGCGACATACTCCCGTTGGCCAACAAAGAAGCAGCACCCGAAAACCGCGTATCATACCCGGTATATCGTGATCTGCCGCTACTTCAGTAGCCGCTGATGAAAATGTCCTTACTTTTTGGCGGCTCCCGCCTTGGGACGCTTGGCACCGTACTTGGAACGAGCCTGCATACGGTTGGCCACACCCTGGGTATCCAGAGTACCGCGGATGATGTGGTAACGCACACCGGGCAGATCCTTAACACGGCCGCCGCGGATCAGCACCACGCTGTGCTCCTGCAGATTGTGACCCTCGCCGGGGATGTAGGACGTGACCTCGATGCCGTTGGACAGGCGGACACGGGCTACCTTACGCAGAGCAGAGTTGGGCTTCTTCGGCGTAGAGGTCTTCACAGCGGTGCAGACACCACGCTTCTGGGGAGAATCCTGATTGATGGCCACCCGCTTCTTGGAGTTCCATCCCTTCAGCAGAGCCGGGGCTTTCGCCTTTTTCTCAAGATCCTGTCTTCCCTTCCGGACTAACTGGTTAAAAGTAGGCAATTCATTTCACCTCCGATAAAAATTTATCTTAAAGTCGATTCAGACAAATCGGCTCTAAAACCGTGAAAACGCGACAACAGCGGGCGGCCTTGCTTTTTTACGCAATCCGTCCGGTGTTCCGGGTGTGGTGTGCTGTCCGGCCGGTGCCGGTCCGCACACCACAATTGGTTATTCTAGCATAGGAAACACCCACTTGTCAAGGGTCAATCTCCCAAAATTTCCGGATCTTCATCCTCGAAAGCGGAGAAATCCAGATCGTCCAGCACGCTGAACGCATTTTTCGGCGCCCGGTTATCCTTCACCCGCACATCGGAATACCGAGGCATGCCGGTACCGGCGGGGATGAGTTTACCGATGATGACATTTTCCTTCAGACCCAGCAGCGGATCGACTTTGCCCTTGATGGCGGCATCGGTCAGCACGCGGGTGGTCTCCTGGAAGGACGCTGCCGACAGGAAGCTGTCGGTAGCCAGCGCCGCCTTGGTGATGCCCAGCAGAATGGGGGTGACGGTCGCCGTCCGGAGAGGCTGCCCGTCCTCCCGGGTCTCTCCGGCGGCAATGCGCGCCTCCACCCGGGCGTTCTGCTCGTACAGCTCGGTCTTATCCACCACCGCATCGTTCACCAGATCGGTATCGCCGCAGTCGTCGATACGCACCTTGCGCATCATCTGACGCACGATGACCTCGATGTGCTTATCGTTGATATCCACACCCTGAGTACGGTAGGTGGTCTGGACCTCCTTGATCAGGTAATCCTGCACCGCCGACTCGCCGCAAACCTCCAGCACATCGTGGGGGCTCATGGAGCCCTCGGTGATGCACTCGCCCTTCTGCACCACATAGCCATCCTCGATGCAGGAGCGCAGACGGGAGCCGTAGGTGATCACATAGGAGCGCTCCTCGCTGCCATCCTCGGCGGTGACGATAACCATGTTCTTTTTCTTTTCCTCCCGGCGCACCACACCGGTGATCTCGCTGAGGATGGCCAGATGCTTGGGCTTGCGGCCCTCGAACAGCTCCTCGACACGGGGCAGACCCTGAGTGATATCCTCGCCGCCGGCAACGCCGCCGGTGTGGAAGGTACGCATGGTCAGCTGGGTGCCGGGTTCGCCGATGGACTGGGCGGCGATGATACCCACCGCTTCACCCACGGTCACCGGCTCGTTGGTGGCCAGGTTCGCCCCGTAGCAGCAGGCGCACACGCCCTTGGGCGCACCGCAGGTCAGCACCGAGCGGATCCGTACCCGCACCTTGCTCTCGTCCACCTTGCCGTCGGCACCGGTGGCCGCCTGCCGCAGCGCCTTGTCGATCTTCGCCGCGTCGGTATCGGTCATCTGATGATCCCGATCCACCAGCACCTCACCGGTGGTGGGATCCACGAAATCATCGCTCAGATAGCGGCCCACCAGTCGCTCGGTCAGAGGCTCGATGACCCGGTTGCCGTCCTTGATGTCATAGACCTCGATACCGTTATGGGTGCCGCAGTCGCCCTCCCGGATAATAACCTCCTGGGACACGTCCACCAGACGGCGGGTCAGGTAACCGGAGTCGGCGGTACGCAGAGCGGTATCCGCCAGACCCTTACGGGCGCCCTTGGCGGAGGTGAAGTATTCCAGAATATTCAGACCTTCCCGGTAGTTCGCACGGATGGGCACCTCGATGGTCTTACCGGAGGTGTTGGCGATCAGACCGCGCATACCCGCCAGCTGACGGATCTGGCTGATGGAGCCACGGGCGCCGGAATCCGCCATCATCTGGATGGGGTTATAGGGATCCATATCCGCCGTCAGCGCCTTCGTCACCCGGTCGGTGGTCTCGTTCCAGGTCTGGATGACCTTGGCGTAGCGCTCTTCCTCGCTCATCAGACCCTGGCTGTACAGATCGGCGATCTGATCCACCATCTTTTCCGCCTCGGCGATATACTGCTTCTTCTCCGCCGGGATGTTGGCATCTCCCACGGAGACGGTCAGCGCGCCCCGGGTGGAAAACTTATAGCCCTGGCTCTTGATGGCATCCAGCACCACCGAGGTCTTGGCGGCGCCGTGGCGCTTGATGCACTCGCCCACGATCTTGCCCAGCTGCTTCTTGCCGACCTTGAAGTCGATCTCGTAGCCCAGCAGGCGATCCAAATACTCCGGAGAGAACGGATCCTCCCCCTCGTGCAGCGTCCGATCCACAAAGCCCAGATCCTGCGGGATGGGGCGGTTGAAGATGACCCGCCCCATGGTGGTCTTCACCAGATGGGACACGGTCTGTCCGTTAATCTCGGCGAACCGGCGGATCTTGATGTCGTCCTGCAGGTCAATGATCTTGCCGTCGTACGCCATCAGCGCCTCGTTCTCGTCCCGATAAATCTTATCGGTGGTATCCTTGGCGCGCGCCGTCTCCTCGGGAGAATCCTTCTCATGCTTGTCGATGGTCAGGTAGTAGGAGCCCAGCACCATATCCTGGGTCGGCACCGTCACCGGCTTGCCGTCGGAGGGCTTCAGCAGGTTTCCGGCAGCCAGCATCAGGAACCGTGCCTCCGCCTGCGCCTCGGCGCTCAGGGGCACGTGCACCGCCATCTGGTCGCCGTCGAAGTCGGCGTTGAACGCCGTACAGGCCAGCGGATGCAGCTTAATGGCGCGTCCCTCCACCAGCACCGGCTCAAATGCCTGAATACCCAGGCGGTGCAGCGTGGGTGCGCGGTTGAGCATGACCGGATGATCCTTAATGACGATCTCCAGCGCGTCCCAAACCTCCGGGCGCAGCCGATCCACCATTTTACGGGCGGATTTGATGTTGCCCGCCTGCCCGGTCTCCACCAGCCGCTTCATCACGAAGGGCTTGAACAGCTCAATGGCCATCTCCTTGGGCAGACCGCACTGATACATCTTCAGCTCGGGACCCACCACGATCACCGAACGGCCGGAGTAGTCCACACGCTTGCCCAGCAGGTTCTGACGGAACCGTCCCTGCTTACCCTTCAGCATATCGGAGAGGGATTTCAGCGGCCGGTTGTTGGGGCCGGTGACCGGGCGGCCGCGGCGGCCGTTGTCGATGAGGGCGTCCACCGCCTCCTGCAGCATCCGCTTCTCGTTGCGCACGATGATATCCGGCGCCCCCAGCTCCAGCAGCCGCTTCAGACGGTTATTCCGGTTGATGACCCGACGGTACAGATCGTTCAGATCGGAGGTGGCGAACCGGCCGCCGTCCAGCTGCACCATGGGACGGATATCCGGCGGGATCACCGGGATCACGTCCATGATCATCCACTCGGGGCGGTTGCCGGACAAACGGAAGGACTCCACGACCTCCAGCCGCTTAAGCAGCCGGGCCCGTTTCTGGCCGCTGGCGCCCTCCAGTTCCTCTTTCAGCTGCGCGGACAGCGCGTCCAGATCAATTTCCGCCAGCAGCTTCTGGATATACTCGGCACCCATACCGGCGTCGAAATCATCCTCGTATTTCTCCCGCATATCGGCGTAGTCCTTATCGGTCAGCACCTGCTTTTTCATCAGCGGGGTATCGCCGGGATCCACCACCACATACTCGGCAAAATACAGCACCTGCTCCAGCTGCTTCGGAGACATATCCAGAATAAGCCCCATGCGGGAGGGGATGCCCTTGAAATACCAGATGTGAGACACGGGAGCCGCCAGCTCGATATGTCCCATACGCTCCCGGCGCACCTTGGCGCGGGTCACTTCCACGCCGCAGCGCTCGCAGATCTTGCCCTTGTAGCGAATACGCTTATACCGTCCGCAGTGGCACTCCCAGTCCTTGGTAGGCCCAAAAATCTTCTCGCAGAACAGGCCGTCCCGCTCCGGCTTTAAGGTGCGGTAGTTGATGGTCTCCGGCTTGAGCACCTCGCCGTAAGACCAGCTGCGGATCTGATCCGGGGATGCCAGAGACACCTTAATGGAATCAAATACATTGAATTGCATCATAACACAGCGCCCCCTTTCTTATTCCTCATCATCGTCAAAGCCATCGCCGCCGAACAGATCGTCCTCGACGATGTCGCCGCTTTCATCCATCTCGCCCACACCGTAGCCGTCGAACTCGCCCTCATTGGCAACGGTAGAGAACGCCTCGTCATCCGGCGTGATCATGCCGATCTCATCATCGTCGTCGAAGGTCTGCTTCAGGTCGATCTCGTTCTTGTCGGCATCCAGCACCCGGATGTCCAGGCCCAGAGACTGCAGCTCCTTGACCAGCACCTTAAAGGACTCCGGCACGCCGGACTGGGGCACATTCTCGCCCTTGACGATGGCCTCATAGGTCTTGACACGGCCCACCACATCGTCCGACTTCACCGTCAGGATCTCCTGCAGGGTGTATGCCGCACCGTACGCCTCCAGCGCCCACACTTCCATCTCGCCGAAGCGCTGGCCGCCGAACTGCGCCTTGCCGCCCAGCGGCTGCTGGGTCACCAGGCTGTAGGGGCCGGTAGAACGGGCGTGGATCTTATCGTCCACCAGATGGTGGAGCTTCAGATAGTACATATAGCCTACGGTCACGGGGTTATCGAACAGCTCGCCGGTGCGGCCGTCGTACACCGGAGTCTTACCGTCGGTGGACTTGCCCGCCTGCGCCAGCAGCTCCCGGATATCGTCCTCGTGGGCGCCGTCGAATACGGGGGTCATCACCTTAAAGCCCAGCGCCGCGGCGGCATAGCCCAGGTTCACCTCCAGCACCTGCCCGATGTTCATACGGGAAGGCACGCCCAGAGGGTTCAACACGATATCCAGCGGGGTGCCGTCCGGCAGGAACGGCATATCCTCGCTGGGCAGGATCCGGGACACAACGCCCTTGTTGCCGTGGCGGCCGGCCATCTTATCGCCCACGCTCAGCTTCCGCTTCTGGGCAATATAGCAGCGCACCACCATATTGACGCCGGGGCTCAGCTCATCGCAATTCTGCCGGGTGAAGACCTTGACGTCCACGATGATGCCGTATTCACCGTGAGGTACACGCAGGGAGGTATCCCGCACCTCCCGTGCCTTTTCGCCGAAGATGGCGCGCAGCAGCCGCTCCTCGGCGGTCAGCTCGGTCTCGCCCTTGGGGGTGACCTTACCCACCAGAATATCGCCGGAGCGCACCTCCGCACCGATGCGGATAATACCGCGCTCGTCCAGATCCTTCAGCGCGTCCTCGCCCACGTTGGGGATATCCCGGGTGATCTCCTCCGGCCCCAGCTTGGTATCCCGCGCCTCGATCTCGTATTCCTCCACATGGATGGAGGTATACACATCGTCCCGGACGATCCGCTCGTTGATCAGAACGGCGTCCTCGTAGTTATAGCCCTCCCAGGTCATAAAGCCGATGAGAGCGTTCTTGCCCAGAGAAATTTCGCCGTTGGAGGTGGCGGGACCGTCCGCCACCACCTCATGCTCCGCCAGGTGGTCGCCCAGCTTCACCACCGGGCGCTGGTTGATGCAGGTGCCCTGGTTGGAGCGGGCGAATTTCACCAGCTTGTACACGTCGATCTCGCCGGTGTCGTCCCGGCGGATCTTCACGGTATCGGCGGACACATAGGTGACTGTACCGGCGGCCTTCGCCAGCACACACACACCGGAGTCCACGCCCGCCTTATATTCCATACCGGTGCCCACGATGGGACTCTCGGTGGTCAGCAGCGGCACCGCCTGTCCCTGCATGTTGGAGCCCATCAGCGCCCGGTTGGCATCGTCGTTCTCCAGGAACGGGATCATGGCAGTAGCCACGGACACAACCATCTTCGGGGATACGTCCATATAGTCCACCACGGAGGGGTCTTCCTCCCGGAATTCGCCCCGGTGACGGATGGTGACCTTGGAACGGGCAAAGCGATTATTTTCATCCAGCGGCTCGTTGGCCTGCGCCACAATGAAGTCATCCTCCACATCGGCGGGCATATAGGTCACCTCATCGGTGACGATACCGGTGGCCTTATCCACCTTGCGATAGGGGGCTTCGATGAAGCCGTATTCATTGATCCGGGCAAAGGACGCCAGATAGGAGATCAAGCCGATGTTGGGGCCTTCGGGGGTCTCGATGGGGCACATACGGCCGTAGTGGCTGTAATGCACGTCGCGCACCTCGAATCCGGCGCGGTCACGGGACAGACCGCCGGGGCCCAGAGCCGACAGGCGGCGCTTATGCTTCAGCTCCGCCAGCGGGTTATTCTGATCCATGAACTGGGACAGCGGAGAGGAGCCGAAGAACTCCTTGATCGCCGCCACCACCGGGCGGATGTTGATGAGCGCCTGCGGGGTCACCACATCCATATCCTGGCTCTGCAGGGTCATGCGCTCCCGCACCACCCGCTCCATCCGGGAGAAGCCGATGCGGAACTGGTTCTGCAGCAGCTCACCCACCGAGCGGATACGCCGGTTGCCCAGATGGTCGATGTCGTCGGTGGTGCCGATCTTATGCCCCAGGCAGTTGAGGTAGTTCATGGAGGACAGAATATCGTCCACGGTGATGTGGTTGGGGATCAGATCCCGATACCGCGCCAGCAGGGTCTCCTTGAGAGCCTCCTCGTCGAGACCCTGTGCCAGAATCTCCTGCAGCACGCTGTAGCACACCCGCTCGTTGAGGGTATGCTTCACCGCCTCATAGACCTCGGGGCTGACATATTTGGACAGATCCACCATGCCGTTGGAGACGATCTTGATCTCCCGCTCCTCGCCATGCTCCTCCACGGTGACGAACGCCACGGTCACGCCGGCGTCCTCCATCTGCATGGCGCGGGCACGGTTGATGACCTCGCCCGGCTCGCCCAGCATCTCGCCGGTGGCGGGATCCACCACCGGACGGCTCAGGCGGCAGCCGGCCAGCCGGTTGGACAGACCCAGCTTCTTATTGTACTTGTAGCGGCCCACCCGGGACAGATCGTACCGGCGGGGATCGAAGAACAACCCCTCCAGATGCTGCTGAGAGTTCTCCACCGTGGCCGGTTCGCCGGGGCGCAGCTTGCGATAGATCTCCAGCAGCGCCTCCTCCCGGTTCTTGGTGGGATCCTTTTCCAGAGTGGCGTGGATGCGCTCATCCTCGCCGAAGAATTCCAGGATCTCCGCATCGGAGCCCAGACCCAGCGCCCGTGCCAGCACGGTAACGGGGATCTTGCGATTCTTATCAATACGGACGTAAAATACATCGGAGGAATCGGTTTCATATTCCAGCCAGGCGCCCCGGTTGGGGATGACGGTGGAGCTGAACAGCTCCTTGCCCAGCGTATCGTGCACCATATCGAAATACACGCCCGGCGACCGCACCAGCTGAGATACGATCACCCGCTCGGCGCCGTTGATGACAAAGGTGCCGCTGTCGGTCATGATGGGGAAATCCCCCATAAAGACCTCGGACTCTTTGATCTCGCCCGTCTCCTTGTTGAGCAGGCGCACCCGCACGTGCATGGAGGCGGCATAGGTGGCATCCCGCTCCTTGCACTCCTCCACGGTATATTTGGGGGTATCGTCCATCCGGTAGCCGATAAACTCCAGCACCAGATTGCCGTTATAATCCGTAATGGCTGCCGTTTCGTTAAAGACCTCTTTCAGTCCCTCCTCCAAAAACCAGCGATACGAATTCTTCTGCACTTCAATGAGGTTGGGCATATCCAGCACTTCATTGATCTTGGCAAAGCTCATGCGTACGTTGTTCCCCAGCTTCACCGCTTTGATGTTCGCCATGGCACCGATCACTCCTGTCATAATTGTGTCTTTGGCGGCCCTGCGCCGTCCGTCCTTCGGTTCCCCGCCGCCCCATAAGAAGTTGCCTCAAACGAAAAATTTTTCTTGCATTTTGCAGCGCACTGTGCTATACTGCTCTTGTTCGGGGGCATACTCCTCATATTAAAGCAGTTTATAATAATAGATCATCCGTCGTGATTTGTCAACCTTTTTTCCGAGGTTGGCTTATTTTTTTGCTATTTTCAGCGTTTTGACCGAAAATCGGCATAAAAAGACGGCTCCGGGTGTATCTCGATACGCACGGAGCCGTTGACTTCTGTTTGCTGATGATTTTTCTTGTGCGGAGATGATTTTTCACCGCAGAACCGTCCTGCGGCGCGGGTCGTTCCGCCGACGCTCCGACGGCAACGCAGCTTCCCCGCCGGCTGTACAGCCGCAGACACGACACGACGAGAGCGCTCCCGCCCTCAATGCCCCAATATCCACAACCGGCATATGGCAGCGCACTCCCGCACCCAGTAGCACAGCAGCAGGTGCAGCGGCGAACGGCAGGTGACGGCGCCGACGGCGGATGCCCCCGCCTGCCGCGCCATGACCGATGCCCGATACTGATGAAACTCCTGCGTGGCGATGGCCACCCCGTTGCTCCACTGTTCCTGTCGAATGATCTCCATGGAATACCGAATGTTCTCATAGGTGCTGGTGGACTGATCCTCCATACGGATGCGGGCGGGGTCGATGCCCTTTTGCTCCACCAGATATTTCCGCATCACATAGGCCTCGGAACAGGCCTCGTCCGCTCCCTGCCCGCCGGAGACGATACACCTGGCGGCGGGGTGTCTCTCCAGATATTCCGCAGCGGCATTGAGCCTGTCCCGCAGCATCCGGCTGGGCTGATCGTCCCGTACCAGCGCCCCCAATACGATCACGGTGGCATCCTCCCGCGCCGGACGGTTGATGGCAGCCCCCACCATGCAGGCAGACAGAACGATCCCCAGCGCCGCCACGACGCAAACCGCTCCCAGCAGCACCGCCGTCAT
>CAKUAQ010000038.1 GCA_934636435.1 uncultured Eubacteriales bacterium
TTTTCAACAAAGTGCGCAATCACCGCATGGTCGACCCGCGCACGATTTTCATGGACGGCGTGGCGCGGGACAAAGTACACGACACGGCAACAGGGGTTCGGTTCGTAACCATGGACGCAGACTACAAGACCCCGTGGATCGCAAAGAAAGCGTTGAGCGGGTCTTGGCGGATGCGCAGGAGAAACCTGCCATGCGTTATACACACCACAGAGGCATGGCTGCCGTCACGCGATGGGGCAGGCTTAAATGTGCGGCCATGAACCCCAAAAAGCCGGCAAAGCGGAGTCAGAAAAACTCCGTTTTGCCGGCTTATATTCGTTGATGATTTCCCCCAATGGCAAGAGCCTCCCTGCTTTCGTTGCTTGAAAGCAGGGGGATTTGACGGGCTGAAACACCGCCAACCAAACCGGTTAGCGGGGTTGTTCTGTCTTCCCGGGCAGACAAGCATCCCGGGAAACGTGGGCTTTTTGGGGAAAGCCCGGCCTTTATAATGCACGAAGATCACCGGGAGAGATTGTCTCTCCCGGTGATCTTCGTGCAGTCTGATGAGGAGGCGTTCTGTCCGGCCGGAGAGAGCGGGCGGACCGGCTCGTCACCGATACGCTCTTTTTATGTACGTGCCCAGCGCATGACCAGATTGTGGGGCAGCACCTTTGCCACCAGCCGATAGAATTTGAAGAACAGCCGGGGGGTGTATACCCCTCGTCCCCGGCGGCAGGCGCGCAGCGCCCCCGCCGCCACCCGCGCGGCGTTGCAGTAGGGCAGCTTCTCAAAGGTTTCGGAATTGCCGGTGATGCCCGCCACATCCAGAAATTCCGTGTCCATGGGGCCGGGACATACCGCCAGCACCTGAATGCCCCGGGGCTTCAATTCCATCCGCAGCCCCCGGGACAGGCTCAGCAGATATGCCTTGGTGGAGGAATACACCGTCATGCGGGCGTTGGGGGCGAAGGCGGCGATGCTGGCGATGTTGATGATGCCGCAGCCGTTGCCCATATAGGGCAGCACCGCCATAATCATCGCCGTGGCCGCCCGGCAGTTGAGGTCCACCATGCGGGTCTGGGTGGGGCGGTCACTTTCCGCCATATTCCCCAGCTCGCCCACGCCGGCATTGTTGATGAGCAGCTGCACCAGCGGCCGTTCCTCCCGCAGCCGGGCCTCCAGCGTCTCAAAGCTCTCCTCCCGGGTCAGATCCAGCGGCAGCGTCACCACGGGGATCGGGCAATCCTCCGCCATGGTGGCCAGCCGCTCCTCCCGTCGGGCGATCAGCCAGATCTGCTCCACGTAGGGTCCCTTTTCCACCAGCCGCCGGAAAAACGCCCGTCCCAATCCGGAGGATGCACCGGTGATGATTGCGATGTTCATGGTATCCGCTCCTTTTTCCGCTTTTTCTCCATTATACAACCAAATAAATAAAAATACCAGCCCGAAAACGATCAATTTCATTTCCGGGCTGTATATTCTGCTTGCTATTCAACTTTTGGTAGTGTAAAACACCGTTCCTTTCGCTTGCTGCGGCAGCCGGGATCGGTCTTGCGCTTTTCGCAGTGGTAACAGATTTCGTTGGTGAGGGTGGGGGAATCGCTGAAGAATTCATTCAGATTGGCGAAGGTGGTGCGGGCAATATCCGCCAGCGCCTCCTCGGTGAGAAATGCCTGATGGGAGGTGAGGATCACATTGGGGCGGGATACCAGCAGACTGAGGGTGTCGTCCAGCACCGGTGTGTCGGAATTGTCCTCGAAGAACAGGTCGGCCTCCTCCTCATACACATCCAGTCCGGCGCCCCGGACGGTGCCGTTGTTCAGCGCCTCCAGCAGCGCCTCGGTGTCCACCAGCCCGCCCCGGGAGGTGTTGATGAGGAACACGCCCCGCTTCATGGCGGCGAAGGCGTCCCCGTTCAGCAGGTGGCGGTTCTCTTTGGTTAGCGGGCAGTGGAGGGAGATGACATCGCTCTCCGCCAGCAGGGTTTTCAGCTCCACATAGGGGAAATCCGCGTCCGCCGCCGGAAAGGGATCATAGGCCAGCACCTGCATCCCGAAGCCCCGGCAGATGTCGATGAACACCCGCCCGATCTTGCCGGTGCCGATGACCCCCACGGTCTTGCGGTACAGGTCCATTCCCGTCAGCCCCATAAGGCTGAAATTGAAATCCCGGGTGCGGATATAGGCCTTATGCACCTTGCGGTTCAGGCAGCACAGCAGCGCCATGGCATGCTCCGCCACCGCGTGGGGGGAATAGGCGGGCACCCGCACAATGGCCAGCTTGCCGTAGGCAGCCTTGCGGTCCACATTGTTATATCCGGCGCAGCGCAGCGCCAGCACCCGCACCCCCTGCGCATAGAGGGTTTCCACGGCGGCGGCATCCACCGTATCGTTGACAAAGGCGCACACCGCCTCGCAGCCTGCCGCCAGCCGGGCGGTGCGGGCATTGAGCTTTGTTTCCAGATAGATGATGTCGTAGCCGGGGTTCAGCCGGTCGAAGAATTCCTTGTCGTAGGGTTTCGTATCGTAGAATGCCAGTTTGATCATCGCGTGTTCCTCTCTTTCTGCTCGGGTATAGTGTGTGCCGCTGTCGGCGGATTATGTGTCCGGCTGCGACGCGGAGGTGTCCCGCTCGGCGGCTTTGATGCGCCGGTACATATCCTGCATCTGCCGGTCAATCTCCGCGATTTTATCGGCGCAGGCATACATTTCCTCATTGATGCCTGCAGGCAGAGTGGACTTGTCCACCTTATAGCGGATATCGTGCTCCAGACTGGCCCAGAAATCCATGGCCACGGTGCGGATCTGAATCTCGGCGGTGACGTATTCCGTCCGGTCGGACAGGTATACCGGCACCCGAATGTCCAGATGCAGCGACCGATAGCCGTTATAGTTGGGGGTCTGAATGTAGTCCTGCCGCTTGACGATCTCCAGATCCTTCTGCCGCTCCAGCATCTCCGCCACCCGGTATACGTCGTCGATATAGTGGCATACCACCCGCACCCCGGCGATATCGTTGACATATTCCCGGGCGGCGTCGATGGTGACGGGCTTGCCCTTTTTGCGCAGCTTCGCGGCGATGCTCTCCGGGGATTTCACCCGGCTTTCAATATGATGGATGGGGTTGCGGGCATACAGCACGTTGAATTCGCTGTCCAGAATTTCAAATTTCAGCGTCAGCTGCTTGACCGCCGATTCGTACAGGTTATGCAGCACCAGAAACTGGTGGGCGTTTTCGTATAATTCCATTGGCGGGGTTTTGGTCTCCATGCCGTCACGTCCTCTCGGCTGTATTGTACCACAAAATTGCCGTGTCTACAAGTCTCGGACAGAGGAAAGCCGCCGACCGGTCTCGGTCGGCGGCTTTCGCGCTCATTCTTCTCCGTACAGGTTCAGGCGGAACAGGCGGGATTCGTCGTCCTTGTCCTGACACACTACGGTGGCCTCCTCGATGGTGCCCTTGGAGATGGCGCCGGACAGCACCAACAGCTGGGTCAGACGGCTCTTCAGGTTCAGCACGTCGCCCTCGGCGGTCTTGAGGAACACATCTCCCTTAGCCTCGGCCGCAAACTCCATCAGCTTGCTGAAATCAAAATCGTGAATTTGAACACCTTCCATGTTCGTGCGCCTCCTTACACTGCAAGTAAAGTTTCGGGCAGCATGGCACGGCGGCCGCTGCTCACTCTTTCAGTATATCCGATTTTGCCGGAAAAGGCAACAGGTTTTTTGCCGTTTTCCCGGCTTTCGGTGCGGAGACGGGATCCGAGACGCGGCAGGTCTGCGATGTCGACTGTTCGCGTGTGGCGGCGCAGGGTGTTGAAGCGGGCGGTGTCCGTCCGAAGTGAACAGCCGCCCGAACAGCTTTGTGGGGACTAAAGCATAAAATTATAAAAATAATTGTAATCGGTGCATTCTCCGTAGGTTTCATCGGCAAATTCCAGCGTAACCTTGGAGATTGTCAGTTTAGCCAGAGCGTCGCTGACATAAATTTTCTGGTGCAGCCGGATGGTGTCCCCTTTGCTGATGTTTTCGGCACAAATCGTGAAATTGCTGGTATCAATGGGCAGCCAGTCGGAAGCGCTTTTCTGCGCCAGCGGAACCTCCTGCCCGTTTTTATCGTAGCCTTTGATCTGGAAAAAGACCGCATCCAGCTTTTTGGAGCCGGAGTACTCCTGTTCCCAGGTTAATTCGTAATAAGAGTACAGGATATTGTCATTGTGAAAAGAACAGGTTCCTGTCGGTTTTTTACTGAAAAGGCTGTTGGCGGAACAGTGGATTTTCTCCACGGTCACCGTACAGGTCTCGATCAAGCCCGATTTGGTGCGCACGGTGACGGTCGTATTCGAGCTGAGCTTTCCGGTCACTTTCCCGTCGGATGTGACGGTGGCGATGCCCAGATTGGCGCTGGTGATGCTCACGATCTCGTCATTGGTGGAGATGGAGAGCGGCTTGGTTTCGCCGGAGCGCAGGGTCAGATCCTCCACGGACAGGTAATAGTCGGGGGCAAAGCAACCGCAGCATGAGCCCAATATCCCCAGGCACACAAGAAGGACAAACAGCGTATGTTTCCGAATCATTTCTTCCCACATTGCCGACTATCTGGGCACCACGGCGCAATATTACGGAAAATATGAGAAAGGGGAGCGGGAGCTGCCGTTTTCCCGGGCCATTCTGCTGGCGGATTATTATGCAGTCAGTTTGGATTATCTGGCGGGGCGCACGGACGCCCGGCGCACCCCGGCCGATTTGGCGCTGACCGACGACGAGGTACGGCTGATCCGGCAGTTTCGCCGGCTCACCGAGCGCAACAAGGGCAAGGCAGAGCTGTTCATGGAGCAGCTGGGCGAGATGCAGGGGTAAATGCCCCGACAGCGAAAACCCTCCCGGAGCCACGGCTCCGGGAGGGTTTCCTGTTAGGACACTTATTTCACGGTTTCGATGGCTGTTTGGGCAAAGGTGTTGTTGACCACCTGCCCATAGTCGGCGGTCTTCGTCAGCTCACCCGCCTCGGTCATCACCGATTGCAGCCGGTTAAAGCTCTCCTCCGTCATCACCGGCGTATCGTTCCAGGCATCGATGGAGCGGTAGCTTTCCACCGCCTTTTCCAGCAGCGCCGGGTCGGTGTCCGGGAAGCTGTCCTGCACAGCGGCGGCAATCTCGGCGGCGGTATGGGACTGCACCCACCGCTGCCCCCGGTACAGGGCATTGGTAAATTTCTGGATCAGCTCGCTGTTCTTCTCGATATAGCTCTTTTTGGCAAAATAGGCGGTGTAGGGAATTTCCCCTGCCGCCGCGCCCACCGAGGCGACGATATACCCCTTGCCCTCCTGCCGGAGCATGGAGGCGGTGGGCTCAAAGGCAGTGACATAATCTCCGGTGCCGCCGGTGAAGGCTGCCGTCATCATGGAATACTGCACGCTGTTATCCAGGGTGGTGTCCCTGGTGGGGTCGATGCCGTTCTGCCGCAGCACGTGCTCCAGCGCCATATAGGGCACGCCGCCCTTGCGCCCGGGCAGCACGGTCTTGCCCCGGACCTTATCCCAGGTGAAGGCGCTGTCCGGCTGCCGCCCCAGCAAAAACGAGCCGTCCCGCCGGGTGACCTGGGCAAACACCTGGGTGAAGTCCTCTTTACCCTCGTTATAGACGTAGATGGACGCCTCCGGCCCGGCAAAGCCGATGTCGATGTTGCCAGACAGCACCGCCGCCATCACCGCGTCGGCACCCTGTCCGTTGGACAGCTCCACCTCCAGCCCCTCCTCCGAAAAATACCCCTGCGCCAGCGCCACATATTGGGGCGCATAGAAAATGGAGTGGGTGACCTCGCACAGCCGCACCCGCTCGACGCCCTTTTGCCCGCCGCAGCCGACGCACCCGATCAGCAGCACGGCAGCGCATAAAAGCGCCACCCCCCGACGAATCCATTGCTTATTCATAAATGGCATCCTTTCCCCTGCCCACCGGCAGGCACTCAGTGTTGGCTGAATCCGAATACCCGGCGCACCAGCCATTGGAGCAGCACCACCGCCTCATACAGCAGCGCCGCCACCACCGCCAGCAATATGACGCTGGCCATCACCAGGTCCATCTTAAAGACCTGCCCGCCGTAGACGATGAGGTATCCCAGCCCTGCCCGGGACACCAGAAATTCCCCGGCGATGACCCCCACCAGCGACAGCCCGATGTTGACCTTGAGGGAGTCAAAGAGGGTGGGTACGTTATACGGCAGCACGATCTTCCGAAACACCTGCCCCTTGGTGGCGCCGAAGGTGCGCGCCATACGCAGAGCGCCCGGGTCGGTATCCCGGAAGCCGCTGAGCATCTCCAGCACCGTCACCACCAGCGAAATGGCCAGCGCCATAAAGACAATGGCGCGGGTTCCGGCTCCCGCCAGAATTATGATAACCGGACCCAGCGCGATCTTTGGCAGGCTGTTGAGCACCACCAGATACGGCTCGCTGATCCGGGAAACCAGAGGGCTCCACCACAGAAGAATGGCCAGCAGCACCCCGGCGGCGGCGCCCAACAGAAAGCCCGCCAGGGTTTCACCGACCGTGACCTGCAGATGGTAGAGCAGGTCGCCCCCCGCCAGCGACCCATAGGTGCGCAGGATCCGGGAGGGCTGGCTGAAGATGAAGCTGTCGATCCAGCCCAGCCGCGCCGCTCCCTCCCATAGCAGCAGCAGCGCCGCCAGGATACCCCAGCGCCACAGATGAATCCGGCGCTCGGTGCGTTTATTCTGCCGCAGATAGAGTGCCCGCTCCGGTGACAGCAGCGGAGGTGTCGTTGTGCGCTTCATCCATCCCCAGTTCCTTCCATATGTGATTGAAATAGTGTGAAAATGTCGGCTGGCTGCGGCATAATAGCGGGGTGCGGGCGGGCATGTCAAACCGGATGGGCAGCATCTCCCGGATGACCGCCGGCCGGGCGGAGAGAATCAATACCCGGTCGCCCATGCAGATGCTTTCCGGAATATCGTGGGTCACCATCAGCGCCGTCACCCGCTCCTGCCGGATGATGCGGTAGACATCCTCCGTCACCTCCAGCCGGGTCTGATAGTCCAGCGCCGAAAATGCCTCATCCAGCAGCAGGATGGAGGGATTGACCGCCAGGGTGCGGATGAGCGCCGCCCGCTGACGCATCCCACCGGACAGCTGGGAGGGGTGGCTGTCGGCAAAGGCGGACAGCCCATAGGTTTCCAGCAGCCGGTCGGCGCGGGCGCGGGTTTCCGGCGTCAGGGCATGGCGGATCTCCAGCCCCAGCAGCACATTCTGCCGGATGGTGCGCCACTCCAGCAGATTATCCTGCTGGAGCATATAGCCGATGCGGGGGGAGGGGCCGTCCACCGGCTCTCCGTCGATGACCACCCGCCCGGCGGTGGCGGGCAGCATCCCGGCGATGATGGACAGCAGGGTGGATTTGCCGCAGCCGCTGGGTCCCACCACGCTGAAAAAATCCCCCCGCTCCATAGCAAAGTCGATGTCCTTCAGCGCCACGATCTCGCCGCTTTTCGCCTGATAGGTCTGCCGGATATGCTCCACCTGTAAGATCGCCATGCCGCCGCCTCCGTTTTGTGTGGTCTCTGTGCCAGTGTATGCAGCGGGGCGGGAAGTGTGACGGTGTTCCGCTTATCGAAAGACATCCGCTTTGCAGCGGGCGGTTTACCGCCGCTTGGTGGGGAGCGGGCGGGCGCGCTCCGTCTCGGGGAGTTTGTTTCTGCAAGTCGGCGGCGACGGCCTGCAGCTTATCGGACGGAAACCGGATAAAAAAATATCCCCTGTGTGCAGTCCGTTCAGCACACAGGGGAGGGTCAGCGGTCCGTTTCGTTGCGATGTGTCTTGCGCCATGCCAGCGGGGTCGATCCGGTGCGCGCCCGGAATTGCCGATCCAGCGCCGTCAGCTCCCGGAAGCCGCAGGAGGCGGCGATCTCGGTCATGCTCAGGTCGGTGTCTCGCAGCAGCTGAGCGGCGGCGTCCAGCCGCACCCGGGTGAGATACTCCTTGGGAGAGCAGCCCAGATACTGGCGGCAGATGCGGTACAGATAGGTGCGGTCCACCCCCACGTGCCGGGCAATCTCCGCCACCGTCAGGTCATAGGCGTAGCTGCAATCCATCAGCTCCGCCGCCCGGCGGGCATACAGTCCGGCATAGCCCCGGGGCGCGGCGGGGGAGGTGTGCATACTGGCAAAGCACAGATACAGATATCCCAGCAGCTGACAGGGATCCGGCGCACCGGTCTCGAACACCCGCAGCAGCCGCAGCATCCGCCGCTCCAGCTGGCCGTCGCTGTGGTCGGTGTAGATGAGCTGATCCGGGGTCAGACCGCAATCCGCCAGCAGCCGCTGGACGGCGGTGCCGTCGAAGCTGAGCCAACAGTATTCCCACGGCTCTGTCTCCGAGGCGGCGTAGACGGTGGATTCACCGGGCAGGATCAGAAATCCCTGCCCCGCGTGCAGCGGGTAGCGGATGCCGCCCCGCTGATACCAGCCGCTGCCCTGTATGATATAGTGGAACAGATAATGTGCCCGCACCATGGGGCCGCACCGGTGCCCCGGAGCGCATTTCTCCCATCCGCAGAAGTCCATGCTCAGCTCCCGGTCAGCGGGCATTTCCGCAAAATACTGTTTCATAGGGAGTCCCCTCCTTTGGCTGCCCGGCGGGTGGATGGCTGCACTCGCCCGGCGTCTCCGTCTACTGTACCATAACGACGAGGGGTTTGGCAAGAAAAAAACAACATTTTGATAAATTCGAGAAACAAAAACGCTGGCACGATCCGAAGGAATCGGTTACAATGAGCCTGCAACGGGAGAAAGCCCCGAATTTGAAACCAGGGAGTGTGTTGTATATGCCAAAGATCACCTTTATGGGAGCGGGCAGTACGGTGTTTGCCCGGAATGTGCTGGGGGACTGTATGTGCACGCCGGCGCTGCGGGACAGCGATATTGCCCTCTACGACATCGATCCGGTGCGGTTGGAGGAGTCGGAAATCATCCTCTCTGCCATCAACAAAAACGTGAATGCTGGACGAGCAGAAATCCGCACCTATCTGGGGGTGGAGAACCGCCGGGAGGCGCTGCGGGGCGCCGATTTTGTGGTGAACGCCATTCAGGTGGGATTTTACGATCCCTGCACCATCATTGATTTCGAGGTGCCGAAAAAGTACGGCCTGCGGCAGACCATCGCCGATACCATGGGCATCGGCGGCATCATGCGGGGGCTGCGTACCATTCCGGTGCTGCGGGATTTCGCCGAGGACATGGCGGCGGTCTGCCCCAATGCCTGGTTCCTCAACTATACGAACCCGATGGCGATCCTGTCCGGCTATATGCAGCGGTATACCGGCATCCGCACGGTGGGTCTGTGCCACAGTGTGCAGGCCTGCTCGGAGCACCTGCTGACAAAGGTGGGCATGGAGGATAAGCTGGAGGGACGGCGGGAGACCATCGCCGGCATCAATCATATGGCGTGGCTGCTGGAAATTCTGGATAAGGACGGGAATGACCTGTATCCGGAGATCCGCCGCCGGGCAGCGGAAAAGAACGATACCCAAAAGCACGAGGACATGGTACGGTTCGAATATATCCGGCGGCTGGGCTATTACTGCACCGAATCCAGCGAGCATAATGCCGAATACAATCCCTGGTTCATCAAGAGCAGCAAGCCGGAGCTGATCGACCGGTATAACATCCCGCTGGACGATTATCCCCGCCGGTGCGTCGAGCAGATCGAGGGCTGGGCGAAGGAAAAGAACGAGATCCTGCAGAGCGGTCGGATCACCCATGAGCGCACCCGGGAATACGCCTCCTACATCATGGAGGCGATGGTGACGGGGATCCCCTATAAGATCGGCGGCAATGTGCAAAACCACGGCTTTATCCCCAACCTGCCGGCGGATGCCTGTGTGGAGGTGCCTTGCATGGTGGACGATCGGGGGGTGCACGGCTGCTATGTGGGACGGCTGCCGGTGCAGCTGGCGGGCATGAATATGACCAATATCAACGCCCAGCTGATGACCATTGAGGCGGCGGTGACGAAAAAGCGGGAGAGCATCTATCAGGCAGCCTTGCTGGATCCCCATACGGCGGCGGAGCTGTCGGTGGACGAGATTGTTTCTATGTGCGACGAGCTCATCGAAGCGCACGGCGACTATATGAAAGACTATCGCTGAGCGGCAACGCTGCAAGCGCGAAACCGGCGGCGGAAACGATATTTTCGTTTCCGCCGCCGGTTCTTTTCGCTGTTTGCTATGGTTCACCGCGCCGCCGAAGCGGAATCGACTTATTTTTCGTTTTGTCCGATGGGGCGCGTTTTTGTGTAAAGACGCCGTATATTTTACTGTCGTGGACGCACACTATCGGTTGCACAGACAAGTTGCAGAATGAAGGAGGAATGCATTATGAAACGCGTCATCCGATGGGGCGCGGCGCTGACGGCGCTGCTGCTGACGCTGCTGCCGCTCACCGGCTGCGGCGAAACCGCCAAAGACCGGATCACCGTGCGGTATCTGAACTTCAAGCCCGAGATCGCCGACAAATATCAGGAGCTGGCCACGGCCTATGAGCAGGAGACCGGCATCAAGGTCATCGTGGACACCGCTGCCAACAACACCTATGAGCAGACCCTCATGGCGAAAATGTCCACCAATGAGGCCCCCACGCTGTTTCAGATCAACGGCCCCCGGGGCTATGCCAACTGGCGGGATTATTGCGCCGATCTGAAAGATACGCAGCTCTATGCCCATCTCACCGATAAGACGCTGGCGGTCACCGACGGGGACAAGGTGGTGGGTATCCCCTATGTGGTGGAGGGCTACGGTATTATTTACAATACCGCTGTCACCGACCGGTATTTTGCCCTCGCCGACCGGCAGACCGCGGTACAGTCCATGGATGAGGTGCGCAGCTTTGCCGCGCTGCAGACGGTGGTGGAGGATATGCAGGCGCATAGGGATGCGTTGGGCATCCAGGGCGTCTTTGCCTCCACGTCGCTGAAGTCCGGGGAGGATTGGCGCTGGCAGACCCATCTGGCGAATGTGCCGGTCCACTATGAGTTTAAGGGGCGGCAGGTGGATCTGACCTCCGACGACACCAAGGAGCTGCAATTCCAATACGCCGACCAGTTCCGGAATCTGTTCGATCTGTATATTCAGAATTCCGTCACCGAGCCGAAGCTGCTGGGCAGCAAGACCGTCACCGATTCCATGTCGGAATTCGGGCTGGAGCAGTGCGCCATGGTGCAGAACGGCAACTGGGCGTGGAGCCAGATCGAGGACGTGCCGGGCAACAAGGTAAAGGGCGAAAGCCTCCGCTATCTGCCCCTGTATACCGGGGTGAGCGGGGAGGAGCAGCAGGGGCTGTGCATCGGCACGGAGAATTTCTACGCCATCAATGCCAAGGCGGACGAAACCGCCCGAAGGGCGGCGGCAGACTTTATCTACTGGATGTATTCCAGCGAAAAAGGCAAGCAGTATGTGACTCGTGAATTCGGGTTCATTGCCCCCTTTGACACCTTTACGGATGCCGATAAGCCGGAGGACCCGCTGGCACGGCAGGTGATGGACTGGATGAGCCGGGAGGGGATCACCTCCGTGCCGTGGAATTTCACGCTGTTTCCCTCCCAGACCTTTAAGGAGAATTTCGGCAATTCGCTGCTGAAATACGCCCAGGGGACCAAGGATTGGGCGCAGGTGAAAGCGGATATGATCGCCGACTGGAAGAAAGAGAGCGCTGCCGCCGGTTAACCGGCGGTTAAGGAGGCAACACCGATGAATCAACCTATGCGGCGGTATTTCCCGCTGTTTGTTCTGCCGACGCTGCTGGCGTTCATTGTGGCGTTTGTCGTCCCTTTCGGGCTGGGGGTGGGGCTGTCCTTCACCCGGTTTACCACCGTCACCGACGCCCGGTTCGTGGGGCTGGATAACTATATCCGCGCCTTCACCGACGACGGGGAATTTCTCCATGCGCTGGGCTTCACCGCTCTGTTTGCGGCGGTGACCATCGTGACGGTCAACGTGCTGGCTTTCGGGTTGGCGCTGCTGCTCACCCGGGGGCTGCGGGGGACGAATCTGTTCCGCTCGGTGTTCTTCCTGCCGAATCTCATCGGCGGCATCGTGCTGGGGTATATCTGGAATCTGCTCATCAACGGTGTGCTGGGGCTGTGGGGGGTGGATATCACCTTCTCCGCCGCCTATGGCTTTTGGGGGCTGGTGCTGCTGACCAATTGGCAGCTCATCGGCTATATGATGGTCATTTATATTGCGGGGCTGCAGAACCTCCCCCCGACGCTGCTGGAGGCCGCCGCCATCGACGGCGCCACCCCCCGGCAGGCGCTGCTCCGGGTGAAGCTGCCGCTGGTGATGCCCTCCGTGACCATCTGCACCTTTCTGACCCTCACCAATGCCTTTAAGATGTTTGACCAGAATCTGGCGCTTACCGCCGGTGCGCCGGAGCGGCAGACCCAGATGCTGGCGCTGAATATCTACCAGACCTTCTACGGGCGCACCGGCTGGCAGGGGGTGGGGCAGGCGAAAGCGGTGCTGTTCTTTCTGCTGGTGGGGGTGCTGGCGTTTTTGCAGCTGTGGCTGACCCGCAGGCGGGAAGTCCAAGAATGAAAGCCAAAGGCTTTCATTCTTGGCGTTTTGGAACTTTCGTTGTCGAAACGACAACGATTTTGCTGCGCAAAAGCAGTTCCAATTCCGCGCAAAAGCAGAAAAAAGCGACGGCTTTCATTCTTGGCGTTTTGGAGCCTTCGTTGTCGAAACGACAACGATTTTGCTACGCAAAAGCAGTTCCAATTCCGCGCAAAAAGCAGAAAAAAGCGACGGCTTTCATTCTTGGCGTTTTGGAGCCTTCGTTGTCGAAACGACAACGATTTGGTTTCGCGCAACCGGCTTTGCCCACAGGAACGTCCCGTTCCGCTGAATAGGAGAGGATGATGTACAAATGAGCGAAATAAGGCGCACGGCCCGGCGGGGCGCAGGGTGGCTGACGGGGCTGCTGGCGGTGCTGGCAGCGCTGTTTCTCGTCCCTATCCTGCTGGTGTTTGTCAACTCCTTCAAATCCCGGCTGTATATTTCCGGCGTGCCTTTCGCCCTTCCCAACCGGGAGACGTTCGTAGGCCTGCTGAACTACCGCACCGGGCTGACCACCGCCGGATTCGGCGCGGCCTTCGGACGGTCGGTGTTCATCACCGTGGCGTCGGTGCTGCTCATCGTCCTCGGCACCTCCATGACCGCCTGGTATCTCACCCGTGTGCGGGTCTGGTGGACTCAGGCGCTTTATTATCTGTTCGTGTTCAGCATGATTGTTCCCTTTCAGATGGTGATGTTCACGATGACCTATGTGGTGGGACAGGTGGGACTGAATACGGTGATCGGCATTGTGCCGGTGTATCTGGGCTTCGGAGCGGGGCTGAGCGTGTTTATGCTGGCGGGATTTGTGAAAAGCATCCCGCTGGATATCGAGGAGGCGGCCACCATCGACGGCTGTAACCCGCTCCAGTGCTTTTTCCGGGTGGTGTTTCCGGTGCTGCGTCCCACGGCGGTGACGGTGGCCATCCTCAACGCCATGTGGGTGTGGAACGACTATCTGCTGCCGTATCTGGTGCTGGGTACCGGGAAAAAGACCGTGCCGGTGGCCATACAGATCGCCATGCAGGGAGCCTATGGCTCCACCGATTACGGCGGGTTGATGGCCATGCTGGTGCTGGCGGTGATCCCCATTATCGCCTTTTATGCGGTGGGGCAGAAATATATCGTGGAGGGCGTTATGGCCGGAGCGGTGAAAGGATGAGAGAGATGGAGACAGAGCGGTTACAGACGGCGCTGACCCGACGGCTGGCTCAAACGGAGCCGGATGCGGCGGCCGTGCATCGGGTGGTGGCGGAGACGGTCATGGAGGCCATTGCTCCCGTATGGGCGCAGTCCCGGCAGAAGCACGCCCGAACGCGGCGGGCTTATTATCTGTCGGCGGAATTTCTGGTGGGGCGGGCGGTGTACAATAATTTGTTGTGCACCGGTCTGACCCGACCGGTACAGATGGCATTGCAGGCGGCGGGAACGGATCCGAATGCTCTGGAGGAGGTGGAGGATGCCGCTCTGGGCAACGGCGGGCTGGGGCGGCTGGCCGCCTGCTATCTGGACAGCGCCGCCACTGGCGGGCTGCCGCTGGACGGCTATGGCCTCCGGTATCGCTATGGGCTGTTTCGCCAGAGCTTCCGGGACGGATTTCAGCAGGAGCGGCCGGACGATTGGACCCGGGAGGGAGATCCCTGGTCGGTGCGCCGGGACCGGGAGCGGGAGCGGGTATCCTTCGGCTATGGGGATGTGTGGGCGGTACCCTACGATATGCCGGTGATCGGCTACGGTGCCGCCCATATCGCCACCCTGCGGCTGTGGCAGTGTGAGCCGTTGGAGCCCTTTGATTTTGCTGCCTTTAACGCGCAGGAATATGACCGGGCGGTGGAAGAGAAAAACCGGGCAGAGGACATCTCCCGGGTGTTGTATCCCAACGATTCCGGTCCCAGGGGCAAGGTGCTGCGTCTGGAGCAGCAGTATTTCTTCACCAGTGCCTCCCTGCAGGATATGCTGCGCACCTTCTCTACGGCCCATGGAGAAGAATGGGGGCGGCTGGCGGATCATGTCGCCGTTCAGCTTAACGACACTCACCCGGTCATCGCCATCCCGGAGCTGATCCGGCTGCTGACGGAGCGGGGGGTGTCCTTCATGGAGGCACTGGATGCGGCGCGGCGGATATTCAGCTATACGAACCATACCGTCATGCCCGAGGCGCTGGAGACCTGGGATATGGCCATCGTGGAGGAGGTCTGTCCGGCGCTGGTGCCGGTGGTGCGGCAGCTGGCGGACATCCAGCAGGCGGAGCTGGTCGCCGCCGGTGTCCCGAAGATCCGGTGGAAAAGCCTGCTGCTCCTGCAGGAGGACACCCTGCATATGGCGTATCTGGCCAGCTGGGTGTCGGCGCACATCAACGGCGTGGCGCGGCTGCACACCGACATTCTCAAGCAGACGGTTCTGGGCGAATTCCATCGGCTGTATCCGGAAAAATTTATCAATGTCACCAACGGCGTGACCCAGCGCCGGTGGCTGGGGCTGTGCAATCCGGGGCTGGCGGCGTTTCTCACGGAGCAGCTGGGGGACGAGGGCTGGATGACCGATCTGTCCCGGCTGGGCGCACTGGCACCGCTGGCGGAAAACGACATTGCCATGGAGCGGTTTCTGGCCATCAAGCAGGAGAATAAACGCCGTCTGGCTGCTTGGGTCCGACGTCGGGAGGGGATCGAGCTGCTGTCCGGGGCGCTCTATGATGTGCAGATCAAGCGCCTGCACGAATACAAGCGGCAGCTGCTCAACGCCCTGTGCATCCTGGAGCAGTATTTCCGGCTGCGGGAGGGTACGCTGCCCGCGCCGACACCGGTGGTATTTCTGTTTGGGGCCAAAGCCGCCCCCGGCTATCAGCGTGCCAAAGCGATCATCAAACTCATCCATGAGATCGCCGCTCTCATTGCCCGGGATCCGGCGGCCTGCCGGATGATGCAGGTGGTGTTTGTGACCGATTACAATGTGTCCTATGCGGAGAAGATCATCCCGGCGGCGGACGTGTCGGTGCAGATCTCCACCGCCGGGACGGAGGCCAGCGGCACCGGCAACATGAAGCTGATGCTCAACGGGGCCGTCACGATGGGCACCTATGACGGAGCGAATATCGAGATCGTGGGCGCAGCCGGGGAGGAAAACAACTGCATCTTCGGCGCGCGGGTGGAGGATATCCGCCGTATGGAGGCCCACTATACTCCCCAAAAGCTGTATGCCGCCAATCCCTCCATCCGCCGCTGCGTGGATGCGCTCACCGACGGCACGCTGGATGACGGCGGCACCGGCTGGTTCCGGGAGCTGCAAGACTCTCTTTTGGAGGGGGCGGCGTGGCACCGACCGGATGCCTATTATCTGCTGGCGGATTTTGAAGCGTGTCTCAATACCCGCCTGGGCATACAGGAGGAATACCGGAAAAGTCCGCTGGAATTTGCCCGCAAACAATGGCGCAATGTGTGTGCCGCCGGGTATTTTTCCTCCGACCGGGCCATCGGGGAATACGCCCGCCGGATCTGGCAGATCGAGCCGGTGGAATAGATAAAGCGATGGGGGTACAACGGCTCCCGGAACGGGGGTGTTTTCCCGTTTTGTTTGTATCGTCTCGCGCGATACGGCCGTGTTGCTGTGTTTTTCGACTTGGCAGACGGAAAACCTCCTCGTTTCAGGACGGAGATTTCCGGCGAAACGCGTATCGAAGACGGCGGGTCACCTGCCCAAAGAATACCGGCGTGTGCTGAGCGGAGGGCAATGATGCCGATATACCCGCGGCTTAGTCGACAAGACGATCGCACCTCGATCATTCTGTCTAAGGGGAATCGCAGAAAAAAGCACCGAAGCATCGAACGCCGTTGAGGGCATCGTTACCACGAATACGCGGATACGGCAGCTTGTTCAGGAAAAGACCGCGCCGAAAAACCGTGACGAACAGGAGATCGCCGGATACCGTGATATGCTGAACATCATTCACAATGATTTTGACGCGATTCCCATTACGCAAAACTATATTTTGCAGTTTCACAAAATCCTGTACAGCCACATGAACAATCCCGTTGCGGGTCGCACCAAAACCGTGCAGAACTATATCCGCGCCGCCTATCCGGACGGGCATACGGAAATTTTGTTTACACCGCTTTCTCCCTTTGAAACGCCGGAGGCGCTTGATAAAATCTGCGAAGAATACAACCGCGTCATCGGAAATATGGAGCTGGAACCGCTGATTGCAATTCCGGTTTTTATCCATGATTTTCTGTGTATTCATCCGTTCAACGACGGCAACGGCAGAATGAGCCGCCTGCTCACCACGCTGCTTTTATATCAAAACGGATTTTTCGTGGGCAAGTATATTTCGCTTGAAGCCAAGGTCGCCAAAAATAAAGATTTGTACTATGATGCGTTGGCGCAGTCTCAAAGCGGCTGGCACGAGGGAACGGAAAATGCTCTGCCCTTTATCAAGTATCTGCTCGGGACAATTTTGACGGCATATAAGGATTTGGATGCGCGGGTAGCGCTTGTGGAAACCAAACTGCCTGCGCTTGAAATGGTGCGCAGAGCCAGCGAAAATAAAATCGGACGGTTCAACAAACAGGATATTCGTGAGTTATGCCCGACCCTCAGCGACAGCTCCATCGAGGGCGCTTTGCGCAAGCTGGTGGCAGACGGCGAACTGAAAAAAGAGGGTAAAGGAAAAAGCACCCGCTATTTTCGGTTAAAATAATTTTTACGTCGTAAAATCGCAGCCCCGCACCTTTTGAATGAGGTGCGGGGCTGCGATGCTCATTTATAACGATTTTTTAATCGTCATCGTCTTCATCATCCCATGACGAGATAAAGTGAAGTTCTCCGCTGTCCATATCCATAGCCATATTGTCGCCCATGCGCATCATCATATTGCCGTCGGAGTCGATTGCCATATTATCGGAAAGAGTGTGCGCGAAATCACCGTCGTCATAGTCGAAGAAATGCTTACTCATAAATATTCCTCCTCAATCTTCAATAATCTCGTATTCCACCCGGGAGCCTTTGACTCTGCGGGCGTGGTAGTGTATTCCGTTCGCTTTCCAGTGTGGGAAGTGATCTGCTTTTTCCTTGTTGGTATCACGATGGCAAATGATGATGTTTTCGAGGACATCGCAGCCGCCGGCGGAAAGCGGACGGATGTGGTCGAGCGTCGGGTGATAAGCACTGTTCGGATTCCCGCAGGC
>CAKUAQ010000039.1 GCA_934636435.1 uncultured Eubacteriales bacterium
CCCTCCGGCAGATCCTGAAAGGACGCCCACGGGCGGCAGAACAGATAGCTGTCAAAGCCGGTCTTTTTGAGGATCTGCACCAGCCCCCGGGTGTGACCGAAGGCATCCACGCTGACGGCGGTGGTGGGACGTACCCCGAATTTCTCCTGAAAATAGGACAAACCGCTCTCAATCTGCCGGACAAAGCTCTCGCCGCTGGGCATATTGCAGTCGGGCTGGAGATACCAGCCCCCCATGATGTGCCAGCGTCCCTCCCGCACCAGCCGCTGGATGCGGGCGAACAGCGCCGGCTCGTATTCCTCCACCCAGCGGTACAGCATCGCCTCGTTGTGGTTGAATACGAAGCCGTCGAATTCCTCGCAGAAATCGGCGGCGACCCGGAAGGTGGACAGTGTCTCGGCGGCGCCCTCCTCCCATTCCCATTGCCAGACCGGGTCGATGTGGGCGTTGCAGATCATATAGACGGTTTTCATAAGCAACTCCTTTTCCACAGCCCTTTCCAAGAGCCGTTCCGTATGTGGTTTGACCCATCCCGGAAGCAACCGTCCGCATCAACGGAAGTGCAGACAACCGGTCTCGGCGAGAGCCCCCCGCGAGCAGCGCCATACGGACTCCGCAGGCGGCGGCATACAGCCGCCCATTCCTTGTCCGGCACCGCCGGACAGAGCGCACCGCCCGATGGGCAAAAAACGCTTTCTTCCCATCGGGCAGTGGCAATCCGGTCCATGTTTACAGCGCCTGCAGAAAGCCCACAATCCGCCGGGCGATCCGAGCCGCGCCCGCATCGCTGGGGTGCAGTCCATCGGGCATATACAGCGCCTTTTGCGCTTCGATGGCGGGGTTGATGCCGCTGATGCGCCGCAGATCGCACACCGGCAGACCGTATTCCTCCGCCACCTCCCGGATCGCCTGCGCATAAGCGCCCAGAGTCGCTACATTCCGCACGCCCCACTCGTTCACCGGCCGTTCTTCGTCCAGCCGATGGGTGGGGGTCATAAAGGCAATGACGGCAGTGGGATATTTTTCGATCAGCCGACGGCACAAATCGTGGAGCGCCCCATAAAAGGTGTCCGGCGTGCGGTCGGTGGGGTGTCCCAGCGGGGCGTCCCCGTGACCGTAATCGTTGGTGCCGCCCAGCACCATCACAATATCCGCCTGCGGGTCCATCTCCGCCACCCGGGAACCGAAATACCGGTCGGCCGTCTCCCATTCGGCGAGCTTCCGCTGCCGGGCAATGCGGGTGCCGCCGATGCCGTAGCCCTTACACGCGGCACCGGTCAGCTGTCCCACCACATTCCAGTAGATATGCTCCGGGGCGCTGGTGCCGCTGCCGGCTGTGATACTATCGCCTAAAAAAAGAATTCTCTTTCCCTGCAATTCCATAGTTGCTCGCTCCTTTACAGCAATAAATTCTTGTCCGGGAATACCGGCTCGCAGGTCACGTTCATATGCAGCTTACGCAGAATGGACTCGTCGCCGGAATGCAGCATCTGGGTGGAATGGAGGTCGCAGCCCCGCAATCGGGGCAGCTGCGCCACCGCCAGAGCGGCGGTCTTATCGCTGGCCGCGCAGATATACAGCGCCGTGAGGGCGTCGTCCAGCTTGAGAGCGCTGGAGCTGCTGCTCAGCAGATTTGTTTTCAGGTCAATAACCGGCTCCAGCACGGCGGGGCTCATCAGCAGCGTGGATTTCGGAATATCCGCCAGCACCTTGATGGCATTCAGCACCGCGCCGGAACAGGCGCTGAGCAGCGCCGTCGCCTTGCCGGTGATGATGCGGCCGTCGGGCAGCTGAATGGCGGCCGCAGGAGCGCCGGTGCGGTTGCTCTTTTCCAGCGCCGGCAGCACCACCGCCCGGTCGCCCTGCTTCAGCCCCAGCTGCTGCATGATCATCTTGAGCTTTTCCACCGTTTCCGTCTTTTCCCGGCCGGTGCGCAGCTCCACCAGCCCCTTATAATACCGGCGGATGATCTCCTGACAGCTGGCCTCGCGGCAGGCCTCATCGTCCACGATAGCATAGCCCGCCATATTGACCCCCATATCCGTGGGACTGCAATAGAATTTATCGTCCCCGGTGATACGGGAAAGAATGGTGTGGACAATGGGGAACGCCTCCACATCCCGGTTATAGTTGACGGTGGTGACGCCGTATTCCTCCAAATGGAAGGGATCGATCATATTCACATCCTGCAGGTCGGCGGTGGCCGCCTCATAGGCCAGGTTGACCGGGTGCTTCAGGGGCAGATTCCAGATGGGAAAGGTCTCGTATTTGCCATAGCCTGCCACCCGTCCCTGCCGATACTCATGATACACCTGAGACAGGCAGGTCGCCAGCTTGCCGCTGCCGGGGCCGGGAGCGGTCACCACCACCAGCGGCTTGGTGGTCTCAATATAGGGATTGGCGCCGTAGCCCTCGTCGCTGACGATATGATCCACGTCCGAGGGATAGCCCTCGATGGGACGGTGGATATAGTGGCGGATGCCCCGGGCATCCAGCTTGCGGATGAACTGGTCGGCGGCGGACTGACCGGTATAGCGGGTGATCACCACGCTGTTGACCTCGATGCCCATGCCCCGCACCATATTGATCTGCCGCAGCAGATCCATGTCGTAGCTGATGCCCAGATCCGCCCGAATCTTGTTCTTTTCAATATTCCCGGCGCTGATGCAGAACACGATCTCCGCCTGATCCCCCATGGAGCGCAGCAACCGTATTTTCGCATCCGGCTCAAAGCCGGGCAGCACCCGGGCAGCATGATAATCGTCGAACAACTTACCGCCGAATTCCAGATACAGCTTGCCGCCCCAACGGGCGATCCGCTCCAGAATATGCTCCCGCTGCTTTTGCATATACAGGTCGTTGTCAAATCCCTTTTTCATATCCGCACTCCCACATCATTTAAGTTTCAAAAACACCGCCCTAAAGCATAACACACTTTCCCATCCGTGGCAAGGTCAAAACCCATATTTCGACATATTGTGCAGAAAAAATCCGACCGGCGCGGGCATCGAAAAAATCCGCAGCGGTACGCCCGCTGCGGATTTTCCCCGCGGCCGGCCAGAGCCGGCGTTATTTCTTCAGATACAGCGCAAAATGCACCTGCATTTCGTTCAGCTGATACTCCGGGCGCAGCCGGGGACCGCAGCTGTTGGAGCCGATGCCGGACACCTTATAGTCCAGCCGTACGTGGGTGCGCCCATCGGTGTGCAGCTCGTCGATATGCCGCGCCTTATCCAGCACATGGGTATCGTATTGGGACACACAGCACTCGAAGGCGGGATCGCCCACCGCCGTCAGCCCGCCGTCCAGCCGGAAATAGGTGCAGCCATAGTGGTTGCCGTGCTCCTGAGGACGAATATAGGGGACATATTCCTTTTCCGGGGTGCTGTGGTACAGCCCCATGGGCGCATGGAGGTGCATATCGCAATAGCTCTCCCCCGGTCCCATGCCGAAATAGGTGAAGCCCTCGTTTTCCTCCGGCGTGGCAAACTCATAGCCCAGCCGGGGCAGGAAGATATCCGACAGGGTGGCTTTCTTCGTCCCATCCAGCGTAATTTTCACCGTGCCGTCGGTATAGAAGGCCATCTCCTGGGTGTAGCGGAAATAGGGGCTGCGGGAGGTGGCGCCCAGGCTGGCGGTGGTGATGATCCGGTTTTCTTCAATCCGCACCTCATACACCTTGGTGGTGGTCAAATCGAAATTCCCGGGGCACCAGTTGTTGGAATTTTCGCTCATGCCCCACTCCTGCCGGACGAGCCGGTCGTTATCGGTGGGGGCGCGCCAGGAGGTGAGCCGCATGGGGGTCGCCAGCTGCTCCTTGCCGTCCAGCCGGATGCTGTCCAGCGTGCCGTAGAGCTTATTGAACCGATACCAAAAGCCCTCGCCCTGGGCAACGATATGCTCCTTGTCCTCCGTGAAGGCCGTGAACGGCTCGCCCACCGCCACCGGCTCCTTTGCCGCAGACAGCGGGAACTGAGCATATCCCACCTCATACCCGGCGGCATCCAGCATATGGACATTCAGATACGCGCCAAAGGTGCAGACCGCCGGCGGCGCAAAGGGCACCGCCAGCTCCACAGCCGTATGCGGCGCGGCGGCGGCAGTCAATTCCTTGGTCGCCTGTATTTCGCCGTCCACCGTCATCGTCAGCCGCAGCGTATAGGCGGACAGATCGGTGAAATCGCACAGGTTCGTCACCCGCAGAGTCTGACCCTCCAGCGCCGCCTGCATGGGCTGGTAGGCATATTTCGTATAGTAGCTGCCCGCCTTAAAGCTGCGGTCATAGAAGGTCAGACCGTCGCAGCAGAAGTTGCCGTCGTGGATCGGCTCGCCGAAGTCGCCGCCGTACCGGGGCACGCCGTCCACCAGCACCGTATGGTCGGTCCACTCCCAGATGCAGCCGCCGATGGCATTGGTAAACTTATGGAACAGCTCTACATAGCGGTGGACATCGCCGGGGCCGTTGCCCATGGCGTGGGAATATTCGCACAGGAACACCGGACGGGTGGGGTCGTCCTCGCACAGGTCGGTGAATTCCTCCAGAGAGTAATACATCCGGCTGCGCACATCCACCAGCAGGGGATCGCCCTGATGGTTCGCCTGCTCATAGTGGGTCAGGCGGGAGGGATCCCGCTGCTTCGTCCACCGGAGCATGACCTCAAAGTTGCAGCCGTAGCCGCTCTCGTTGCCCATGCTCCAGAAGATCACCGAGGCGTGGTTTTTATCCCGCTCCACCGTGCGCCGGATGCGATCCATATAGGCTTCCTCCCAGGTCGGATCGTCGGTGATCACGGTGGGGGTGGGGCAGCCGTCCGGAATGTGTCCGCCCTCCCAGGTGACGAAGCCGTGGGTCTCCAGATCTGCCTCGTCCACCACATAGAAGCCCATCTCGTCGCAGAGGTTGAGGAATTCCGGGGTGGGCGGATAATGAGAGGTGCGGATGCAGTTGATGTTGAGCTGCTTCATTTTCTCAAGCTCGGAGCGCAGCATCTCCTCGCTCTCCACATAGCCCTCGGTGGGATGGGTATCGTGATGGTTCACGCCCTTGAGGATCACCGGCACGCCGTTGATCAGCAGCTCACCGCGGGGGGATACGGATACCTCCCGCAGCCCCACCCGATAGGGGATATACTCCGTCTTGCCCCGCACCACCACGGTGTAGAGATAGGGATGCTCCGCATTCCACAGAATGGGGTGGGTCAGATCCGCCACCTGCCCGTCGGCATCGTATACGGTATAATCCGCCGCGGACACGGTGATGCCCTTGCAGTCGGCGTGAATTTCCACATCCTCAATGGCGTTCTCCTCCCGGGACAGCAGATAGACGTCCCGGAAGATGCCGTTGAGCCGGAAAAAGTCCTGGTCCTCCAGATAACTGCCGGCGCACCACTTCAGCACCTTGGCCACCAGCTGGTTTTCGCCCTCATGCACATACGGGGTCAGATCAAACTCCGCCTGCAGATGGCTCCCCTCGGTGAAGCCCACATACTGCCCGTTCACATACAGATACAGGCAGGAGGCCGCCCCCTCAAACACGATGTGGGTATGCCGCGCCGCCCAGCTGCCGTCCAGCGTGAAGCGGGTACGGTAGACGCCGCAGGGGTTCTCATCCGGCACATAGGGCGGGTCCACCGGGTGGGGGTAGTTCAGATTCGTATAGTAGGGAAAATCATACCCGTGCATCTGCCAGCAGGAGGGCACCGGCTGGGTGTCGTTGAACACCGTGTCCGCCGGATTTTCCGGCACATCCAGCTCCCGCGGAAAATAGGCAAAATCCCAAATGCCGTTGAGCAGCCGATAATAGGCGCTCTGGTGGCGGTCAAACGCCAGCGCCTTTTCCGGCGACTCATAGGGAATGGCGTAAGCCTTCTGGGGCAGTCGGTTATCGCTAATCCGGTCTGTCCGCTCGTATTCTCTCATAGTAGTTCTCCTTTTTTTCTTTTCTGTATTCACTGGTCAAACACAACCATTTGATGCAATTCCACCGACGGCACCGTGACCGTCGTCATCTGCCCATCCCAGACGTAGGACAGCTCCTCGCCGGAGGGTGCCAGATACACCCGCCGGGGCGGCTGCGTCAGCCGTACCGTCAGCGACACCTCCCGCAGCGGCGCAACATCCTCGATCACCTCAACCCCGTCACCCCGCACCGAGGTATAGGTAAACAGCAAATGCGCCACCGTCCGCCGCTGCTCCGGCTGCTGCCGCAGGGTCAGTATCCCCCGATCCGGCAAGCCGACGCGGGCAGATACCCGGTCGCCGATCAGCGTCTCGATCAGATAGTGCAGCAGCTCCCGCACGTAATACGCTCCGTTACAGGCATAGTCCTCAAAGGCGTCAAACGCCACATATGCCGCGTCGGCGGTGAGGATAGCGCCGGGACGCTCGGTTCCCGGCTGGTCCGGGGCATGCTGATGGGAGCAGAAATGAGCGTAAGTGCGGTTAAAATACGGATCCCGCAGCTGTGCCGCTACCTGTCCGTCGGTGGCGGTCACCCTATAGGTGGGCGCGTATACGGCATACGCCGTTCTCCCGTTGACCGCCGGATATTCCGGGATCAGATACCCCCGCTCCAGCGGGCTGGCGCCCTCAAAACGAACGCCGATATCCAGCGCCGGCTCCTCCCGCTCCGTCCACAGGCCGGAGCGACCGGTGAGCAGCAGCCGTCCGCCCTGCTCCCGGTAGGCGATGAGCCGCTGCCGCAGCGATTCGTCCAGCCGAATGGCATCCGGCAGAATCACCAGCTTATAGGGGGTCAGATCCGCCTCGGTATCCACAAAATCAAACAGCCGATGGGTCTCCAGCAGCACCCTGCAGGCGCCCACGTCCCGCCGGTCGTTGATCTCGTCCCGGCCGTTCACAGCCACGGCGCTGAGTACCGCCACATCGGAGACGGCGCGGCTGTCCCGCAGCCACGGCTCTTTTTCCTCGATCTCCCGATAGGCCGCGCCGATGAGTCGATAGGTGGATTCGTTCATTTCTCCCAGCGGGTGGAGCTGATCTCCCACCGAGCAGCGAGCGCCCATCGCTACGCTCAGCGCTGTCTCATACCGCAGGGCGTTGGGGTGTTTGAACCCGCCGAACTCCCCCCATGTCCGATGGAATTTCCCGGTCATGCCCAGAAATTCCATCCCCAATGTCCGGGCATAGGCCGCCGACAGGGGGAAATGATCGTAGCCCCAGCCGCCGGTGGGCAGGCTCTCCAGCTCCAGATGGGTGTCCGTGTCGATCCGATCCCGCCGACCGCGGACGATGGTGCCGCCGTTGTGAAAGAGGGTCGCCCGGGGGTCATAGCGGTGCACCGCCTGCTCCATGCGCTCCGTATAGCGCCGGTAAACCCGCTCCGCCTGCACCCGCACATCCACCGGATCCAGCGGATTCAACCCGGCGCGGCGCATCTCCGCCAGACACCGGTTGCAATAGCAGGGGCGCACAGCGGAAATATCCAGAAAGATGCCGCAGGGGTGATACCGTTCCATGACCTCCTCCACCTGGGCAGCCAGCCGCTCCAGATAGGGGGTGTTATAGCACAGCACATGGTAGCCCGAGACCAGAAAATTCTGTCCCTCATCGGGGGCGGAACGAAGAATATCCTCCGTATGCTCCCGGGCATAGCATTCATCGAATCCGGCGGACAGATATACCGGCGCCCGCACGCCGATCTCAGCGCAGGCCTCCAGCTGCGCCCCCAGCAGATCGAAGGTCAGGCCGGGGTGCTGCATCCCCACCGCCGTGGGGTGATAGGAATAGCCGTGATGACACTTGGAAAACAGGGTGATGGAATCCACATGGCCCAGCCGCAGTGCCCGCTGAAACTGCGCCTTATCAAACCGACTGCCTACCCCGGGAATCTCGCCGCAGGTGTGAAAATCCAGATGCACCTGCCGATAGCGCATTTTCTCCATAGACTCCCCCCGATCTTATACGCGGAACGGCCGCAGATATTCCGCGCTCTGCTTCAAGCTCTCCAGCGGGTCACCGGGGCAGACATCCTGTTCCACCACATAATGCTGCACCCCGATATCGGCGGCGGTCTTCAGAATGCCCTCCCACCAGAGGTTGCCACTGCCGATCTCGGTGATCTCGGCCGTATTATCCTCTTTCATGCGCATATCCTTCAGGTGCAGGATGTCGATGCGTCCCGCCAGCTGCTCCATCACATGGCGCACATCCGCGCCGCCTGCCTGCACCCAATAAGTATCCAGCACAAAGGACACCGTATCCGGGTCAAAGCCCTCCCGGAACCGATCCATCATGGTCTTGCCGTCAAAGCGGCGGAATTCCCAATGATGGTTGTGATAGGTAAACTTGAATCCGTGTTGCGCAACGGTCTCGGCGAACCGGTTGGCCTTCCGGATAAACTCCCGGATCTCATCGGTGGTGCGCAGCGGCCAATAGCCGCCGACACCGATATTCGTTGTGCCCAGGATCCGATGATGCTCCATCGCCGCCTCCGGATCCGCCGCCATTTCGTTAAAATCCTCGTGGGTGCCGCAGATGGTCAGCCCCGCCTCCCGCGCCAGCCGCGCATAGGTCTCATAGCCCACCGTCTGGCAGCCCGCGGTCTGCACCGTATCGTACCCCAATGCCGCCACCCGGCGGAATGTGTCGGCGATACCTGCCTCGTCCTGCATTTGATCCCGGGTGGTATATGCCTGATACCCCAATGATTCAATCATGGTGATTCCCTCCTGTATGGTCTGCAGAGCGTCGCTCTCCGGCTCGCTCCGACCTCGGGTTCATACTACTAATTTCTGCCACAGTTGTCAAGCAGAATCCGGCTTTTTTTCGGTATATTTTTCCACACCCAGATGTGCGGCTTAACGAAACTGTTGCCGCCCGCACCGTCCGGTGAATTTTCCGCCTGATGGCGGCCGCTTACGGCAGCTCCACCGGCACCGCCTGCCCCAGCGAAAAGCTGTACAGCAGCGCCTCTTTCACCGGCAGCCCGAAAATCGGCTCCAGCGCCTGCTTATAGAATTGCAGCTGGGAGCGGTACCGCTCAGCCAGCTCCTCCCCGTTCTGAACCCGGTCGGTCTTGTAATCCACCAGCACCAGCCCGTCCCCTTCCCGGAACACGCAGTCGGCGATGCCCTGCACCACCACCATTTCGCCGGGCATATCCGCGCCGGACAGCACCTGTCCGGCGGGCACCTCCACGGTGAAATGGAATTCCCGGCGGCAATCGGGGGAGACCGCCATGCGGGCGTACAGATCCCCCGCAAAGAAAGCGCCCAGCTTATCCAGCCGCAGCGCCTGCTGCTGACGGGGGGTGAGAAATCCCGCTGCCGTCAGCCGCTCGGCTTCCTGCGCCGGGTCGGCGGCCGCCAGAGAATACTCCGCGAACTGCATGAAGGTATGCAGCGCCGTGCCCTTCTGTGCCGGGGTCAGCCCCTCGGCCTGCAAAAAGGCCGGGCGCGCCGTGGCGATATGGGTGCGGCGCATAGCTTCATGGGACAGCGCCGATGCCGCCAGCTTGGCGGGTACCGCCGCCAGCGTCGCATACGGGTACCGGTAGGCGATGCGCGCAGCCAGCTGCCGGGTGAGCGCTTCGTCTGCAGCGACGGCGGGCGCCGGCGAGACGGTCTCCGCCGCCACCTCCGCCGCCACGTCCATCGGCGTCACCCGAAAATCGGTATGCGCCGCCAGAGAATGGGTGTCCGCCGGATCCCGGCGCAGCCCGGCGAAGGAGGGATGCCGCAGGGCGGCCGCCAGCAGCCATTCCGCCGGGGAATTGGTCGAAAGCAGCGTATCCGCGAACAGCGCCCGCTCCGGGGGAAGCTGCGCCTCCATCCGGGCGGCGGTCTTTTTCAGATCGCGGTCCGCCAGCACCAGATACAGCTTCTCCCGGGCGCGGGTCATGGCCACATACCACACCCGCAGCTCCTCTGCCCGCTCGTCCATCCGGCGGGCAAGCCGCACCCCCTGATAGGACAGGGTCTTGCGCTTTTCCCCCTCCTCCCGCAGCCGCAGACCGATGCCGGCTTTGGTATGCAGCAGCAGTCGCTCCCGGGCATCGTTGTCGCTGAACCAGGCGGAAAGCCCCGCCAAAAAGACCACCGGGTATTCCAGCCCCTTCGACCGATGCACCGTCATGATGCTCACCCGGTCGGAGCGAAAAGCGCCGCTGGCCTCCGGACTTTGCCCTTGCTCCTGCAGGCGGTCAATGTACCGCACAAAAGCGGACAGCCCCCGGTATCCGTCCTGCTCGAATCCCCGGGCCAATCCATCCAGCTGCTGTAAATTCAGCACCCGCCGACGGCCGTTCGGCCGGGCGGAAAACACCGCGGATATCCCCAGCTCCCGGTCCATGCGTTCCAGCAGCCGGTCGGTAGGCAGAGACACCGCCAGCGTCCGCAGGCGGGTGAGCTGGGTATACAGCCGCCCGCACCGCTGCCGCAGCGGCGGCAGTTCTCCCCCGGCGGCGTAGCGCTCCACCGCCACATACAGCGGCTGTCCCTCGGCGGCCAGCCGCAGCCGCGCCACATCGTCCGCCGAGAAACCGTACAGCGGCGACAGCAGCACCGCCGCCAGCTCCACCTCCCGCAGCGGATTGTCGATCACCCGTAGCAGGGAGAGCGTCGTCATCACCTCCGGAGTGTCCAGCAGGCTGCCGGTGCCGGCGGATTCCGCCGGGATCCCCATGCGGCTCAGCTCCTCCGCCAGTGCGCCGGCACGCTTCCAGTTGCGCAGCAGAATGCAGATATCGCCGTATTCCAGCGGACGGGTACCATCCCCGTCCTGCACCCGCTGCCGCCCGACGGTATGCAGAATCGCCCGGCCGATGGCCCGCGCCTCCTTCGCCGTGTCCGGCGTGCCCCGGTCGGAGGCCGCCCCGTCCAGCAGCAACCATTCGATCTCCATCCCCTCCGCCGGAGGGTAAGCCGCGCCGCACACCAGCGCCTCCCGGTCGTCGTAATCCACGCCCCCCAGCGCCCGCTGCATCAGCTGACGGAACAGAAAATTCACCCCGTCGGTGACGGTTTCCCGGCTGCGGAAATTCCGGTCCAGTGTGATGGTGGCCGGAAACACGGGGGAGTCCGGGTCAAAGGGCGCATATCCGTCCCGGCGGGCGGTGAATATCTCCGGCATCGCCTGCCGGAAACCGTAGATACTCTGCTTGACATCCCCCACCAGAAACAGGTTCTGCTCCTGCCGGGACAGCGCCCGGAACAGGGCATTCTGCGCCTCATTGATATCCTGACATTCGTCCACCAGAATGTGGTCGAACCGCCCGGACAGCGCCTGGGCCAGCGGGGTAGGCTGCCCGTTCGCATCCAGCAGCAGCCGCAGCACCTCATGCTCCAGATCGCCGTAGTCCAGCCACTTGCGTTGCCGCTTTCGGGCCGTGTAGGCGGCCCGGTACCGCTCCACCAGCCGCCCCAGCGCCTCGATCATGGGCGCGGTGGCAGCAATATCCCGGCGGCAATCCGCCTCGGCATCCCACAGCCACTCCCGCGCCTTCGCGAACCGATCCTTCACCGCATCCCGCAGACTCTTGGCCTGCTCCTTGGCCTCTGCCATGGCTGCGTCCTTCACGGTCACGCGGCCGAGGGTGGCAAACCGAACATTCTCCACCATGCGCTGCAGGGTATCGTAGCTCCCCTCAGGCACGGCCTCAGCCAGAGCGGCCAGCTGCTGCCGGTCGGAGACCAGCGTATCCCGGTAGCCCTCCAGTCCCGCCTGCTCGGCGATGCGCAGCACCCGTTCGGTCTGGTACAGAAGCCGCTCCAGCATCAGTCCGAGACCCTTGCGCAGCGGCTCCATCCACGGGGTCTGCTCCGGCGGCTGCACCCGGGTATAGGCATCCATCTGCCGCTGCAGCCACTTCTCGGGCTGGGCCTGAGCCTGCATGAATTCATCGGTTTTCAGCAATGTCTTGCGCAGGGTGTCGTCCCCCCGCTTGTCGCTGAGCTGCTCCGCCAGACGCAGAAAGGCCGGGTCGGCGGCCCGGTAGGCCTCCTCCAGCACCTCATCCAGCGCCTCCTCGGCCAGCAGCTGCACCTGTCCCGGCTCCGCAACCTGAAACCGGGGCGGCAATCCCGCCGCCGCGGCCTGCTCCCGCAGCAGCGCGGCACAAAAGCTGTGTATGGTGGAGATGTGCGCCCGGGGCAGCAGCAGCTGTTGCTGCTGATACAACGGATTGTCCGGCTCCTCAGCCGCCTTCTTCGCCAGTGCAGCGCCCAAACGCTGCTGCATCTCCGCCGCCGCCGCCTTCGTGAAGGTCACCACCAGCAGCCGATCCACCGACACCGGCTCCGCCGGGTCGGTGATGAGCCGCAGAATACGCTCCACCAGCACGGCGGTTTTGCCGGAGCCGGCGGCCGCCGATATCAGCAGTGAGCCGCCCCGCGTCTCAATGCTCTGCCGCTGCTGGGTCGTCCACCGTCTCTGCGCCATCGGCCGTTTCCTCCAATTCTTTCAGTATATCTTCCTTTTTCTGCTTTGCAAAGGAGCGGCAGGCATCCCCCGATTCCCGGCAGCACACCGCCCGGTAATCGCAATAGGCACAGCCCTCCGGCTCGTCCCTGTCGCTGAATCGCAGCGGCAGCGCCCGGATATCGCCCGCCAGCAGATTCTCCGCCATGTGCACCACCAGCCGCTCCACCGTCTCCCGCAGCAGCGAAAACTGCCGGGCGGTGAGGACGCTGCCCTTGGGCTTGCCGACTTTATCCAGTGCGGCGGGGATCAGCACCCCCTGCCCCCGCTGCTCCATGGCCTGTATGATGCCCGCATCGTCCAGCACGACGCCGCTCATCTTCATGGATCTCAGCCGGTCGGTCATGGTGCCGCCCTTGCCGGTGAGCATATCCGACAGAGGATGGTACAGCACCCCCGCCGGCTGCAGTGCGCCGCTATTCTCCAGATAGCGGCGGCTGTTGTCGCACAGGACGTACAGATACAGCAGCATCTGGGTGTCAAGTCCGGCCGGCACCTCGCTGAGGCTGAAGGTCTTGTCCCCGGTCTTATAGTCCACCACCCGAATGAAGGCTGCGCCGTCGAACCGGATGTAGAGATCCACCCGATCCACCTTGCCCACCAGCCGCACGCCTCCCCCGTCGAATGGAAAACGCACCGACAGCACCCCGTCCTCGCCGGGCTCCTCTGTCGGGAGGATCTTCAGCTCGTAGTCCCGGGGTGTAAAGGCGCTTTGCCGCAGCTCCATGACCGTATGCCACAGCATATTGACCGCCGCCCGCTCCGCCAGCCGGAGCTGGTACAGAAACCGGGCGGACTTCTTCTCCCGTCCCCCCATCTGCGCGGCGAGACAGGCCTCCACCGCCCGGTGTACATCCGTCTCCAGACGGTTCTGCAGCTTCTGCTGCACCGCCGTTTCGGCGGCGGCGCGTTCCTCCTCGCCGAGGTCCTCCCGCGCCGCGTCGCCCGTCTTCAGCTCCTCGATCAGGCGGCCCTCCCCCACATAGGTGGGCAGCACCGTTTCCATCACATAATGCACCACATTGCCGAAGGAGGACGCGTCCACCTGAGCCGTCTTGCGGGGGCGGATGCGCAATCCGTAATTGCAGAAAAAGGAGAACGGGCATTTATAGTAGGTCTCCACCTGACTGGCCGACCGCACCTGCTCCGTGCCGAACAGCCGCTGCGCCGCGGCGGTGTCCTCCAGCCGGAGCTCCGTTTCCCCCACTCCGCGCGCCACCGCCCGGAGCCGCCCGGCGTATTCCGGCAGCGCCGTCACCGACTGCCGCAGGCTTTCCGTCACTGGGGTGGAGCGGGTATAGTCCGCCGCCAACCGCTGAAATGCCTCGTCCGCCGTTTCCAGATCGGTGGCATCCTCCCGCTGCGCCGCGTCCCGTTGGCAGCGGGGCAATACCGTTTCGATCATCCGCACCAGCGGCGAAGGAGTGTCCTCCGCCCCGCACAGCCAGGACAGATACACCTGTTCCGTGGCGGCCGCCAGCGCCATATAGGCATAATACCGTTCCTCGATACACTGCATGAGCCGGTCGTCTGCCAGCGTCAGCCCCTGCTGACGCAGGATCTGGCGCTCCGCTTCCGTCAGCAGGCCGTTTTCTTCCGGATAGGCGGGGAACACCCCCTCGTTGACCCCCAGCAGCAGCACCGCCCGGGGCTGGGTATAGCGGATCCGGTCGGCCGCACCCACCGTCACCGCGTCCAGCCCCTGGGGGATACGTCCCAGATCCACCATCCCCGCCAGCATGGTGAACAGCTCCTCCGCCCGGGCGGCGGGCATGGTATGCTCCGCCAGCGTCAGCGCGAACCGATCCAGCATCCCCATCAGCTCATCCCACAGCCGCGCCGCGTGCTCCGCCAGCAGCGGCTCGGCCAGCTCCTCCAGCCGCGCCGCCTGCCGCTCGACCCGTTCGGGCAGCGCGGCGTCCGCCGTCAGATAGGCATACAGCGCCCCGGCAAATTCCCGCCCGGACACCGTACCCTTCAGCGCCTGCCGCAGGCGAATGAGCGGCGTCATCAAAGTCTGCCGCCATTGATCGAGCTGCGTCAGACGGCGCGCCGCCGCCGGGGTCATGGGTGCGCCCAGACCGTCGGGGTGCTCGGTAAAGGGCTCCTCCCAAGACTTGCCCTCGATGCACCAGGTATAGACGTAGTTTTCCAGCCGGGCAATGTCCACGGGACTCAGCGGCCCCAGATCCGTCTTGAGCAGCCGCAGCAGCTCTTCCGTGCGCCAGCCGCCCACCGCCAGCCGCAGGGCAGTGCGGGTATACACCATGAGCGGCTCGCTCAGCAGCTCCTGCCGCTCATCCATGGTGAAGGGCACCCCCGCCTGAGTCAGCGCATCCCACAGCAGCCCCCGATAAGGCGTCAGATCCCGGGCCACGATCGTGATCTGGCGCGCCCGCAGCCCCTGCCGCAGAAGCCGCCGGGCGGTACGCGCCGCCAGACGGCATTCCTCATAGATATCGGCACAGGGGGTCAGCGTGACCGCCGTCGTTTCTTCCTCATACACCGCCGGGTCCGGCGCATACAGCCCCGCCTCCAGCGCACGCAGAGCCGGGTCGGCGGTGCGGCGGTTCTCCTCCAGCAGCTCCGTCTCAAAGGGAATATTCCGCTCCTGCGCCAGCCGTCGCAGCCGCTCGGCCGTGCGGATCACCGGCTGAAACAGCGGCATCTCCCGGCCGTATTCCCGCGCCCCGGCGACGCGGCCGACGGTATCGACAGTCAGCGTGACCGTCACCTCCGCCGCCCGGGACAGCAGCCGGTCCAGCACCGTCAGCTCCTGCGCCGTGAAGCCCTTGAATCCATCCACGAAAATATGGGCATCCACCGGAAGCCGACTGTCCGGCAGCTTATCTGCCAGCCGGTCCAGCACCGTCAGCTCATCCTGCCCGGCCGCCGCCACCAGCCCCTCGTACGCGGTATACACCCGGTATAAATCGCGCATCTTATTCCTGAGCGGCGTATCGATCAGAGACCCCTCCGCCGCAAGAGTATCTTCCATCCGCTCCAGCTCCGCCACGGGGACTCCGCACTGACGCAGCTCCTCCAGCAGCGCCAGCAGCTGCTCCACATAGCCTGCATCCTGGAGCTTCTGCGGGGCGGCGCCCAGCAGGGTTTCCCCCCGGTCGGCGCTGACCGCCGCCACCTCCGCCAGCGCCCGGCTCATGAGCAGCGCCCGTGCGCCCTCATCCAGCGGCTCGCCCGCCAGACCGCCCACCTCCCGAAACACCGTCTGCGCCAGCCGGGTGAAGCTGAGCACGGCCACCCGAGTGGCCACCGCCGGCCCCAGCCGCCGCAACAGCGTGCGTTCGCTGACAAAGGAATGCTGCTCCGGCACCAGCAGCATCAGGCCCGGTGTCCCGGCCTGCGCCAGCTGCGCCAGTCGTTCCGTAACCGCATGGGTCTTGCCGCTGCCGGAACGCCCCAGAATCAATCGCAGCATAGACAGAAATCCCCCTTATCCGACTGTATACGTTCCAGTATAGCATACCTTGCCAAAAAAACAAAGACCGTTTTTGTCCCCTGGTCGAAATTTGTGCGCCCGTGCGGCCGCATCTCCTGTTTCACCGCCGGAAAACGGACGCCGACCGGTATAATTCCCCTCACGCGGCGCATACTACCGAAAACTGCCGAAAAGGACGGATGAACTATGGATTGGCTGAAAATTCTGCTGGTGGCGCCCCTGTCGTATGTGGCGCTGTTTCTCATCACAAAGCTCATCGGCTACCGCCAGATCTCCCAACTGAGCATTTTCGACTATGTGAACGGCATCACCATCGGCTCCATCGCCGCCGAGATGGCCACCGAGTTGGAGCAGCCGCTGCGCCCGCTGCTGGCAATGGCGATATACTGCATTCTGGTGGTGCTGACCTCCTGGCTGACCACCCATTCCGTCCGGATGCGCCGCTGGCTCACCGGGCGCACTCTCGTGCTGCTGCAAAACGGCACACTCTACCGGGAAAACCTGAAAAAAGCCAAGCTGGATGTGAACGAATTCCTCACCCAGTGCCGGGACAGCGGCTATTTTGATCTCAACGACATTCAGCTGGCGCTGCTGGAAACCACCGGAAAGATCAGCTTCCTGCCCAAAAGTGCCATGCACCCCGCCACCCCGCAGGACATGGGCGTGACCGTGCCGCAGGCACAGCCTCAGATCAACATCATCGTGGACGGCGAAACCCTCACCGACAATCTGGAATATCTGGGCTTCAACGAGGATTGGCTGGATCACCGGCTGGACGAGCGGAATTATACCGTGGGGCAGATCTTCCTCGCCACCTGCGACCGGGACGGCAGCCTAACCCTGTTCCCCATGGAGCATAAGCCCATGACCCGGGATCTGTTCCTGTAAAAAGACCCTGCCAGCACACGGAACCGTATCGGTTCGATGCCGCACGGGGCCGCCATCGGCAGTGCGACATACCATTCGCGCCGAACGGCTTGCCCGGCCGAGCGGCGATCCGCTGAATGGACAAGGGCCCGCCGCATGACCGATATCCCCAAGACCGACCCGGCCGCCCGCTGCAATATCGCAAGCAATTTCGTACAGAAAACAACGGCGCAAAATCTCCGTTATATCCGCTATAAGAGAAACCACCGACTTTGACAGGTCGGTGGTTTCTCTTATAGCGGCGCAGGCTGTGTAATGCG
>CAKUAQ010000040.1 GCA_934636435.1 uncultured Eubacteriales bacterium
CCCGGACAGATCCACAGCTTTGTCGCGGCCATGCTGAACACCCCCGACGCATGGATCTCCCAGGATGAGAACCGGATCGCCGCTGCGGTCAACGCCTATTTCCTGTCGCAGCTGGGCGCTTATACCAGCCGCACGATCGACGACTATCTGCGGATCAAGTTCGGAACGACCGATCCGACCCTGCTGCAAAAGAAGGTGTATGAGGAGATCATCACCCCGCTGGGCAGCAAGGCTGCCCCCCTCTTCTGGACGGAGAGCGGGATATACAGTCTGGCGGATTCCAGGCCTTTGGGGTATCTGTCGATCCCCAACGTATCCTCCTGCATTCAGGCTGCGGCGGAGCAATATGTGGCCGCCAACTCGGATGTGAAGGTCCGAACCGCCTGGTCCACCGACCGCATCACGGTGTTCCGTTTCTTATGCGGCGTGCCGCTGTTTGGATATAAGGGTGTGAGCGTCTACAAGGAGAACTATCGGCAGAAGAAGATCGTCGGTTCCCATCTGTACGAGGGCACTGCCCGGGATGCCCGGGACAGCCGGCGGCTCATCAATGTGTCGCCCATCAGCTGCATCTCGAAAGAAATGTATACCCCCGAGGATGTGGAGAATGCGGCGATGTTCGATTTCGCCACCGCCAACGGCATTGTGACGTCGGTGAACATCGGAGACAGCGTGGAGTATCACCTGAACACGCTGGATGCCGACGAGGCCAACGCGTGCCTTGCGGTGATGCAGAAGCTGATCGACACGCAGGATGCGGCCAAGGCGGCGGCATTCCTGAAGGATCGGGAAGGGAAGTCCTTTGCCGTTCGTTCCTTCCGGGTGATTCCCGGCTCGCAGGACCCGACGGTCGATGGGACGCTGATCGTCCGGGATCACATCCTTGGATCCCGGCTGAACATTCAGATTCTGACGGAGCAGGTGGCGCTGCTGAAGGCTTATGCCGAGAAGCTGCAGGCGATCCGGGAGCTGGTGCGCGGCAAGGAGACGAACCGCACCAATATTCACAACTTTGCCATGGCGGTGATGACCGGTACGGTCAAGAAGGTGAACGACTACGAATACGCGTATTGCTACACCTCCTTCGGTATCGAAGAATCCGTGGCGATGACAACGATCGACAGCGTGCCCTTCGGCATGAGCCTGCCGCTGTTCAGCGCCTATAAGGGTTTCTGCGCCGTGGGGGAGGATGTGCAGCAGCAGGTCACTGCCTCGGTCAAGGATGCCCTCTTGAATAAAAAGGAAACGGTGGACGCCACCCTCACGGAGGTGAGGCAGTGGATCGCTCCCGAACGGGTGAACGCCATGCTGGCGGTGGCCCATACGTCCTTTAATGACGATCTGGCGGAGATTGCGGAATTTCTCAAGGCCTTTGCCATGGAAGTGACGAATTTCGCCGCCACGCGATAAAACCGCAGTGTACCAAGCAGTCGGTGTCCCGTCCTTTGAGCCGGGACACCGACGCGTATGAAAAGGCGAGGGTGTATATGAACAGTATATCCGAATTGATAGCCCTGTCCGAGCGGGAGCTGGAAAAGAACAGCCGGGGCACGAAAATGGTGGGGAACCGGCCCCACTATCCCATGCTGTGTTTGTATAACGACGCGTTCACGCCGGCGGCGTTTACCTCCATCGCGGCGAAGCTGGAGAGGATCTGGCCCCAGTCCTTGCAGCACCTGGTGAGCTACGGGTATTCCTTTTCGGGTGAGCGCAGGTCAATGATGAAAAAGCCTGAAAGCGCTTTGCCCCAGCCCTTAATTGACCGGATGAATCGGAAAGTAACGACCTCGGAGGAAGCCGTTGAATTCCGGAGCCTGACGGACGGATCGAGCGTTTCTTCGGAGGAGCTGCTGGGGGCGGTCGATTCCGTCCAGCGGGAGCATGATTCCTTCGCCAGTATGACGCAGCTGCTGGTCTATAATACGGTCGATACATCGAATATGGAGTCGATCGCGGATTTTGAGCGGGTTTATCGGGTCGTTGACACCTTTGACCGGCTCATCGAGGGCAAGAAGATGCGGATGCTTATTGTCCTGCTGAATGATGCTCTGGCGAAAAAGCCGTTGACCAAAGAAATCAAAGGATTCCTTGCCGAAAATTCCCTGTACGATTCCGTCGTAATTGTTTCCACCCGCACCAGAGACAATGAGGTCTTCGAAATCTCCGAGCTGTACCGGATTGTAGCCGATCTGTTCATTCTGTCCAATAACGATGCCGTATCGTCGCTGGACGATGCGGATTATAAGAGTCGGTTCGCAACATTGTATGATCGCTCCATATATACCGTATCTTATGTGCTCTGCGAGAAACCGAACCGTAAGATTGCGATCCAGATCGACGGACTGATCCTCGATGCGGTCCACGCAGACATTTCCCGGGAAATCGGAAACAGCGACTGGAATACCTGGATCAAGAAGCTGGAGTTTGACACGGGGAAAAGCGAAATATGCGAGCGGTTCCTGTCCTCGTTGGATGTTCGGGTGGATCTGGAGGCGATCGAGCATCTTCCGCTGCGGGAGTCCGCCGTGGGGGCGCTGGAGAATATCGGTGAGTGTAAATTCCGCACTTTCTGCGGGTATACATACGACGATGCGGTGGCCGACTTTGTGGATCGGTACATCGAAAAGGCGCTGTCCGGCGGCATGGACTGCACGCCCTGCGTGCAGCAGTTTCAGGAGTTTCTGTACAGCCGCCTGTCCGTCAGCGAGCTGAAAGCGCTGGACGATGCCACTATGGATCGCGTGTTTGAACAGCTCGGCTGCGGAACCCCGAATGAGGAGCTGGGCGTGTATGAGTATTTTAAGAGACAGATCGAGATCCGCCTGCGCAGGAATGTAATCTACCCGCAGTTCAAGCGCTGCCTGACGGCGGCGCGGGACAATGCCCGCGCGTTTGCGGCCAGGATCGAGGCGCTGCAAGCGGCATATCAGAAGATCATCCCCCTGAAAAACGACGAGATCGGGACCGTATACCGGCTGCTGACCGAGACGTATCTGAACAGTGCCGCCGGCCATGCCGCGCTCATGAAGATCGGCCGGGCGGATAACGATGCCGCCGCCATTCTGTCCGCGGTGTTCGATTGTTTCCGGAGCGTCATTCAGGCGAATCTCGATACATTCTCTCTGCCCTTCATCGATGAATGGGAGCGGCGGCTGAATAAATCGGGGGATCGGATCTATCGGGAGATCAGCAAGACTCTGACCGACCGGGCGGACGATCTGATCCGCCTGTACGGCAATCTCCCCATCCATCGGAAAGCCACGGTGTATATGCTGCATACCGCCGATGCCGACGGGCAGAATTGCACGAAGCTCTTTGAGCATTTGCAGGAAACCTTCAAGGACGATCCGCTGGTGCAGTATGTCAATACCGGATATGACGACGCTCTGGAGGCTATTTCGCTGATCCTGTGTCAGCCCTCCGATCTGTTGATGTGAGGTTTTAGTATGGAAGTTATATATACGGACAGCGCCAATAAGAGCATCTACGAAATCGAAAAACGACCGTCCGAAAACCGGGTCGTACTGAACTGGAAATCGGTGGGCCACAGCCAGTATCTCATCGTGTTCGCCGAAACGCGGCAGGCAGCGCTGCTGAAAAAGGACAGCCCCGACGACGCTCTGCACACTGCCCTGAGCGCGCATATGCAGGCGCTCATCGCCGATCGGAGCGCGGCGGCCGAAAGCCCGCGGGTCACATTCTTTCTGGTATCGCATGACGAGCTGCGGCGGGACGGAGGCTTCGCGATCCGGAATGTGCCCGGATACTATGCGGTCTACGGGTTCGACGGGACAGGGGATGCCGCGGTCGTGTATGTGCCGACGGATATGCAGTCCTCCGCCGTCTTTTCCATGACGGTGGACGTGGTGATCCGGACGGAACCCATACTCGTGGAAAAGCGCACCGGCCTGTTTAAGAAGGAAACGGTTTTCAGCGGCTACCACCGAATCGTGCTGGATAAGGGCTATCCCAATCTGGCGGACGGACATCTCAAGTATGGGTTGGCGGGGAGTATGTATACCTATTCTTTTCCCCGCGAGGTGGTGAAAAGCGGCGGCAGCTTTGTTGTGAAGGCGGCCAGAAATGACAGTATCCGATTTATGTCGGATAATCAGGGAATTATCATCCGATAAGTTTAGGGGGAAAATGCGGTATGGCAGACACCACTCAAAGGCACATCGCGGAGGACAGCGCGTATACGATCACCTGTCCGTATTGCTTCAACCGGGCTTCCGGCGGAAACGGAGAGCCGATCCCGCACACCAAGGTGCTGTTTCGCTCCGGCACCTATTTCAGCAGCCCGCGGGAAATTGAGCAGAAGCTGGGTTATTCGGAATTGGACATCGAGATGATGAACAGCGGCGACGAGAGAGCTGCCAGAAAGAAAACGTTTGACACCTATAAGAGCTTTCTCATCCGGAAAGACCCGGTGTATCAGGCTTTCTGGGACAGCTTTGAGGGGCGGACGACGGAGCAGCCCAGCCGCTCCGGCAATGTGCAGAATCCGTGGGAGCTGCCCATCATCGGCCCCAATAACGGGGTCACAAGGCTGGTGCCCGACATGGACGGCTTTGTGACGCAGGCGGTGGACGTTTTCGGTAAAACGACCCATAACCGGGTGTGCCCTTTCTGCCACAATCCGTTCCCGCTGGGCTTCGGCAAAAACAAGGTGAAGTATATTTCCATCATCGGCATCACCGGCTCGGGAAAAACGGTGTACATCAGCCAGCTGTTGAAAAACATGACGGATTTTGCCTCTAAGGTGGGGCTGAATGCCTATTTCACCTCCGATCATGAGACGAATTTTATCGAGAACAACGTGGTGAAGAAAGGAATGCCGCTCCCGGACAGTACGTCGCCGCGACGGTTGTCCCAGCCGATGTTCTACGATATCGTGCGCAGCGACGGGACTGTGCAGAAAACCGACACCATTGTGCTGTACGATATTGCAGGCGAAAACTGCCGCCGTGCCGAGGATATGGAGGATTTCGCCCAGTATGTGAAGCATTCGGACGGGCTTGTCCTGCTCATCGACCCCAAGCAGCTGGGCTTTCTGTCCACCGATATGGATGAGGATGAGATCGACGAGCCGTCTCTGGCTCTGAATACCCTGTGGTCGGTGCTGGAAAACAGAACCAACCGCAAGTGCAAGATTCCTGTTGCGGTCTGCGTATCCAAGAGCGATCAGTGCCATGGTATCCTGCCGCCGATCGCACAGGAGACGGTGCACAGCACGGGCTTGGACCAGAGTGGTCTGCCGGTGATGGAATTTGACGGAAAAACCCTGAATGAACTGGTCATGGGTGATCACGGCCTAAAGGATCTGATGCTGCATAACGCGCAGGCGGTGTGCCAGAATCTGAGCACCGGCTATTGGAACTACAATTTCTTCTCCGTCAGCGCCACGGGCTGTGCCTGCGCGGCGACGGAGCAGGGGTTCTATGCGCCGGTGAACCGCCCGGAGCCGAAACGGATCGAGGAGCCGATCCTCTGGATGTTTAAGCAGTTCGGGTTCATTCGTTCCAATGAGCGGGTGCGGCGTCCATTTAAGATCAAACACGCCGACCGGTATATATATCGGAAGAAGATGTTCGGAAAGCCCTATCTGGAAAAGCAGCCGGACGAATTTGCGGAGTATGAGGAGGAGCGCATCCGGATTGCTCCGCAGGTACTGGTCAAAAACGAGTGGGTGACGTTTACCGACGAATACCGGAATCTGCCCATCGTGACGAAAGGGGAATGAAGATGGAGTTTTACCAGGCATGTTACGGAAAGCCGGCGAACAACTGGCAGGTGCTGAATGTGTCTCCGGACACTCCGCCGCAGATGCTCTCCTTTTTTGAAAACATCGGAAACGGCTGTACGCCGCAGAATATGGGGACGGACGTGCTGCTGGATGCACAGGGCGCACCGGTGGATCTGTTTGAACTGATCTCCGGCGAGCATACGCTGTGTCTGCTGAAGGCCCGATACGGCGAGCGGGACAGCTTCGGACGTCCGAAAATGTTTGCCCATGGGTTTATGTTTCCGGCACAGGGCAGCTATGCCGATCCGAACGGCATCCTCGCCGTATCCGATGCCAATTTCCGCTTTTCCAAGGAGGAGACGGCGGCGATCCCCGAAGGGCTGGCGCTGGATGCGCCGCTGGATATCGATGCCGCCATGCGCCGGTGCGGCCTGACGGAGGATACATACAAAACTCTGCTGGCGTGCGTTTATCTGGTGCTGTCCTCTGCGGCGGATCTTCCGCTGTATGTGCGGTGCGAGAATGCCGTCGATCGGATCAAAGCGGCGATCTACTGCATTCTGTCGGCGCTGCCCGTTTCCCTGCGGTATCAGCTGTCCTTTTCCAATGCGAACAGCTTTCCGTATGCGAAATTCAAGCGGGTTATGTTTGTGGACCGGGTACCGGCTGGTGCATATTATCTGGATATCGAGACCGGGGAGACGAATCTGCAACGGGAATTGCAGCAGATCGAGGAATCTCCGGAAAAATTCCCGTCCTACTACGTGTTTCTGAAAAGCTCCCGGCGCGAGTTTGCCGCCTATTGCCGGAAAATCGAGGAAATCCGCTGCCGGCTGCTCAAGCCCTATGACGCGGAGCTGGAGGACGTCGATCTGGCGCATGAGCTGACCAATACGCTGAGCGATGTGAACCGAAAAACCGACGCGGAGCTGAGCCGGTATTTGCTGGAGCTGCTGATCAAACTGCCGCTGCAAAACGCTGCGGCGGATGACTATATCTGCGGCCTGTTAACGTTGCTGGAGCGTCGGAGCATCCAACCGGCGGAGACGATACTCAAGCGGCTGGAGCAGCGTGTGGACCACACGGCTTCCCCCGATCTGGTGGAGGTCTATAAGAAGATCGTTTTGCTGGCACTGATGTCCGGCGGTGATTCCGATACCGTGGAATTTCTGGACCAGCAGTACCGGAAGGGAATGACGGTGTTCTCCGAGTGGGCCGGCGCAGTGAAAGCGACCTCAGGCGGCGATGCGATTATCCGGCAGTTTTATAAGCAGTTGATGGAGAGCGCGGCTTCGTCGGAGCGGGTGAACGCGATTCGGACGGAGGCTTTGCGGTTTGTTCCGGACGATGGAACCCTGTCGGATGCGGCCGCCGCCAGAATCTGTGCGCTCAGCGCTGCACAGCTCGTCCGGCTGGATGTGACCGTATCCAGAGTCCAGCCCGTTTTTCATGAGCTGGAGCGGGCCTTGTCGGAGATACCCGGAGCAGAATGCAGCAAGGCGGAGGCGGCCGACCGGCTCAAGACGGATTTCTGGGAGAATTTCCGGTTTTCCTCCTGCCGCTATACGGATACCTTCATTGAGAATATGCGGTATTTGCACGTGGACGAAGGCGTTTCGACGGCTGCTTGGGAAAAGCAGAGCAATGTGGACTGCCTGGTGCGGATCTATGATGCTGTGATCGGCGACCGCAGCGCGGCTTGCACGGATGAGCGCTATATTGCGGTGGAAAAGGAGCTCCGGCGGTTCCGGCAGGAGAATACGCTGAGCCCTGCCGACCGGGAAACGGCTGTGGATCTGATTCGTCGGCTGGTGGTGGACGCCATGGCCCCCAGAGAGGGAAGACAGCATTTTTGCTTCTGGCTGGAGCTGTGCACTCTGTCGGACGGTGCGTCAAACCCGGTGTTGCAGATGATGCGCTGGGGGCTGCCGGTGGTTTGCGAAGCGGATCGTTTCAGCGCTGCATTGTATGAGAGCCACAGAATGCAGGCGATCGGCGGGGACATCCGGCACTGGCTGAATGAACTCCTGGACAAACGGGAGGAATACGGCTTCGACAGTGACCGGATCAAGACCTTAAAGACACTGTCCAAGACGGTTGCGGAATATCAGAAGGATGTCGAGGCCGCGATGAAGAGTCGCGCTAAGGAGGAGCGAAAGCGTCTGAGCGGGGCGCACAGTGAGCCGAGGAAAAGCAGCCCGGATGTTCCGGAATGCAGCTTTGAGGACGATGGCCGGATGTTTGGGGAAACCGGCCACGTGTCGGGTAAGCCCGGCCTTTTCGGCAAAATGTTCGGGGGAAAAAAGAAATAATCGGAATCGGGGTTGAGTATGCGACAGATGGAGGATACGTTGGTGTTCAGCTGTCTCAGCGGGTACGATCTGTATGTGCCTGCACAGGACGGAGTCACGGACACCGTACATTTTTTCAGCAGGGACCCGGTGGATATCCGGTATTCCAAGTACATTCACACCGCGGACATTGCGAGAAAGTGGAAGCATTTTGTGGAGCATCCGGTGGATATACAGCGCTTTTTGTGGCCGACGGATATTGTCGGCTGCGATGAAGACGATGCATACGGGCTGGTTTTTCCCAGGAGAGCGTTTCCGAAAATGGAGAAGCTGAAAAAGCTGCTGTATTCTCCGGATATGCTGGATTTGCAGAACCCGCTGGTGAAGAAGGTGATCCGGCATTTCCTGCTCGCTTTTTCCAATCTTCACGCCTGCGGGTACGCCTATCACGCCTTTGATCTGGAGAAAATGTACTATAACGAGGGGACGGGGGAGGTCCTGCTGGATTTCTCATCGGCTATGTCCCTGTGCGACCGCGGGACTCCGGAGCTCTTGGGTGCGGCCGTGGAGGAGGTCGGGATCGAATTCCTGCCGCCATGGCGGCGGCTGTCCGCCGACGAAGCGTTCTACCTGGAGGATGATCGGTATTCCATCGCCACCGTGCTGTTCCGGCTGATTACGGGCCGGATGCCGTACCAGGGGCGGTTTATGGATGGCTACGGCGATATGATGGTGGCGCAGCGGGATGTGGACCCGGATATGCACATCCAGATGTTCCGGCACTATCATGAAAATCCGGTGTTTATCTTTGATCGGGAGGATCGCCGGAACAGCATCGGCACCGTTTCCTCGGAGGAGCGGGTCATCGACCGGTGGGAGGCCCTCCCGCCGACGATCCGCGGGATGTTTGAGACGGTGTATTCCGGGGAGAATCTTGCACGTACACCGGAAGAAAACCGGATGCTGAGCGGAAAACGGAGACTGTTTACGGCCGATCAGTGGCTGGATGCTTTGGCCTGCGAAAATTTAGTGGATGGTGACTGACGATGGGAAATGAATCAAGAATCCTGAAGGATCTGACGACGCTGCTGGGCGATGCGACGGCGGGGAAGGAAACGGTTTCTCCGCCCGCTGCCGCTGCGCAAACCCGCCACACCGGCCCGTATCAGGCTCTCGGCGCATCGCTGAAAAAGCAGGTCGCGCAGCACGGACGCGATATTCTGAAAGATATGGCGGCACTGGCGGAGCTGCTGAATGGAGATGGGTGTGCCCCGACCGTTGTGGATCAGCTGGTATTGTTCATCCGTTCGAGCAATATCACCGACTACATTCCACAGTCCGAAACGGGGATACGCCTGACGGACGTCAACAATATCCTCTCCTGCGCGCAGGAGCACTCCGGATTGACCGCCACGGTTATCAAGGAGCTGACCGTGGCGGTTCTCTATGCACTGTCCCTGCCCACGACGCTGACAAGGACCTATATTCCCGCACAAAAAGGGTATAAGGTCACCGACGCGGTGTTTGAATCGTCTGCGGAATATGACCGGATTATCCGGGAGGCGGATACGGCTTTCCGGGATAAAAACGAGGCGGCAATGAAGCTGCTGCTGCCCCGGCTGAATCGCATGGCGGATAACGGATGTGCCGATGCTCAGTATGCAAAGGGTATGTGCTATTTCAGCGGCTTTGTCACCGAGAAGGATGACGATGAGGCGGTGCGTTATTTTGAGATGGCAGGGAGGAACGGCTCCATCATGGCGTATGGCGCTCTGGGGGACTACTATTTTGATGCCGCCGTTCCCAATTACACAAAAGCCTTTGAATACTATACGATGCTGGGCGCTGCCGCGACAACCTCCGAAAGAAGGCAGAAGCTCCGCATCATTCTGGCCGAAAAGGTGCTGAATAACAAGGTGATGACGGCCAACTGTCTGCTCACGGCGGCGCTGATTATTTTTCAGGTGCTGCTGGCTATGGGAAGGTTTTCGGCCTATGGGGCGACGCATCTGGTGTGGCCGGTGATCGCCATTGTGCTGTCCCTGTTGTCTCTGGCGGTATCGTTCCTCAGCTTTATACGGCTGCGGTATAACGGGATCCAGTGGGCGACCCCGCTGCTGTTTTCTCTGGCGATGCTCTGTACCTTTTTTGCGCTTTGATGAGGGGATGATGAGATGAAGACTAAAAATCCGGAATTGCTGCTGTCCACGGCCATTTTTTCTTTGGTGAATATTCTGTATCTGCTGTTTCACTATTCCCGGTGGGGATGGCTCTCGCTGGGGCTGACGCTGGGCTATTATTTCCTGCGTTTTGTCGGCGCGGAGAATAAAAACTTCACGATTACCGATGCGGTCGGCAGTTTGGTGGGAGCGCTTGCGTTGAATATGCTGCTGATACAGATGTGTTATGCGGGGGCGCTGTCCACGGCTGCGCTCTTTCCGCGGAATGTGGGCATCGCGATCGGCGCACTGGCCATCCTCGGCGTGACGGTGTTCTGCGCGGTAAAGGTCAACGGTATGCTGGGTTCGTTCAGTAAGCACATATATCCGTTTGCCGCGCTCCTGCGCTACGGGATCCTCATAGGCGGCACGGTGGGCTGTTCCTACCTGTTTGTGGCATGGAACAAGGCAGGTTTGCTGCTGCCGCTTTGCTGCGTCGCCGCTGTAGGTCTAATTCTTGAATTGGTTGCACTTAAAAATGACGAAGACGAGGCGCGGCGGGTGTATCTGTGGTCGGTGGCTTGGTTTGTGCTGTTTGCGGTCGGCTGCTGTCTGTATCCCGATGCGGCTGTGGCGGTGATCGAACGGCTTCGCGGTTCCATGGCGTTTGAACGGATTGATTGGTATCAGGCGGTGATCCTGCTGGTGCTGTTCTTCCTCGGAATTGTGGAATCCGCCGTGCTGCGTGCCAGGGGTAAAGCATGGGAAACGGATACCCGGTTGTATATCGTCCTGTTTTTCGGCACAGCTTTTGTCTGGATCACCTCGGCGCTGCCGACAAAGTACAGTTTTCTGCTTTTTATGGCGTTTGTTGTGGTGGCTCTGCTCTATTTGTCCTTTGATATGGAGGATGAGGAGATCGAATTTCTCGATCGTTCGCTCTCGCGGGTGAATCTGCGTCTGGCGGTTCTGTTGGCGCTGCTTCTGGGGGCGCCGGTCGCGTACTATTTCGGGCGGCTTCTGCCGTATGCCATTTTGGCTTTGAGCGCCGCCTACATACTGATCCGATGCAGCAGGGACAGCGGTTCCAAGGCCGCAGATAAAGCATACCGACAGTGGGGCTTCTGGCAGGTGCTGCTGACGCTCCTGACCGTTTATGCCGCGGTGACGGCTACGATGCGGTGTCGGTTTATCGGCAGCTATCTGTGGATCGGAGCTGTGTATCTGCTTACTACCTGTGCACTATGGATCATTCATTTCAACAATATGCGGCGGGCGATCAACCACTACGCCATGCGCCTGATGATCCTTGCTCCGGTCATTCTGCTGCTCCTGTCCTCTGCCGGGCGGTCGTCCATCCGGGTGCGGTATACGGTGGATAATGCCCTTTCGGCTTCGGAGAGGATCGCGGCCGAGGGGGTTCGTGAGAGCGGTGCCATCACGCTGACTCTGTATGCTAAATCGGAAAAGGCCAACATCGTAAAAGCCTGGTGCTATTGGCAGGAGAATAAGGAAGCCGTGATGGAGCTGCGCGTCGGCGAGGAGCAGGAGAACCGCATTGAACCGCGCAACGACTGCCTGCATCTGGTGTGTGAGGATGAGTCCGGGCTGATTTTCACGGATAAGCGGTGGTTCTCCGGTGAGGAGCTGACGGAGGGTGCATCGGTGGGCGCACCCCGTGCGCGGGTGTTCCGGAGACCGGAAAGCGATGATGGGCAGCCGTCAACGGATGCCCCGGAGGAAAACGCCGGAGCGGAGAACGGATAAGAGTTTCGCAGACAGAGTATGAGAGGTAGGATACAATGAGAGGGTTTATCGCGAAGAGGATAAAGCGCGGTCTGGTATGGCTGCTGATCGTTGGTATTCTGATCTCGGCCGGCGGTTGTGGCTGGGAGGAACTGCTGAATGAGATCCTTCCGGATTACGTGACCGTCAATCTGGACAATGCGGCGTTACTGTCCGAGACGGACGAAACGGGAGCGCAGGTCTGTACCTTTGAACTTCGGGCGATGGTGACGAACAATTTTACTGCGGATGTGAAGAGCCTTGAGGTGTGCTTGTCCGTGCCGGATACCGTGAAGGTGACCGATGCGGGGGAAAAGGCGGTTGCGGAGAAAGTCGATCTGGTAAAGGGTGACAGCAAAAATTATAGCTGGACCGTAAAGATACCCAAGACCTACGAGAATCAGAACATTGATTACAGCATCAAGGCGTCATCCACCGGGATCAAATCCATCGAAGCCTATGGGAGCATCTTTGTCCGCGGCAAAAGCACCACGGATAACCGGTTGAATGATCCGAGCGATATGTGGAAGTTTAAAAACTTTTCCTCAAAACCGGTGCATCTGACGCAGGAGGATTATAATGCGCTGATCGTCGGTTTGAATAACTCAAGTGTTAAGCTGTTGCAGGACATGATCGCCGACGGAGCAGGGGGATATTGCTACGGCTTTGCCGTGTCCTCCATATTATCCAAGGTGGGTGCGTTGAAGCCGAGCGATATCGGCTCTTCCTGGCAGACCATTCACGATATTCCGAAAAACCACACGGCGCAGTCTTTGCTGGCGTACTATTGGATCACGCAGGTTTTTACATGTATTCAGAATGAAAAGGCCGCATTTGCGCAAAAATCTGCGGTCGATAGAATCCGGATATTGGAAGAAGAAACCAAAAAGGTGGAAAGCGGTGCACCGCCGGTGCTGGTATGTTATCAATTGGTTCAAGATGGCAAAGAAGGCGGTCATGCTGTTGTGGCATATGCGCAGGAGAGCGGAAAATTTAAGAAAAGAAACAAAGATTACACCACCCGCATACTGATTTATGATAGCAACTTCCCCGAGCGGAACGAGGATGCGTTCATATACTATAATGCCCAAACCGGCGAATGGGATGTACCATATTGGCCGAAGGTGACAGAGCTCTCAATGGTTTTAGCCGATATCAATGTGATGAATGTGAAGGATCTGATGGACAACCGCAAATCGGCGAATTCGTATCTAACGGTGAAAAACTCCGAGAACTTTACGATTACCGATACGGCCGGCACCGTTTTGGCCACCGTCAACGGGACGTCCGTCGACGGGAGCAATGAGATCGTTGCCTATCGTATGGACGGTCGGGACGATGAGATCGTCGTGGCAATCCCCAACAGCGCCGGTGAAAAGGGTGTTGTCGTCCGAGCGAGCGGGGATGCCGCCTATCAGGTTCTCATGCGCTGTGATGATTATTACATGACGGCGGATGCCGGCTCCGGCAATTCCGTTGCGCTGGATCCGAACGGAACCGTCAAGATCAATGGTGCCGCTTCCGATTTCAGGATCAGCGTCACTGCCGATGAGGGTCATTATTCCTCCGCGTGGCACACGGTCGAAATTACGGGGAAGGCGGGAGACGATCCGCAGCTTGCTCTGTCGGCTGATGGATACCTGGTTTCGGGCGCTCATCTTCAGAAACTGCAGGTATATGCGGAAGGGAAAACTACGGCCGGAAAGCTGAAAATGCGCACGGTGGACGGTTCGGTTCTGGTTACGCAGGACGGTGAGAAGCTGTGTGTGAAATCGGACGGCGATTCGGATGGTCGGTACGAAACGGTGCTTGGTGTGGGACGGAAAACGAAACCGACAGATCCCTTGAGCGGAACGGCAGCTTTCCGCTGGTGGCTGATCCCGGTGATTCTCGGAGGGGCGGTCGCCCTTGCCGGACTTGGTTTTCTGGCAATCCGGCTGTTCGGCGGGCGGCGCACAAGGAAACCCATGAGGAAAAGCGGAAAGTCCGGCAACCATTCCGAGGATGAGTGGTGGATGTGAGAGAAGCGCCGTGACGGAAACGGTCAGCGCACCGGTGTTTTATAATACCCGCCAGAACTCAGTGCGATGTTTTAACGGCAACGAACCCCCGGCTTCGCCGGGGGTTCGTTGCCGTTGGAAAAAAGTTTTGATCCGTCGAATGTTTGTCCCCCAAATGCTTGGCATGGGGAGTCATTTACATGGTCAGCTACGACGATTTCATGTATCCAATGGGACGGGCGAGAACGGAGTATGTTTATTTCTTAAAGGTTAGTTCTCTGTTCGGCTTATTTTGTTAGATTTTTGCGGTAAAAAACTTAAAATTCCTCTTACATCCGGTTGAAGATTTCCGGCAAACCGCATGTCATAGACGGCGCGGCATCCCGACCGGCAAGAGGTCAATAAAGCCGATACACGCGTGGCTTTAACCGAAAAACGATTGTACCCCGTGGCTTTGTCAAGGCCATAAAACCAATCGCCAATGCAATATGCGTCGGCGATTGGTTTTATCCGGCTGGTTTATCCGAATGGGGAATCGTACCGAGGACGGCTGGGGAGTTTGCGCAATTTCGCTACAATCTTAATTTTTCAAAAAACACTTGACATTTCAAAACTACTGAATATACTATAGTAGTGAAAAGCAGAGAAAAGGAGGATATCCGTGAATACGCAGTATAAAAAGGGTGTGCTGGAATTGTGTGTGCTGTCGCTGCTGCACAGGCGGGATTGTTACGGATACGGAATATCCGATTACCTGTCCCGGCATATAGACATTGCCGACGGGACGGTTTATCCGATTCTGCGGAAGCTCAAGACCGACGGACTGCTCACCACCTATCTGCAAGAGGAGAGCGGCGGGCCGCCTCGCAAATATTACACGCTCACACAGCTTGGCCGGGACACCTATGCGGAGGATCGCGCGGCGTATCTGCAATTTGCCCGGTCTGTACGATCATTATTGGAGGATGAGTGGAATGACTAAGAATGAATTTATGACGCAGCTTGCGTCGGAGCTGCGTAAGAGGAATATTGCCGATGTAGCCGATGTGGTGGATGAATATGAGCAGCATTTTGCGTTCAAGCTGGCCGACGGGTACACGGAGGAGGAGATCGCCGCCCGGCTGGGTGACCCGGTTGCAGTGGCGGCACAGTTCGGTGCGGTCGCCGCGGTGGGGGTGAAGCACACGGCGGCTCTGACCTGACGGTGGCTGGGTTGGGTTGATCTGTTTTTCGGCATCTTTGCAGTCCTGCTGGTTGCGTTTGGGGTGGTGCTGGCTGCGTGTGTGCTGTCCTTTGGATTGACCGGTGTGTGCCTGATCGGCAATTTGGGGCGGTTGGCGTTTGTTTCTCTGCCGCCCATGCCGTATTGGTGCGGAGCCATACTCGGATCGAGTCTGGCGGCGCTGTGTGTGCTGTCTGTGGTCGGGTGTATCCGGTACGGCGCTTTTTGCCGCCAGATATTCCGTTCCTATGGCCGGTTTCATCGGAATATGCTGGCCCGGAGCCGCGGCGGCGCGGTGCTGCCCGGTCTCCCGATCGCACCGCAGTTTGCTCCCCGGAAAAAGCGTCAGCTGTGCACGGTAGCATTGACCGCGCTGCTGCTGTTTGCGGTCTGCTTCGTCCTGGGCTATGTGGTGTGCAGTCTCTCTGCCGGTGTGCCGGAATTCTGGCATACCTGGGGATGGTTTCGGGATTGAGGTGACGGAGTAATGAATGGCCTGAATGCAGTGGCGCTGGTGTTTTTCGGCTGTACCAACGTAGCGGCCTATCGGTTGTGTCAACGCCCGAAACAGCAGCGTCGACGGATCATCTCGGTTTTGTGCGTGGTGTTGCTGTGTGGCAATCTGCTGCGCTGCGGCGTCATATATCCGCTGGTGGAGGGGACGGTTCTGCTGCCGGTCGAGTGTTCTACGGTGGCCTATTTCGTGGTTCCAGCGATTTTGCTGCTTTCCGGAAAACGGCTGCACAGCTGGGCGGCTATTCGGGGCTGATGGTCGGCTTTTTCTATTATCTGGCGATGATTACGGCGGGCGGGCCGTTGTATGCAGCGTATGCACCGTGGAGGTGTATATCTCCATGGCCTGTCACGGGACAATCGATCTGTGCGGGCTTGTGACGATCGGGACGGAGCTGTGCAGCGCAAAGGACGCGCCAAAGCTGCTGCTGGTGGTTGCTTGTGCCGCCACGCTCCGCCCGTTTGTGGCGGCAGTCACCGCTTGCTGATCTATTTCTGCGGATGCCGCCGTTGTGCGACAATGCCTGCCACAGAAGCGTATGGGGGTTGCCTCTGCCGGCCTTTTACGGGATCATGGGCGTACTCGTGCTGCTGACCGTGCGCGGCTTTTTTCGCTATAACCGAAAGCAGTATGAGAAGTTCTCCTTGACACGTCCGTAAAGCGACTGCCGCTATGCGTGACAGAAGCGGATTACTTAAAGAACGAGCGGGTGCCTGTTGGCGTCCGCTCGTTCTCTTTATGTGCGGTTAGACCTGCCTGTCAACCGTTTGTATTTCTACATCGTTGCCGTAAGGGATCTCTTGGCTGCATTTTGCGTTCTTCCGTGCATTTCATGCGCATCGGCAGCGAAGTCTCGGATTATCGGTCGAAAGCCGCGGGAACATTGGCCTCTTGCCCGGGGAGAAGAGCCTGCTGTTTCTGACTGCCTCATAGAAATCAAAAAATTTCAAAAAAACCTCTTGACAAATTACAAAGGTGGATGTATTATATGTTTGTAATCAGTACAAAACAGAAATGATTACGGAATGGAGAATGCCATGACAGCGCAGAAAATAGCGGCCCGTTTGTCGGAGCATGGGGTGCGTCCGACGCAGCAACGTTTGGCGGTGTACGCCTACCTGCTGGAGCATAAGCACCCGGCGGCCGAGGATGTGTATGCGGCGCTGAGCCGGGAGCATCCCACATTTTCCCGTACTACCGTATACAATACCCTGCACGCGTTAGTTCAGGCGCATCTGGTGTGGGAGCTGTCCCCGGGGACAGAAGAAAAACGTTACGATGCCGGTATGACGCCCCATGGACATTTTCGGTGCAACGGATGCGGTCAGATCAGCGATGTGCCCCTGG
>CAKUAQ010000041.1 GCA_934636435.1 uncultured Eubacteriales bacterium
CGGGACTATAACTGGTTTTCCATGTCGGTCGATTGGCTGGCCGATAGATTCGGGTTATAAACAGCACCGGGGTGCGGTCGTTTGCAGGACCGCACCCCGGTGTTATCTATTATTTGTTTGCCTTTCGATAGTGCTTTGGCGTGTGATCGGTAGTCCGTTTGAATTGCCGGCAGAAGTGTTCTACGTTCTCGTATCCGCACGCATAGGCGATGTCGCTGATGCTCAGCTCGGTATTGACAAGCAACAGCTTGGCTTTCTCCATTCTGGTTCGGATCACATCCTGCACAAAGGAGATCCCGAAGTTCTTCTTATAGAGCGATTGGAAATAAGATCCGCTCATATGCACCGATCGAGCGGCTTCGGTGACGGACGGAGCGTTCTGCGGGTTGCTGTACATTTCCGCTCGGAGATTGATCAGGGAAAGGGCTTGCGTACCGGCGGAAGACTTTGCATTTTGCGTATACTCCTTGGCTTCGGTCAACAGCGTCAGGAGCAACAGACTGAGCTTATCGGCTCTATGTGTGCTTTCGGCATAGAATTCCATTGCCATCAGCTCAAACAGAAAGGCCACCTTTCCGTCTGCTGCCCGGGGGAGCAACCGGTGCAGCTTTATCCCTTGCAGCAGAGCGGCATCGGCCGGCGTCTCCGGTTCAAAGCGGATATAGTCGTGCACAAATTCACAATCGCCGCAATAGTATTCCTGTCGCTGGGCTTTTTCAAAGATCCCCCAGTGCATTGGCTGTGTATCCTGATATCCCGCGTCGGTATACACGGTGCAGGGACATCGGAACAGGACAAGAAGATAATCGTCGGTACCGTTTTCGATACAAAAATGAAAGTGCTTGCCGCAATTACAGTTGGTTCTGACTGCGTTAACCCTCATATGTTGCATACACCACCATTGCTCCAGAAATCACTCACATCATACCATAATGGGTCGAAAAATCAATAGCCGTTTTTGGCTATCAACTGTTGGACAGACAGGCGTTCAATACGGAAGGCAGGGATAGCATTGCTTTACAGATTCGATACTTTTTTGGCTGACATATACCGGAAAATGGCTACATTGTTTAGAATTCGTTGACTTTCAAATTCCCTATATGGTATATTCGCACAGGAGACTATTAGCAGACATGAAAGGATCGTATATCTGTATGACTATTCAGGAAAAACTGAATATGGACTATGACGGGTTGAATGAGAACGGCCCTATCACCATTGTAGCACTGGGGGACAGCGTGACCCACGGCGCGGTGGGGTTGGACGAGATCAACTACGAAACGGTGTATTGGAATCGACTGCGGCGGAAGATCAATGCACTGCGGAATTATGTGCCGGTGAACGTAATCAACGCCGGGATCGGCGGCACGACGGCGATGCGGTCGCTGCCCCGTTTGGAGCGGGATGTGTTTTCCTATCATCCGGATCTGGTGATCCTCTGCTTCGGGCTGAACGATGTTTGCTTCTCGTTCGAGGAATATACGCAGGCGCTGGCGCAGATGTTTGACGCCTGCAACGAGCGGCATATACCCGCCATATTTATGACCCCCAATATGCTGAATACCTATGTGACGGAGGATACGCCGGAGGAGCTGCGGGGATTTGCGGCGGATACCGCCCGGCTGCAAAACGACGGGACGATGGATCGGTATATGCAGGCGGCCTGCCGGGTGGCGCAGGAGAGGGGTATCCCCGTGTGCGACTGCTATGCGCTGTGGAAAAAGCGCAGTGAAACCGAGGATACCACCCGGTTGCTGGCGAACGGCATCAACCATCCTCTGGCGGAGATGCATGAGTTGTTTGCGGATGCGCTGTTCCGCCAGCTGTTCCCGGGTGCCGTTTCTGCCGCTCCGGCGGAATCGACCCTGTGCCGGGAGGCGCAATGATCGTGGATGAATGCGAAAGCATTGAATAAATTTGAAAGGAAGATGTGTTTTGAAAAGCAAAAAGTTTCTGGCGCTTTTGACCTCGCTCGCATTGATCGCAGGACTGTTTGCGGCAATGCCGTTCTCCGCGAGCGCCGCCAATAACATTGCCGATGAGTGGAAGGCACTGAACGAGGGAGGAGAGCTGATCACAAACGGTACGCCCGGCGAGGGGTACGATTCCCGAATCTCTGCCAACTCCAACGGCAAATATACGCCGGTGACGAAAAAGGCGTATGATCTGAAGGAGACTACCTTTGTCCTGGCGAATGTCAGCATTGCCAGCGATTGGGCGAACCTGGTCTTTGCCAAAACTCCGTCCGGCGGCTTGACCAAGACCGATACCGCCAACGGGACGCTGTCTCTCCTGATGCGGCTCGAGGGGAACAACCTCAAATTGACAACATGGACAGGCGAAGGGGCTTTCGCTACCGTGCCGAAGGCGGACAAGTACGAGTTTGGCATTGTGACGGCTGGCGGGATGACCCGTCTGCGTATCAACGACACCTATGTGGACACGGATTTTTGTGCCAATGCCGGAGAAAGCTATATTTCTCTTTTTGCGGTCAACAGCATTACCGCCGACGTGAAGCTGGTGAGCAACGACACCCTGCGCAATGAGTGGCTGCGGTTCGGCGGCAACTCCGGCGGTACCAAAGCGCTCTATTCCAAGGTGGAAGCTGATGCCTCCGGAAAAGCTCATTTGTCCGTCAATTCGGATATGGGCGCATCCACTATGGCACGGTTCAATCTGCTGGAGAATACGCTGGTGCTCACGGATTATACATTCAGCGGCAGCTGGTTCAATATTGCTTTCGGTACCGAGCGTGCGGTCAGCCTTAATTTGGGTTCTGATGTCTTTGGCTTTATTGTCAATCCCGGTAAACAGGTGTGGACGGCGAACGGTAGCCACAACACCGGGGCGCATACGGCGGGTACCTATAAGATCGGATTTGCTAAGGTAGGCAGTGAGTATCGGCTGTATATCAACGATATCATTTGGACCGGCGATGATGTCACCGCTTTCTGCGAGAGCGGCGCTGTGGAATCCTGCTATGTTTCCACCTATGCGGCCGGTGGTCTGACCGCCGATTTTGCGGTGGTGGACAACACCGCACTGGGCGACTGGATTCCGACCAATGGTACGATGAACCGCAATGTGGATGATGACACCACCGATACCCGCCGTTTTGTATGGGCGGGATTGGGAGTGGCAACCCGCGGCGCCCATGATATGACGCAGGAAAAGCTCGTCCTGAAGAACACGGCGGTGGCGGCGAATGCAGACCACTGGAATTCTGTCACCTTTGCTGTTGACAAGTCCAGCGGCTTTACGAGCACGGCTACCGGCTCCGTGTGTATCTTCATGGTTCCGACGGTCACGGATGGCGTGATCACGGAGATGCGAATCGTCAATTTTAATAACAATTGGGATTGGCTCGGTGCCGTACCGGCAGCCAGCGATTATGTGTTCCGGTTTGTCGGCGTGGCGGACGACAGCGGCAGCGTGCGGTATCAGCTCGAGGTGAACGGTATCCGGTTTGATCGGGGTGTGTTCTCTTCGTTCTGCACAGATGGCTACGCCAAGAAGTGTTATGTGACGCTTTCGACCGCAAATTCCTTCAAGGCAACTCCGGAGTTTGTTGCCCCTACTTGGGAGACGGTCAAGCAAAAGCAGTACGGCGCTCCGGTATTCTCGGCAGGGGAGAACGGTAGCTGCGATGCGGTGATCATGCGCAGCAGCTACATTCGGGAGAAGAATACCTTTGCTATGAATCAGTTCACTTTCAAGGTCAATAGCTTTACACTGCCGACGGATGCATTGACTCCCAATGCCGACGATAATCCTAATGACTACGGCTGCTCGATGGCGATCGTGCTGGCGAAGAATCCGCAAGTTGTGGAATCGGTGGTGGCTACTTCGGAGCAGCTCACCTTTGCGGTGCGGAAGCTGACCGATAACAAGGGCATCTCGGTGCATGTGGTCAATGCCGGCGGCGGCTGGGAATCCCTGGGTGCGATCGATTATGCCGAAACCTACACCTTTGACGTGGTACGCTCCGTTGCAGGGAACTATCTGCTGCGGGTGAACGGCACCGTTCTGAGCGCCAACAACGCGATCAACACGTTCTTCGCCGGTGGTGCGCAGAATACCTATGTGCTGGCGGGGTCGCATAAGACCACGGTTACCGCCAACTTGAAAGCTGAGTCGACGGCGGCGGCGCTGGGGGATGTGAACGGCGATAAAGATTTCGATATCCGGGATCTGGTCGGCGTTTCCGAGACGACCGCGTATGGCTACTCGGCCGATTGCAACGGCGACGGCACAGTGGACGATGAGGACACGGCGCAGCTGCGGCAGTATCTGCTGGGCGTTGACGGCGCTTACCTTGGTTGGTCCTGATCGAATATAGTTATAAGACAATGGAAAACACTCCGCCGCACGGAATATCCGTGCGGCGGAGTGACTTTTTGTATGGTGTCGATTTAGTTGTGGTAGTTATAGGTTTCTATGTTGGTGTCGGTGGAGTTCCGGTATTGCGTGGGGGTGATGTTCAGCACGGATTTGAAAGCGGAAATGAACCGGGTTTGATTGCTGAATCCGCATTCTGAGGCGATCTCCTTGACCGTTTTCGACGTGTTGCGTAACAGCTGCATGGCGTGGTTCAAGCGTTGGTTGGTGATATACTGGTTGATGGTCGCTCCGAACTCCTGCTTGAACAGGTGCCGGAACCGATGATAGCTGTATCCCAGAGAATTAGCCAGCTGTTCGGTGTTGATCTCCGTATAGAAATTCTCCTGAATAAATGAGATGGCATACCGAAGCGTGTCGGAGGTGCTGCCGCCCCGAGTGCCAGAATACTGCTTACGCAGCAGGAAAAAGATCATGAGCTTTTGGCATTCCGCCAATATGGTGTCATAATTCTCCCGCAGCTCCGAAAATTCGTTCTCCATCTTGAGCAGCAGTTCCAGGAATCGACCGTCCGGATCCTCAAAGGTGCCGGATCTGATCGACCCTAAAAAGTCGTTGTAGTAAAACCCCACATAGATCACATGCGCGTAGTCGCCGGTTTGAGAATGGTGCGTGTAGGGCTTGGTAACGGAAAACGTGTGCTGTCGAAAGGAATGCTTGGCACCGTTGATATCCAACATTCCTTCGCCGTCGATGAAATAACACAGCTCGTAGCAATGATGGGTGTGGTCGCAAACGGTACTGTCCGCGCCGGATAGCTCCTTGTGCTGCAAAAACTCGGTGTGCGTCACCAGATTATCGCTCATGAGGTTTGTCTGTCCTCCCTATGCATAGATTCCCGATACTGGGTCGGGGTGATACCGTAGGCCTTGGTGAAATAGCTGTTCAGCCGCGCCACGGATGGGAAACCGCATTTTTCCGCTATCGTTTTGAGAGGGCAGTCGCTGGTCGTCAGCAGGCGGCGTGCCTCTTCGAGACGGATATTGGCGAGATACTGCTTGGGAGCGCAGCCGAAATGCTGCTTAAAAGCGTGCCGCAGATGATTGTAGCTGTATCCGAGGGTCTCAAACAGGGAGACGATATCCACATTGGCGGAATAATGCTGCTCCAGATAGGAGGAAACGTATTTAAGCTGCTGGCTGACGCCGTCTGTGTCCGACCGACGAACATTGCTTGTCGTATATCGTTGGAGCAGCAGTACGATAATCTTATAGTAAGAGCAGATGCATTTATCGCTGTACGGCAGGTGTTCGGACAGCTCTCGCCGGATGCATTCCAGCATACCGAGGATATCCGAATTCCGATCCATGTAAATGTCGGCAGAGGTTACCCCATCGTGCATGGGATCGTATTCAAAGCCGAAGGTGACGATCTGCGCCTGACAGCTCAGTGCGGTGTATTCGGTATCCGGGGCGATGAGCGTAAAACTGCCCTGCTCGATGACCAGTGTGTTTCCGCCGCACATCAATCGGGCGCATCCGCTTTTACAGTACAGCAGAATGCAGCAGTGGTGAAAGAATTTTCTGGGACAGACATCCTGTGACAGCTTGCCGGCCGAAATGAACAGAGGCGATTCGTTATTCGTCATAGGGCGATTCTCCGATTCTCATATTTGCAAAAGTGGCAGACAAAGGGGATGCTTCTTTTCTACTATTATACATTGTCACCGATGCATCTTCAAGAAGTAAGGCCAAAAATGTTGGTTCAAAAATGGTTGAATTGTGTGTAATTATATTCGATTTTGGCTACGAAAGGAATTTTATCAGTCGGGAACAGTTCTATGACCCCGCATTTTCGAGAATTTTCGTGGAAAATATTGACAAATGTGTACAGATACAGCGAATTTCAGTGGTGCAAATTAAATAATACCGTCCAACTATCGGAGAACCGTACAAAAATGGTTGAGTTGTGCGGTATTTTGGCTAATGTCTCATGGATTGCTTGATTTTGATCCGCCTGTTCGTTAGAATTGAAACATGAATACAGGAGGGTAAGTTGTATGAAAAGAAGAATACCTGCATTTGTACTATTGGTCGCTATGCTTATATCCGTGGTAGGGTGCCAGCAGGCTACTCAGAATCGCTATGAGGAATACTATGAGGAGAAGTGGATCGACGATCCGAATGCGTCGGTGCCGCTCCCCGATACGTCGGACGACACCTCCTCGGACAATTCGGGTACATCGGGAAATTCGTCCGTCAGCACTCCCTCCTCGGATGCAGCCCCGACCCCGGCGAAAGAAGTGCGCACGCTTCAGGTCAAGGATTTCGGCGCCGTCGGCAACGGAACGACGGACGACGGTCCTGCCATCACTAAGGCAATCAACGCCCTGTACAACTATGGCGCCGGTTCCAAGCTGGTGTTCGAGAGCAATAAAACGTACTTTGTCTCAAACACCGACAATTCCACGGAGATGGCGCTGCTGTTTCGTTCACTGGATGGCGTCACGGTGGAAGGAAACGGCTCCACGATCCTGTGCGACAAGGGCGTTCGGTATATGAATGTCAGCAATTGCACCAACATGACGATCACGGGCTTGAATTTTGATCTGAAGACCCGAGCTCACTTTGTGGGCAGTGTGACGGCGGTGAACACCGACGAGGGATATTTTGATGTCCGATCCGATCGGGATATCGGCTTTGACGGAGAGTGGAATCCCACCAATTCGCCCTTCTGCCTCAAAGCAACGAACGGTACGAGCCGATCGTTCATTGTGATCAAGAAGATGACGACGGTGGATGCCGCCAACCGCATTTACCGTGTCTATGCGGTCATGGACGATCCGAGTCTGGGTACCGGCGCGCAGGTGCGTTCGCTGACGCTGAATCAGCAGGTGATCGTGCCGACGCCCTTCATCGGCCATTGCGGCGATTCGTCGTTCGGTATACATAGCAACACCAATCTGACGCTCAGCAATATCAATGTCTGGAATGTGGCGCACTTTGTATTCTTCGTGACCTGGAATCAGGGCACCGTCAATTTCGACCGGGTTAATGTCATGCCTCCGTCGGATGAGAGCGTCGTATTCTCCAGCTGGCGGGATGTGTACCACTGCAAGTCCAATTCGGCAAAGCTGATATGGAATAATTGTACCTCCAGGGGCAACGGCGACGACATCATCAATATTTCTTCCAACATGATGTACCTCAAGACGGTGGTGTCTCCGACAGAGGTCATCTGTCAGTGGCCGGAGACCAACGGCTCCTACGGTACGCCGGAGGAGGGCTCCTCCATCATTATCTGGAATGCCGACAGCGGAAAGCTTATTGGTCGAACCACTCTGAAAAAGGTGGTCAACGCCAATGAGAACCGCTATCAGTTCACAACCCCTGTCAGCGGCCTCAAAACGGGCGAGAACATCCGGTTCTGCTTTGAGTCTCACGCCGCCCCCAATTCGGAGATCGTCAACTGCGACTTCGACGGTACGCTGCGGTTCCATGGCGGTCCTCTGACGGTGCGTGATTCAAAGCTGCGGCTGATCCGGATGTGGATCGACAACGAGACGACGCTGGAGGGGCCGATTCCTCACGATATCACCTTCCGCAACTGCGCATTCACGGTTCCGTGGGAGAGTGATGCATTCATCATCTCCGCTAACAGTCCCAAGAGTAAGTGGAGTGAGGGCAATTACCGTCTGGAGAACATTCGCTTTGAAAACTGCACCGGACTGAAAAAAGCCGATTTCTCCAACTCCAACCTGAATCCGAATTCGCCGGATTATGTGACGATCACGCCGGCGTTAAGCTGACAAAACAATAGTGAGGAGACAATGCAATGAAACCTGTGATTTTAGTCGATGATTTCGGCGCCCGGGGAGACGGTCTCACCGATAATACGGCGGCAGTGCGGGCGGCTATCGCTGCGGCCAAAGAGAAAAAGGAACCGTGCGAGCTGCGCTTTTCCCCGAACTGCACCTATTACTTTGCCCCCTCCGACGATGCGGCGCTGGCGATCACGGATATAGACGATTGCAGCGTGGTGGGGCACAATACGACCATTCTCTGCGGCGGCTACCGGCCGTATATGTGCGTCCATAAAACGGAAAATGTGCGGATCTCCGGATTTAATTTCGATATGAAGACCCGGGCGCATTTTGTGGGAACGGTCGTGGAGGTGGATAAGGAAAATCTCAGCGCCGTGTTTCAATCCGACCGTCCGATCGAGATGGAGGACTCTTTGGAGCTGAATGTGGATCATGTGTTTGCGCTGCATGAGACCGGCAATGTTCTCAGCCGTATCTTCTATTTCCTCCATCGCTATGAATGGGTGGATCGGGAGAAAAATCTCATCCGTGTGTATTTCGGACCGGATACGCTGGGGACGGAATGGAATGTGAGAAATCGTCTGGAAAAAGGCGTAAAGCTCATCATTCCCACGCCGCATATCGGACATATGGGCATCCGCAGCTTCACCTTTACGGTGGATAAAAACCTGACCTTCGAGAATTGCCGCATTTGGAATGCGCCGTATTTCGTGTTCGGTATCTGGTGGCAAAGCGGCACACTGCTGTTCAAGAATGTGCGGGTCGAGCCGCCGATCGACGAGACGGTGGACTTTGTTTCCTGGCGGGATTGCTTTCATTGCAAGACCAATCCCGGCAGACTGGTCTGGGATACCTGCACTGTGCGCGGGGCAAACGACGATATCATCAACCTGTCGGCAAATATGATGTACGTCAAGAAATTTTACAGCCCCACAGAAATCGAATGCTACTGGCGGGAGACCCACGGCGGCAGCTATGGCAACGAGGAGAAATACAGCAGCCTCGTAGGGCAGGATGTGGTGATCTGGAATGTTGAGACCGGAAAACTGGTGGCACGTACTCAGATTGCCGATGTGGTGGACGCCGAAACAAACCATTATATCCTGAAGGATCCGATCGCCGATCAGACGACGGGTGAGCAGGTGCGTATCTGCATCGAATCTCATATCGGTCCCGGTTCGGAGATTGTCAACTGCGATTTCAAGGGGACGTTGCGGCTCAAATGCAACCACACCGTGCGGAACAGCCGGCTGTATCTGCTCAAAATGTGGATCGACTATGAATGCTATCTGGAGGGACCTCTGGCGAAGAATATGCTGTTTGAAAACACGGATTTCTTCACCAATTCCGAGGATGAAGATGTGTACTATATCACCTGTTATAACTCGGCACAGCCGATGCGGACGAAGGATTCGTACCATATCGAAAATGTGGCATTTAAGCATTGCCGCGGATTACACAAGGGGAATTTCTACTACAAGAACAACTTTGTGAACGGGGCGGCCGATGAGATCACGATAATCGATTGAGTAAATTTGTAATCGAAAGGGGAACAGCACATGGGTAAGCGTTTGAACCGGCTTACAGCAGGACTGTTATCGGCGCTATTGCTGATCTCGGTCATTCCGTCTGTCGTAGCGACAGGAGCACTCGCAGACTGGAAATCCACCCGTGGTAATCCACAGCTGAAAGAGACCGCCGATGGTGAATTCTGCAATTTCTTTGTGGATTCCGCTTGCACGGCTTCTACGGCTGAGGCGCACGATATGCTGTCCGAGGCGATCGTACTGCGGAATCTGTCGCTTGCGAACGGACATTGGTTTTATGTAGGGTTAAGTGCGGATGCGGCAGAGGGATGGAGCTTCAATGATATCGCAAAAGGCAAGTTGGGCTTTTTCGTTGAAAATACATCCGACGGAATCCGATTCATTTTCAATGCCAATTGGCAGCAGATCGTGGCGGTCAAAAAGGCGGATACCTATACTCTGCGGTTTGTGAAAGATACGGATGGGACATACGGCCTGCAGGTCAATGGCACGCTTGCAAAGCACGGGGATATTGACGCCTATTGTAAGAGTGGAAAGACGGACTCGTTTGTCATTCTTACCACCTCGAATTGGGCAAAAGGCGATATCCGGGTCGGCAAACTCGATTGGGTGGAATCGACCTCTGCCGCTGCCATCCCGTCCATTAGCGCACTTATCACCGGCGATACGCAGGTCGCTTTGAGTGGCGGCTCGGTGGTGACGACCACGGCGAAACTGGATTGGAACACCCAGAAACTGGATGTGTATAAGCTGACGCCGAACGGTACGAATGACCGCTTATGCATCTCCCTGAACAAAACGGCGGCAAGCACCGCTTTTCAGCCGTCTGCGGCGGATGGCAGCGTGGTCAGCATTGCTTTGACTCCTGCGGATGACCAGATGGAGGTCTCCCTCCTGGGAGAGACCGAGACGAAACTGGGCGCTGTTCCGTCGGCATATCGGTATGCGCTGGGGTTCGTACAATCCGGCGAACATTTTCAGCTGACGATCAATGGAGAGCGGTTCTCGGACAGCCGGCTGGATGCGCTGATGAGCGGCGAGGGAGCCGGGCAGACCTATGCTTCTTTGAGTGCCACGGATAGCGTTTCTGCTATACTGGGCATCCACTCCGCTGCGTGGAAAGCGGTAAAGGGCAATCCCGCGGACATGGTGAGCAGCATAGACGGCTCCTGCTCTGTTACACTGGCGGATGGGCAGGCGGTACAGTCTCCGCAACGATACGATTTTCTGAACAGCGATATCCTGCTGAGGGCACTCGATCTGCCGGAGGACAGCGAACTGAGCCTGTATATCGGGAAAGCACCCGACGGCTTACCGCCGGTAAATCTGACCGAAAACGGCTGGACATTGCTCCTTAAAAAGGTAGGCGGGAAACTCGAACTGGCGGCGCTTGACAGCGCCGGTCAGCGCGTGATGCTGGGCACGACGGATGTGGCAGATCAATACACCATCGGTCTTGTGAAGCAGGACGACGAGCTGCACTTTGCCATCAACGGCACGCCCTGTGTGGCTGACGACGCGCAGAGCATCCAGTTTATGGATGCCCTGGCAGGCGCTATCGGCGGTGCATCCACCTATGTGGCGTATTGCACGGCGGCGGCTACGGGCGATGTGTCTGTAACGATCCGTATTGTGATGCGGGATGATGTGGCGAAAACCGGATTTTCCGTGATCGTTCCCGGAGATATTATCCAGGCAGAGGGCGATATGGAAACCGGCTATCATATTGATCGTTCCTCGGCGGCCTATGCCGTGTCCGATCTCCGGTACAATCTGAAAGAAAAGTCCCTGAATGCCCGTGTGACAGATGTGGGCGATAACTGGATGTGGTTCGCTGTATCTAAGACCAGTGCTGCATCCGACGGTAATGTACTGCCTACCGGCAGCGCCGATGCGATCAATCGGTTTGTGTTCATTATTACGCCGAAAAACAATTATTCGCTGGCTCAGATTTCCTATTGGAATATCAATGGCTCCCAGGGAGAGACGGTTATTGACACGATCGCTTTCGATTGGACAGCCGAGCATACCTACGATCTGCGTAAGGCGAACGACGGGAACTGGTATCTGGCTATTGACGAGCAGATGATCAGCAATATCAGCTCTCCGGTATTGACCGCCTTTATGGATGCCAATTATGAGAATCTTCGTTTTGGTATTGGCGGATGGACGGCTTTCCATGTCGATAAGCTGTATGTGAAGGATCAGCACGGCGGAGACGGTGAGGTGGAAACCACCGGCTGGAGCTATTTCGCCACGTCCGGGAGCGGCAGCTTTGATGGCGACGAGGAAAACGGATACAGCAAGAGCCACCCTGACGGTGATCTGTTCGCCTTTACACGGGAAACGTTCGACATTACGAAAAAGGGCGTCTCTCTCACACTGGATGTTGTGAAGAACTGGTTCTGGTTCGGTATATCGACCACCGGTGCCGAGGACGGCAATGTGTTGCCCTCCGGCAGCGGGGAAAAGGTGAACCGGGTCGTGTTTATTCTCACGCCCCAGGTGAATAATACCAAGATCCGTGTATCCTATTGGAATCCGACCGGAACCGGCAAGGAGCATATCATCAATCTGCTTGATTTTGACTGGAGCGTTCCCCACACCTATGACATCCGGCAGGGCAGCGACGGGCACTGGTATATTGCCATTGATTCGAAGCTGATCACCGGGTTGACCTCGGAGGTGCTGGATGCATTCGTGTCGGCGAATCAGAAGGACGGTCTGCGATTCGCAGTCGGCGGCTCCGGCGGATTTGCGGCCCACGATATTTGTGTCGTGGATCAGAAGCCGAGAGATATAAAAGTGAACACCGACGGCTGGCGATATTTCAGCTCCGTTGGTAACGGCGATTTTGAAGGGAACGATACCGACGGCTATTCGGTGTCTGCACTCACCGGCGATCTGTTTGCATTCACCAAGAACACATACAGCATCACCAAGACCGGCGTATCCTTCAAGCTCACCGACATTCGCAACTGGCTGTATTTCAGCATCTCCACCACCGACACCTCGGATACCAATGTACTGAATGTGGGTGCCGCCGATGAGGTGAGCCGTATGTCCTTTATCATCACGCCGAAGATCGGCGCCACCCGGGCGCAATTCTCCTTCTGGGGACGGGAAGGTCGATCCGGTGAGGATGTCATACAGGAGATCTCCTTTGGCTGGTATGACGTGCATACGTTGGATGTGCGTCAGGACGCGGAGGACGGTCACTGGTATCTGTGCATCGATGGACGCGTGCTGTCTCGAAAGTATTCCGAGGTGCTGGATCGGTTCATGGAGCTGCATGACCCGGAGGAGCTGTATTACGGTATCGGCGGCTCCGGCTGCTTTGCGGCAGCCGATGTCAAGATCGTCGCTAAGCCGCCCATCACCGCTCTGGATGATGAGGATAACAATACCGGTGACGGCGGCTCCGGTTATGTGCCCGGGGAAAATGATTACGATTTTGATTTCGACGATGAGCACGTGGACGATTTCGACAACACCGGTGATTTCACGCTTGATGACGATGCTTTCAACGATAACCCGCAGAACGGGGATTCCAAGGATGCTAACGCCGGCAAGGTCAAAGTCCGGATCAAAAAGCGCAGACTCGTCGAAAGAGGACACGGCATCATTTTCACGACCTGGGAGAAGATCGGAATGGCTGCGGGAGCGGTTGCCGTAGCGGGCGGGTTGACCGTTTTGTGCATCTTTGTGGTACGCAAGATCAAAAAGTCCAAGAAAGAGAAACAACCGCTCGAATAGTGTGCTGTATGAGCGCCGGGTGTGTTCCCGGCGCTCATGCGGCCGACTTCAAGGAGACAAGGTATATGGCGTTGAGAATTACCAAGCGGCTGCTGGCTGCGGTGGCTGCCGGTTGTATGGCGGTGAGTGGGCTTGCTTTGCAGGTGACGGCGGAATCGCTGTCCGATATGTATTCGGACAACAGCGAGCCGGTCGTGTTTCACGCAACGGTGGAGGGCGACTATGCGCAGAAGCTGGCGGAATACAGCGATAAGGGTTATGCCCCGGCGAATATTGCCGAGCGGATCGTCGTGGATGCCGACCGGTTCCGGCTGGATACGACGGCTGCGGTGGAAAACGCGACGATGGACGGGAGGTACTTTTTCCTTTGGGATAGCACCGTTCCGGAGATATCGCTGGATGTGACTGTGCCGGTCAGTGGGCTGTATACCTTTGGCTTTGTGTATGCGGCGGATACGGTGGCCAGCGCCGACATCGTGCGGACCATGACGGTGGACGGTGCGATGCCCTATGAGGAATGCGCCACCCTTTGCCTGCCTCGGAAATGGAAGACGGGCGAGATCACGCAGGATGCCTCCGGAGATGAAATCACCCCGCTGATGGAACAGCTGGCGGATGTGCAGAGCGATGCTTTATATGACAACGAGGGGCGGTATGCACAGCCATTGCAGATCTATCTGGAGCAGGGCAGCCATACCTTCGATTTTGAATTTAACAGCATGGCTGTGTATGTCGGCGCTTTCTTTCTGGACGCCTACACGGCGCCGCAGCCTTATGCGCAGGTACGTGCTGCGTACGCCGAGGGGGGAAGCGTTTCCGCTCAACCGGTATCGTTTGAGGCCGAACGTTCCATGCTTTATACCAACAGCAGCACACTGAATCTGGATTCCGACGGGGATCCGCTATGCTCTCCGATTTCCCGTGGGGATGTACGAATGAACGTGGTCGGCGGCAGCAGCAATCAGAAGCCGGGAACGGCGGTGACCTTTTCTTTTGATGTGCCGCAAAGCGGGCTGTATAAGCTGGCTCTGCGCGTCAAGCAGAATTACCGGGACGGATTGCCGTCCTATCGGAAGATCGCCGTTGACGGACAGGTGCCCTTTGCCGAATTTACAGAGTACAAATTCAAAAACAGCGGCAATTGGCGCACGGAGGTGCTGTCCGCCGAGGATGGTGTGCCGTATCTGCTGTATCTGGAAAGCGGCGCCCATACGCTGACGTTAACAGCGTTGCAGGCGGATTATTACGCCCTTAACAAAATTTTGAAAACAGATGCGCAGACGTTGTCCGATCTGCTCCTGAAAATCCGCAAGATCACAGGCAATGATCCCGACTATAATTACGATTACCACCTGGATACACAGATCCCGGATATGCTCGACACGTTCCGGCAGCTTGAGGATAGCATGGAGCGGATGATGTCCATGATCTCGGATATATCCGGGCAGACCACAGCTAAATACAATGAGCTGAAAAATATGATCGACCAGCTGGAAAAGCTGAAAAAAGATGTATTCAAGATTCCCCGAAAGCTGGACGATCTGAACACGATCGTCACCCAGTTCAGCTCATGGATCACGCAGTTTGAGCTGTCCCCCTTGATGGTGGATCACGGCGGTCTGTATGCGGCGGACGCAACGGTGAAAAGCGCCCGTTCCAATTTCTTTCAGAATGCCTATTCCACGCTGGTGAACTTTGTCTATTCCTTCCGCAAGGATTATAACAGCGTCACCTCCTACACAGGAAAGGATGGCGCCGCAACGATCGATGTGTGGGTTGCCCGGGGCAACGACTGGGGCAAGCTGACCAAGCGTTTTATCGACAGCGAGTTTACCCCGCAGACCGGTATTGGCGTGAATATAAATATCGTGCCTGCCGGTCAGTTGAATGCCGGTGCCACCAACACGCTGATGTTGTCGATTGCCTCCGGACGCGCTCCGGATGTCTGCCTGGGCGTGGACAGCGGCTCCATTGGCGAGTTTGCTATGCGGGATGTGCTGACGCCGCTGGACGATTTGGATGGATTTGAGGCTTTGGCGGCGCAGATATACGATACGCTGTTTATAAAAAATGCCTATAAGGGTTCGGTATACGGCATTCCGGAAACCATGAATTTTATGGTGCTGCTGTACCGCAAGGACATTTTCTCGGATCTGAGGCTCTCCGTTCCGACGACCTGGGAGGATCTGTGCCGGAAAACGCTGCCGGTTCTGCTCCGGAACAATATGGAGGTGTATCTGCCGCTGTCTGCCGGCAGCAGCCTATATCCGACGCTGCTGTATCAGCGCGGCGGAAAGCTGTATAACGATGCGCTGACCGAAAGCCAGTTGACCTCGGCGGTATCCTACGATGCCTTTTCGGATCTGTGCAATTTTGTCAAGGTGTACGGATTTGCTACCAACGCCAGCTTTTTCAATCGGTTCCGCAGCGGGGAGATGCCTGCCGGTATTGCGGATATGACCACCTATATGCAGTTCGCCACCGCTGCGCCCGAGTTGGCGGGACGGTGGGGGATCGCACCGATCCCCGGTTACAGGCAGGCGGACGGGTCGATCAACCGGACGCATCTCTCGGCGGCAAGCACCAGTGTCATGATGATCGACAGCGGAAACGGAAAAACGGATGCCTCTTGGAAGTTTATTCAGTGGTGGATGTCCGAAAGCGCCCAGCTGAAGTTTGGATATGCCATTGAGGCGCAGATGGGCACCGCAGCCCGGTGGAATTCTGCCAATACCAATGCTTTTTTCGGAATGGCATGGGATATTGAGGATAAAGAGGTCATCCGGGAGAGCTTTACGCAGATCGACGATATCCCGGTGGTGATGGGTGGGTACTATACCTCCCGGTATATCAA
>CAKUAQ010000042.1 GCA_934636435.1 uncultured Eubacteriales bacterium
CCGCATCAAATGCCCCTTGACATTTCCAAAAAACCTTTGGGTTAGTCGAATAAGTCTATCGAACCGGTCCGACAAAACCCGCCCGACTGCTCAAGCTCTCAGCTTCCACCGATCCATGGGCCGGACATCCTCCACAGTATACCAAATTTGCGTTTCAGAGTCAAGCAAAATCTCCCTTCCCTATTGCGTGCGCTGACCATTTGCTGCAACCACTCTTGCCAAAATGCAGAGTTCCCGTTGAAATACCGATCACCGTACTCCATACCACTCCCGGTTACAGGAATTATTCCGGTTGACAAACGGTCGATTTCGTACTACAATATGTGTTGCATAACATAAGTTGCCGAAAAACCCGACTGATTTGAACACCGACAGGAGCATCCCTTTGCACCACATTGCCCTATACATCCACGGAAAAGGCGGATCAGCAGAGGAAGCTGTCTATTGTTATCGTCCCCTGTTCCCCGCCGATGAGGTGATCGGTTTTGATTACGCAGCACAAGTTGAATAGGCTGGAGCCGGGAACCGTCCTGCTCAAATGATGCGGTATCCCGCTTGTGGTTGGTCTTATTCTGCGACTGTTTCGGTTGAAGGCGATCGCGTACCTTGTCTGCGGCCTTGCGGGAGGGATCTTTCTGCTCCTTTTGATCCTCCTTGTCACAGAGGCGCATCAGGACGGCGCTCCGAACGAAATCGCCGCCCGAGAAAACAAGGAGGATGGACGTCATGCCAAAACTGATCCCCGACTTTGCAGCGCTGGCGCTTTTGTATTTTTTGTGGCTTTACCCTCGGTGGAAGCGGCGCGGCAGGCCGATGCTGGCCGTCCGCACGGCGATGTATCTGTATCTCTCCGGCGTGCTGCTGGTGACGCTCATGCCATTCCTCGTCTCGCTGCCTTTTTGCTTCAACCATCCCTACACGCCCATGCACATGGTCCCCTTTGAGGACGCTCTGTACGGCCGCGGCGATTATATCCGACAGATTGTGCTGAACATCCTTATGACAGTGCCGTTCGGAGTGCTGTACCCGCTGTGCCGCCGCGTCGACGAAAAGCGGTGCGGGCTGCTGCGTTGTCTTTTGGCGGTGATGACGCTCAGCCTGTCCATCGAACTGGTACAGCCGCTGATCCATGGCTCCCGCAGCGCGGATATCACCGACCTGATCACCAACACCGCCGGCGGTCTGGTCGGATACGGATTCTATGTGCTGCTATCCCGGCTCCGGAACCATTTCACCTGACGCGGGCTTCGTCCCGTCGCTGTTCGATATCCTACCCCGGCCGCAGCATCGCGGAGATTGCGGCGGCTTTTACGACGGCATACCGGCAAGCCCCCCCGGAGAGGCGTTCCCCGATATGCGGCCCGGCGTTTCCAGCCGCTTTTCTGCCGCCGGGTCGACTCGTTGGGATGGCCGCTTGGGCGTCCCGTCCCCGTAACAGGTTCTCTGACGGATCACCGGGTCTTTCCGGCTTGATGCCGGGTTTTCAGTCAACCGAAAGCCGCCCTTCGGACAGAAAGCTCTGTCCGAAGGGCGGCTTCTGCTTTTTCGGTCGGCGTGCGGATGCGCCGGGGGCGTCCGGCATTTTTCGCTATGCCATAGTCTCCAGCATTTTCTCCGTCACCTCATAGCGGGTAGGCGCGCCGTGCAGCAGCGCGGCAAATTCCTCCACCATGTACGCTGCCATGCGCTGCACCTCTCGGCCGCAGCTGCCGGCGATGTGCGGGGTCAGCACACAGTTCTCCAGCGTGTAGAAAGGACTGTCAGCCGCCGGCGGCTCCGGCCAGGTCACGTCCAGCACCGCCGTCACATCCGGGCGTTCCCGCAGCAGACGGCACAGATCGTCCTCCACCACCTGCGCTCCCCGACCGGTATTGAGAAACGTAGCATAGGGCAGCAGGAGGGAAAACAGCCGATAATCCAGTATTCCCGCAGTCTGCGCATTATTGGCCAGATGGTTGCTGACCACATTGCAGGTGGCGAACAGCGTCTCCAGAGACACCCGCCGCACCCCCAGCGCCCCGGCCGTCTCCTCCGGCAAAAACGGGTCGAACACCAGCACCTCCAGCGCGTGGCTCTTCAGCCGCTCAATCACCTGTCTGCCGATCATGCCCGCTCCGATGATGCCGACAGTGGCATCATAATTCCCCGGGTACTGCTGAAAGGCGCGGATGGCCTCGGCCCGCTGTCCGCGGCTGTTCAACCGGGAGGACAGGAAGAACCCTTTGTTGGCGAGGACAATCTGCGCCGCCGTATATTCCGCCACCGGCACGGCATTCGCCGCCCAGGCGCTGAATACCCGCACCCCGTTTTCCAGAAAAGGCCGGGCAAAGCTCTGCACCGACCCTGCGGCATAAAACACCGCCCGGAGCGCCGGAAGATACCGGCGGATCTCTTCCCCGATCAGCGCCGGCATCCCCCAAGTGGAGAAAATGTATTCCGCATCCCGCAGATCCCGCGCGCCGGAAACCAGCATTTCCCGGGTACATATGTCTCCGTCCAACCCGGTCAGCTCCTGTAACTGCCGCACGGCATTTGCGGAGAAAACCGCCCGCAGCTGCTCCGGCGTATCGCATAAAAATGCAGCTTTCATATTCATCCCTCCATGACGTTCACTCCGTTTTTTCGGCGATCTCCCGCAGTGTGCGGGTCTCCCGCTCCAGCGTTTCGAGCCGGTCATCCGGCATAAATTCCAGCAACAGCGGGATCCCCGCCGGGAAGCAGCGCAGATACGCCTGCCAGTCGGCCGCGCCCTCTGCCAGCGGGAACCGCTCATCCCCCACCCAGTGGAACACATGGAGGATCTCGGTGTACGGAGCGATATACGCCGCATAGCGCCGGTTTTCCTCCGCCGTCCGGTACTGATTCGGCTGCCAATACATCCGGAAATGCCCGGAATCCACCGCCTGCATCAGCGCCGCCGCTCCCTCCGGACAGTCGGTGACGGTATGATTATGGCATTCCATGCAGACGGTCACGCCGTTCTCCTCCGCCAACGCCGCAATCACCCGGCAATCGGCAAGCAGCGCCGCCAGCTCGTCGGCGCTATACCGGGCATAGCCCTTTGTCCCGCACCACAGCCGGAGAATATGCGTACCCAGCAGCCGAGCCGCCCGGATATAGGGCACCAGCTCCAGCGGCCGGTTGTCTCCGATGCGGAAATAGGTGCCGTAGGACGAAACGGTGATCCCGTTTCTGCGGCACAGGGCGGCCAACTCCCGCAGCCGCCCCTCGTCGGCGACGGGGGCGTGGACGTCGCTGCCCCATTCGATATGGGTCAGCCCGCAGCGCGTCATGGCCGCCACAAGCTCCTCGGGGCTTTTCTCCCGGAAACTGATGGACACCAGTCCGTATGGATGTTTCATAGCCATATCTCCTCATCTAATAGATATTCCTGTTCTCCCGGTATTGCCGCCACACATTCTCGAAGAATCCGTCATCCTGCGGGAGCGGCCGCACAGCCCGCCAGCGGGTTTGCACAGCCCCGTCCGCGCGGAATACCTCCTGCACCTGAGCGCCGGTCGCGCCACTCTCCGGTTTCATGCGGAACAGCTCTTCCAGCCCCTCCCGCAGCTCGCCCTGTGCGTCGCCGTACAGCGCCGAGCCACGAGTGCCGTCGGCATGAACGGCAAAATCCAGCATGGCAGTCAAAACCACCTCCTGAATTTGTATACTATCCTTCAATTTATACGATTTGTATAGATCTCCGGGTGAACTGACCCCCACCGTTCTGTCAAACTCGGCCAGCTCCGCCCGTGCCGCCCCGCGGGCGGCCTCCATAGCCTCCGGCTGACGGATCGCCCCGCCGGCATCGCTCATGCGCCGCCGGACGGCCGCCGTCCGGGCATCGACCGTATCAGCGTTCCCCAGCATTGCACGACAGAAATCCGTATGTCTGGCCAGTGCCGACGCGACAACCTCGGCAAAGGCGGTCGCATCCGTCTCCCGTGCGTCGCCATAGGAAATATACTGCGCCGCCCGCAAAGAGCCCACCTGCCCGGCGTTCAGCGCGCTGCCGCCCGTTTTTGCAGGGCCTCGGTCATAAAGCGGGAGGTCAGCGGTCCGGCGGAGGCAGCGCGGGCAAAGGGATCGTGGTCGGTCTTATAGCCCACATATTCCCCGTAGCGATTCACCGGAAATTCCACTCCCAGCTCCGCCAGATTCAAAAAGCACCGAGCCGAGAGCGCCGCCTCGCACAGGGCATTGTCCCCATCCACGCTGCCGCAGGAAAAGAGATCCCGCGCCATCTGCGCCACACTGTCCGGGCTGTCGCCGCCCAGCCCCAGCTTATAATAGGTCTGTTTATCGCTGCCGGTGTTGCGGGAGGTGCCGCAATCGATCCCCTCCGTGACGATGGCCACGCTCCGGCGGCCCCATTGCCGTACCCGATTGGCGGCGTTATATCCCGCCGCCCCCGTGCCCACCACCAGCACATCGTAATGTCTGTATTCCATCACAGCCTCCGGATATGAAAACCGCCGTCCACATCCACCGACTGGCCGGTCACATAGGGCAGCGCACCACTGCACAGCACCCAGACCGCCGCCGCGATATCCTCCGGCTTTCCCCGGCGTTTAACGGGCAGCAGACCCCCGTCGATCAGCGCGTCGTATTTGCCCTTGACGGTGGCGGTCATGCCGGTCTGAATGATGCCGGGGCGCACCTCGTTGACCGGAATGCCGTATTCCGCCAATCGGTCGGCAAACAGCGTGGTGATCATGGACACCCCGGCCTTGGAGATGCAATATTCCCCTCGGTTGGTGGAGCTGGTATAGGCGGACATGGAGGAAATATTGACGATGGCGCCCTTCTGTTCCCCCTCGTTGCGGAGCATGGCATTGGCCACCGCCTGGGTGAGGAACAAGGTGCCCTTTGTGTTGATATCCATAACGAAATCGTAGCTCTCCTCCGTCATGGTCAGCAGATCCGCCCGCACCCGGGGCGCTACCCCCGCCACATTCACCAGTACATCCACACGGCCATACCGCTCCTCAGCGGCGTGCACAAACGCCTGCCGGTCCTCCGCCCGGCTCAGGTCCCCCTGAAAATACGTGAAATCCCCGTCGATGTCCGCGGGCATTTTCGGCGCAATGTCCATGCCCAAAACGGTCATGCCCTCGGCGCACAGCTTCTGTGCCGTGGCAAACCCGATACCGCCGGCGGCCCCGGTAACCAACGCGATCCTGTTCATATCATTTCCTCCCGCAATACTGTTGATAGATGGGCAGATAGGTCTCCGTATCCCGGATCACACAGCCCGGCGTGCCGCCCGCCCGCATAATCTCGATGCATTTGGAGCAGGCGATGCAGCAGCGGGCCTTATCCATGCCGCCGTGCCGCAGAATATCCCGGGCAAAATCCGGATAGGCAAACACCGTGCGCCCGAATCCGGCCAGATCAAACCCGCCCCCGTCAATAAATCCGGCGGCCACCGACGGCGCAGCCACGCCGAGAAAGGACAGCGCCGAGCAGATCAGCCGCATATCCGGCACAGCCTCCTTGAGCCGCCGGGTTCCCTGAAGCATCCGGGCCGTTCCCGCCAGCGGGTGCTCCGGCGGCTCATAGCCGCCCCGGGCAAAGGGACGGTTGACATGGGGATTGAAATACGGGTTCCCCATGGTGATATTCAGCAGCCGCACCCCCTGGGCATACAACTCACGGATGAGCCATGCCGGCTCGGTGGGGTCGAAATCCAGCGAGCCGTCCCGGACCACACCGAAGCCATAGGGGTACGGGAACCCATCGTACACATTCAGCCGGGAGGACACCAGAAAATCGCCGCCGGTGACCTCCATAGCGCCCCGTATGCTCTCCCGCAGCAGGCGGGTGCGGTTCTCCAGACTGCCGCCGTAGCGGCCCGGCCGCTGATAGGCGGACAGCAGCTCGCTGTTCAGATACCGGTGACAGCATTTGATGTCCACCCCGTCGAAGCCGGCCTTCTGCGCCAGGGCCGCCCCGTGCACCAGCGCCTCCTGCACCCGGTCGAGATACGCATCCGTCACGATCCGCTCCGGCGGAATGGGGCGATCCTTCTCAAAGATCGGGTTGTTATAGGCGATCCGCGGCTCCGGTATGCCGTGAGGCTTGCTGTACCGCCCGGAATGGGTATCCTGCATAATGATGAGGGGGACATAGCCATTCTCCCGCAGCGCCGTTTCCCGGATGGCGTCCACCTGCGCCCGGAAGCTGTCCAGCGTCTGTTCGTTCAGATACAGCTGGCGGGGATTCGCCCGGCCCTCCTCCATAGCGGCGGTGGCCTCAAACCAGATCAGCCCCGCTCCGCCCCGGGCAAGCCGGTCATACCGCCGCCGGGTCAGCGCGCCGGGACGGCCGTCCGGCGTGCCGTCGCAGCCCTCCATCGCCTGGCAGACCAGTCGGTTGGGGAGAATCTTGCCGCCGACGGTCAGCGGCTGTGCCAGCACCGATATGTCCTCGGAAAACGGCAGCTCCGTGTGCAGAGCGGCATTATCCCGCTGAAAGCTCTCGGCCGTCAAATATACGCCATACGCCATATGCACCTCTCCTTTTCTGCCCTCATGGTATCATATCGCCGGCATCTCCGCTTTATTATAGCTGCTATCCATTATGTAAATCCTGCTTTTTCGTTCTTCGTGGGCGTTGAGGATACGCGCCATGTACCGTCGAATCCTGTCCGTTCCATCGTCGGCACCACCGTCCGCCAGACCTTTGCGGAGACTGCTCGCCGCACCTTCTTCAGGCGGGATCGGAGCCGCCGTCCGGCGCGAGCACGGCGGCCGGATGAGCGGCCGGAGCGCACACAGCCGCAACCGTGTACGGACGCAACCAAACATACCATGATTCAGCAAAGGAGGTTCTTTGCAGTTGATTGCAAACCGGTCTGGGATGTGCTACAATGGCGGTAACGATCGAATATCGGAGGCGGCTATGAACATCATCGATGTGCAGCACCTGTACAAAACCTACCCGTCCTTTCGGCTGCGGGACGTGTCCTTTTCCGTGGAGGCGGGAAAAATCACCGGCTTCATCGGCCGCAACGGCGCAGGAAAAACCACCACGATCCACTCCATGCTGAATCTGGTGCACCCCGACGGCGGAGACATCCGGTATTTCGGCCGGCCGCTGGCCGGGAACGAAACCGCCGTTAAGCAGCGCATCGGCTATTCCACCGGCACAATCAGCTGGTATCCCCGCAAGCGGATCCGGGATATCGCCGCGGTGATCAAGCACTTCTACGATACCTGGGACGAGGACGCCTACCGTCGGTATCTCACGCTGTTTGCGCTGGATGAAAACAAAACGGCGCGGGAGCTGTCGGAGGGCATGAAGGTCAAGTGCAACCTGCTTTTCGCCCTGTCTCACCGGGCGGAGGCGCTGATCCTTGACGAGCCCACCAGCGGGTTGGATCCCTTCTCCCGGCAGGAGCTGCTCGATCTGTTCACCGCGCTGAAAAACCACGGCGTAGCGGTCTTCTTCTCCACCCACATCCTTTCGGACATCGAAAAGTGCGCCGACAATATCGTGTATATTGCCGACGGGGAGATCCGGGCGGCGCTGCCGACGGCGGCGTTTGCCGCCCGGTTCTCCGCAGAGAATGAAAGCATCGAAGACGCCATCCTGCGCATGGAACGGGAGCGAGCGGCGCAGCGGAGTCCCTCCTTAGGTGCGGTATCCCCCGACGATTTCCCGGAAAGGCGGTCCTATCCATGAAAAATCTTCTGAGAAAAGAGCTGCGGCTCAGCGCCTCATGTCTGTCCTATCTGTTCATCCCTTTCGGGCTGATGTTCCTCGTGCCCGGCTATCCGGTGCTGTGCGGCGTATTCTTCGTCACGCTGGGGCTGTTTCAGAGCTTTCAGAACGCGCGGGAGACCAACGACTTTCTGTTTTCGGCACTGCTGCCCATCGCCAAGCGGGATGTGGTGCGTGCGAAATACCGCTTTGTGTGTCTGATCGAAGGATGCGCCCTGCTGCTGATGGGGCTGTCGGTGGCGCTGCGCATGACGGTATTCGCCGACGCCGCCGTGTACAGGGCCAATGCGCTGATGAACGCCAACGGTTTTGCGCTGGGGCTGGCTTTCCTGATGTGCGCCCTGTTCAACGCCGTCTTTGTGGGCGGCTTCTTCAAAACGGCCTATCGGCTGGGCCGCCCGTTTGTCCTCTACATTGCAGCGGCCTTTCTCGTGGTGGCCGTCGGCGAGGCGGCCCATCATATCCCCGGTCTGGACGGGCTGAACGCGTTCGGCACCCGTGAGCTGCCGTTACAGCTCGCGCTGGCGGCGGCGGGAGCGCTGCTGTACGGCTTGGTCACATGGCTGTCCTGCCGCCGCGCCTGCACCCATTTTGAAACGCTGGATCTGTAAAGGAGGACTGCCAATGCTGAAAGACAACCTGCTCATGCTGCGCGGCATCCACGGATTGACCCAGGAGGCGGTTGCGGAAAAGATCGGCATATCCCGGCAGGCGTATGCCAAATGGGAGAGCGGTGCCACCGTGCCGGACATTGAAAAATCCGGGCTGCTGGCGGCGCTGTACGGCGTGACCATCGACAGTCTGGTGAAATCGGAAACCGCCGACGGCATCGGTCCCATCCCCCCGGCCCCCCGGGGCAAAAGCATCTGGGGCTCCGTCAGCGTCAGCGACCGGGGACAGATCGTGATCCCGAAGGAGGCCCGGGACGCTTTCGGGATCACCGGCGGTGCACGACTGATCGTGCTCGGCGATGAGGAGGGCATCGCGCTGATCCCGGCGGAAACCTTCGAGCGGAACATGAGAAGAGCCATGGAGCTGGCCTATATGTCCGGTGACGACGGCTCCGGAAACGGGAGATAACGGCAGATTTCCCCCACGCGGTCGGACACCGCCCGGCGGCGAGGAGCCCCGCAATATGAAAACGGATGAGCAGAAAAACTCTGCTCATCCGTTTTTTCGTTATACGCTCAGGCAACACGGGGAACACCTGTTTCCGTCTCGGCGTACCGTCCCCCATATCGCCGGGTCTATTTCAGCACCCTGACCAGCGCCGTGCTGACGGCGGTGCCCACCGTCAGATTGAGCGCCACTTCCACAATGGCATTGACCCCGGCGAAGCCCATCAGCACCGCTGCAAAGGTATTCACCGAGCCGCCCAGCAGCGCCGTCACCTGCGGATCGGAAGCCAACTCCCGGCCGAACAGCCACCACAGAGAGCTGAGAAACAGCAGCGTGTTCAGCCCGGCGGTCAGACCGCAGCTGACGGCCGCAGCCAAAGGAGCCGGACAGCGGCGGCAACGTAAAAATGCCGCCAGCAGGGCGGGAAGATACCCCGCCAGCATCCGGGGCACGATGCACACCACGGCAATCGCCCAGGGACGGATGCCCAGCAGCACCGAACCAAAAGCATCCATGCCAAAACAGGTGAAGAAGCTGGTCAGCCCGAACACGGTGCCGAGGAACAACCCGGCGGCGGGACCCAGCACCGCGCCGCCGATAGCCACGGGCAGCGCCAGCAGCGTCAGCTTCAACGGTCCCAACGGGATATAGCCGATGCCGGTGAGGGTCATCAGCACGATGAGAGCAGCCAGCACCGCCATGCAGCACAGGCGCACGGTGGAAGAACGAACGGTTGACATAACAATTACCTCCTGCTGTCGCTCCCGTCCGGGAATACGTCTGCGGCGGGGACCCCCCGATCTCGGAGAAGCTCCTGCGGCGAGACGCCTTTCCGTCAAGGATGCGGCGCATATTTTTATCCGGCAACGCTGCCGGTGGGGATCGGTATATGGTCGGCACGGCTGCAGCGCCCGATGGCTGCTGCGCCGGTTGACCCACAGAGAGATCAGCGATTTTTCTGATAGATGAGCCGCAGCCCCTCCAGCAGCAGCTCATCCACATAGGTGAGCGGCGTACTGCACTGGGCGGCGATCTGCCGCCCCAGCCCGCCGGTGACCACCACCGGCGCGTCGTAGCCCAGCTCCGCCATGATGCGGCGGCTCATACCGTCCAGCATGGCGGCATTGCCGTAGACCGCACCGGATTGCAGACAGGTGATGGTGTTGGAGCCGATCACCCGGGCAGGAGCATCCACGCTGATGCTGGGGAGCAGCGATGCGGTTTCGGTGAGGGAGTTGAGCGCCGTCATGACGCCGGGCATGATCGCCCCGCCCCGATAGGCACCCTCCCGGTCGATGACCGACACGGTGGTGGCGGTGCCCAGATCCCACACGATGCAGGGGGCACCCACCCGCGCCACCGCCGCCGCCGCACCCACCAGCAGGTCGGCGCCCAGCTGAGCCGGATTGTCGATGCGGATATTGATGCCGGTTTTGGTGCCGGGACCGACCAGCAGCGGGGTCACGCCCGTGACCTTTTCCACCGCACCGATCACGGCGTGATTGAGCGGCGGCACCACCGAAGAAAGGATCGCACCGTCGATGGCGGCTGTCTCCACCCGATACAGGCGTAGTATGTCCATCAGCTCCACCGCATATTGATCCACCATCTTTTTCCGGTCGGTGGCCATGCGGGATTGCAGCAGCAGCCGCTCCCCGTCGTACAGTCCCATCGTAATATTGGTGTTGCCCATATCCAACGCTAACAGCATCGCGGTTTCCCCCTCTTTCGGTCTGACCAGAAATCAAGGGGCGCTGTCCCTGTCGGAGCAGCGTCCCTTGACGATCGGCGCAATAGAATCAGGCGCGGTTGGCGCTGCCCAGCACATCCTCGATCTTGTGCTTTACCACCTTGGTGATGTTGTCCCGGCCGGCGCCCAGATACTTCCGGGGATCGAACACGCCGGGGTTCTCCGCCAGACACTCGCGGATGCCGGCGGTCATGGCCAGACGCAGGTCGGAGTCCACATTGATCTTGCAGACCGCCATGGAGGAGGCCTTGCGCAGCATATCCTCGGGGATGCCGATGGCATCCTCCATGTGCCCGCCGTACTTATTGACGGTGGCCACATACTCCGGCATCACAGACGAAGCGCCATGCAGCACGATGGGGAAGCCGGGCAGCCGATCCATGACCTCCTGCAGGATGTCAAAGCGCAGCTGGGGCTTCTGACCGGGCTTGAACTTGAACGCGCCGTGGCTGGTGCCGATGGCGATGGCCAGAGAATCCACGCCGGTGCGCTTGACAAAATCCTCCACCTGATCGGGGTCGGTGTAGTTGGCCTTGTCCGCCTCCACGCTGACCTCGTCCTCGATGCCGGCCAGCTGACCCAGCTCGCCCTCGACGGTCACATAGGGGGTATGGGCATGGGCATATTCGACGACCTTGCGGGTGACCTCCACATTCTCCTCATAGGACAGGTGGGAGCCGTCGATCATCACGGAGGTGAAGCCGCCGTCGATGCAGTCCTTGCACAGCTCAAAGCTGGAGCCGTGGTCCAGATGCAGCGCGATGGGCAGACCGGTCTCCTCCACAGCCGCCTGCACCATATTGTACAGGTACTTATGATGGGCATATTTCCGGGCGCTGCCGGAAACCTGCAGGATGACGGGAGAATTCAGCTCCTTGCAGGCATCGACGATCCCCTGCACGATCTCCATGTTGTTGACATTGAAAGCGCCGATGGCGTAGCCGCCCTCGTAGGCTTTCCTGAACATTTCAACAGTATTGACGAGTGGCATAGTGAAACCTCCTGATATTAAAATCTGCTCCTATTATATCATCTTTTTCGCAAAAGAAAAGAGGTTTGTTAAAAAAATGTCGGAATTTTCGTTCCCATGCCCGCCCGGTCAAGGAATCGGGGCATACGGGTCCGACCCGCATACTCTCCGCTCCGTTTCCGGTATCTTCGAGCTCCGCAGTCTCCCGGTGCTCCGGCGACCGACTCTCGCGGTCGCGGGGGGTGTCGTTGCCCTTTTCTCCGTTCCCGCGTCTGTCGTCCCCGGGCTCCCGACGACCGTCACCCCGGCCGCCGTTTCCTCCGTTCTCCCGACATCCATTCTCTAACGACTAATCTCTGCTCTCCCAAGGAATGATGCATAACGCTTCGGCCAGCGGCTCACTCATCCAGACGGAAGGGGTCACACGCAAGGTGAATCCCTGTCCGGGGGCGGCCAGACAGTCCTTCGGCTCCAGCCGGGGCAGCGAATAATACTGCATCAGCAACGTGATCACGCCGCCGTGGGTACAGATGACCGCCTCAGTCTCGCCACGGTGGATCAGCTCATCCACCACCGCCTCGAAGGCAGCGCACACCCGCTGACGGAAAGCGTCGGCATCCTCGCCGCCGGGGATCTCCCGGGTACGCCCCTCCATCCATTGGAGGAACCGCTCGTCGGTTTTCAGCTCCGAGAGCCGTTTCCCCTCCCACGCGCCGAAATCGCACTCCCGCAGCCCCTCCACCGGAGTCGGTGTGCAGCCCGGATACAGCACCTCCAGCGTCTGGCGGCAGCGGGCAGCGGGGCTGGTAAAAAACCGCACCCCACCGGGATAGGTATAGCGCTCCTTTAGCTGCAGCAATGCCGCCAGCCCCTCCGGGGAGAGGGGCAGATCCGTCCGGCCGATGTAGCGACCGGTTTCGTTGGCCTCGGTCATGCCGTGGCGCAGCAGATGGATCTTATATGTTTTCATGGGTTTTCTCCTTCTTTATCGTCGAAAAACCGACGGGTTTTCTGTCATAAAATGACGAAAATCTACTTTCCGTAAATTTATCCTTGACAATCGGCTCGAATTAGGGTAATATTTACCTGTTTCCGCTCGATCCTGTCAGGACAGGCGGATTTTTTGACGAAAAATGTGTGAGAGGAGGTGCCGCCGATGAACGCTGCTTTTCCCCGAATACTGACGTTGCTGCGCAAGGAGCGGGGGGTCAGCCAGAAGCTGGTTGCGACCGAGCTGGGCGTTTCACAGGCGCTGCTGTCCCATTATGAGAAAGGCATCCGGGAGTGCGGCCTGGATTTCGTGGTGCGGGCGGCGGATTATTACGGCGTCTCCTGCGATTATCTGCTGGGGCGCACCGCCGACAAGAGCGGCGCAATGATCGCGGTGGACGAGATCCCGGAGCAGGATCCCGCCATTCAGGACAAGCGGATGCAGGCCGGCGGCGTGCTGCCGACGCTCAACAAGAAGCTGATCGTCAATTCGCTGCAGATTCTATTCGATCTGCTGCAAAAATGCAGTAACAAGGCGCTGACCGTGGAGGCCTCCAACTGTCTCATTCAGGCGGTGTATGTAGTATTCCGTAAAATCTACGCCGCCAACCCCAGGAATCCGAAGGCCATGTTCTCCACCGCCGAATATCGCTATACGGCGGCGGCGCTTGCCGCGGCAGCCCAGTCGGCGGCAAAGGCCGGGGAGCTGGCACGGGGAGGCAGCGTGGACGGAGCCGACGGAGTGGATGCCGCCCGGTTGCCGGCGATCCTGCCGGACGATCTGACGGCACAATACCCGCTGTTTGCCAATTCTCTGCTCAATCTGCTCCGTCAGGCGGAAAAGGCTCTGGAGGGATAACGCGTGCGCCGATGCCGGGAAGCCGGATAGACGAAGCAATCTCCACACATATACGAACGACACTCCGGTGAGAGATCCTCACCGGAGTTTTTCTTTGTCGCGATCTACCGAGCGCTGTCTGTGCCCGCTGCGGAGCCGGCCGCGCCGGCTTCATCCTTTTCGCTTGTCGTTGCCGGGGACGGAGTGGGCTTGACCAGCGCGCACAGCCAGGTGATAATGGCTCCGGCCACAGTGATCCCGAAAAATCCGTAGCGGACATACGGATGGTCCCACAGCCAGATCACCCGCTCCTGCGCCATGGTGAAAGCGCCGACGGCGCCAATGACGGCCAGCAGCGTCTGACAGACGCAGGCCACGACCCGGTCATACCGATTGCCGTGCACCGCCAGCGCGAAAGCCCCCGGTGCAAAGGCGCACAGCAGTGTACCGCCCATCACGCACAGCATCACCGCCAGCTCCGGAAAGGCGGCCGACCAGCCGGCGACCGCCGTGGAGACGGTCAGCGCCAGCAGCAGCGCCGCCACCGCCCAGACCACCCCGCACAGCACCCGGGCGGTCACGCGCAGCACTTTCCGTTCCCGACCGGCGCACAGCGGCAGAAGAATCAGCAGCAGCACCGTCACGATATGTACCGGCACGGTGACGGTGCCCCACAGCAGAAACAGCCCGACGACGGCTGTCAGCCAGGCGAACAGCCGACCGGTCTTGCGGCACAGCTCCAGATCCTGCTGGGAGGTGGGTCGAAATTTCATGGGCGGTCATCCTTTCAATGGCTCATGGGAGCCCTGTTTCACCCTATTATACCGAATTGTTCCGGTAATTGCAACCCCCGTTTCCGTTTCCCGCCGCCAGCGCAAAAGCAGCGCCGCTCGCCCCAGGCGAAAACGGGGCAGCAGCCACACGATGGGCACCACCAGCAGACAGGGCAGCAGCGCCCCCGCCCATTCCCCCAGAAAATTCAGATAGGCCCGCCAATGGCGGCGCATGAGCCGGGCGGAGCGGCGCAACGCCTCATGACCGCCGCAGCCCTCCAGCAGAAACACCGGGGCGGCTGCATAACGGCACAGCCACAGCGCCGCCAGGCCGCCGGCGAGCAGGCACACCAATCCGGCGCCTCCCAGCCACCAGATCCGCAACCCATCCTCCGGGCAGACGCGCAGCCCCATCTGCAACAGCAACAGAGGCGGCAGCGCGGCGACCAGCACCGCCAAAAGTCGCCGTACCCACAGTCCCAGCCGCCAACCGATCGCCGCGATCAACCGCCGCCCACCGGCAAAAAATGCCGTTGCGCCCGGCCACCCTCCGGCGGGAGCGTCGGCCAATGCGGCATACCAGGAGAACCGCCCCAGCCGCATGGCGCTGTACAGCCAGCCGGTCAGCACCAGACTGCCCGCCGCAGCCGCCCAGCGGGGAGATACATCCCCCATCATACCCCGGGCGGATACACCCCACAGCCACAGCGCCGCCAGCCGGGACAATCCCGCCGCCAGTCCTACACCGCCCTCGGCGGCCCAGGCGGCGGCGCAGCGCCAGCCACCCAGCGGTTTTTCTTCCATGCGTATCCCTCCCGGCCTGCGATTTTCCGGCTCGTCCCCGCGCTCCTGCACAGTCTGCACAAACAGCCGCATATACAGTATGACCCGGAATGACAAAAATACCGCACAAAAAATCGGAACCGGCGGTGTGAACGGCGGTTTTTTCCGTTTTCCCTTAACCTGTCCGCCTATTTTCTAATATCTGACGCTTGGCCCCCTTTCCCGTCCCTCTCCTATTATCTGACCCGTTTCCTTCCATTTTCTCTCCCCGTCCCTCTCCTAACAACTATCCGCTAACGACTAACGTCTACTTGACCCCCCGGCGAAAACGGTGTATAGTTATAGAAACAAAGCCGACCGGGCGGATCGTTCCCGGAGCGGCATACGCCTGAGAGCTCGTCCGATTTACGGCTCCGTCGCTGCGGGCGATACAGAAAGGATGACGCTTTTGGGTACTTGGAAACACGGGATATGGCTGCTGCTGTGCGCCGGACTGGTGGGCAGTCTGCTGACGGTCAGCCTGCGGCGGCATTGGTCCCGGCGTAAGGCCGGGTACGTGATGGTGGGCTTTTGTCTCATCAGCGAGATCAGCAAGATGATGACCGGGATGCTGCCCGGCCCCGGCGGCGGGATGCATCTGGACCCGCTGAATCTGCCCTTTCATCTGTGCAGTCTCATGCTCTTCGTCGTGCCGTTTATCACCTTCGGCCGGGAGGGGCGCGCCAAGCAGATCGCCATGAGCTTTCTGGCGGTGATGGGCACGCTCGGCAGCGTGTGTGCTCTGCTCATCCCCACGAACGGGGTGGATTTCACCGATCCGGGCGCGTATCAGTGCTTTGTGTACCACGGGGCGCTGCTGTGGTTCGCGCTGTATCTGATCGCCTCCCGGCAGGCGCAGCTGGGTCGGAAAAGCTGGCTTTTGAATCTGCTGGTGCTGGCATCCCTGTCCCTGCTGATGCTGTATGTGAACGGGGCGCTGTCCGGCTACGACACCAATTTCTTTTATCTGACCCGCCCGCCCATGGAAAACCTGCCGTATCTGAACCTGAACCACGGTTGGTACGCCTATTTCCTGCGGCTGGTCGGGCTGGGGGTCGGGCTGGTGACCCTCTTTCATCTGCCCTTTATGGCGGCGGAAGCCCGCCGCCGGAAAGCACCTGCCGCCCTCACCGGGGAAACAGTCTCTCCACGCTGAACACACCCAATCGAATGAAAGAC
>CAKUAQ010000043.1 GCA_934636435.1 uncultured Eubacteriales bacterium
GCATATATGATTAACCGAATATAAGTTTTTGCGAGAGTTCGAAGTCATACGCAAAACTGCCGAAAATATCTTTTTCGTAGCCCATAGACAAAAGTAAGACCCCCGCGAAGCCTTGAAATTACTGGATTCGCGGGGTTTTGCTTTACCCTTATTTCTTTGTAATGAAAACCGCAAAGCACGCTGAAATTCACCAAAAAACAGGTATACGTGCCTGTCAAAGCGCCCGTCAGCCATCCTCGCAACCGCAAAAAACTAAGCCCCCGGAAAAATCCGGGGGCTTTCGCTATACTCTGTGCGGGGATCAATACATCCCGTCCATGCCGGCGCCCGCCGCAGGAGCAGCCGGAGGAACCGGCTCCTTCTTATCGGCCACCAGGCTCTCGGTGGTCAGCACCATCGCCGCCACGGAAGCCGCATTCTGCAGCGCAGAGCGGGTCACCTTGGTGGGATCCACGATACCGGCGGCAAACATATCCACGAATTCCTCCGTGGCGAAGTTGAAGCCGTAGTTCACCTGATTGGCAGAGCGAATCTTGTCGATGATCACGCTGCCCTCCAGACCGGCGTTGACCGCGATCTGCCGCACCGGCTCCTCCAGAGCCCGCAGCACGATCTTGATACCGGTCTTCTCGTCGCCCTCGGCCTTATCCAGCATGGGCAGCAACACCTTGGAGGCATTGATCAGCGCCACACCGCCGCCGGCCACCAGACCTTCTTCCACCGCTGCCTTCGTGGCCGCCAGAGCGTCCTCGATGCGCAGCTTCTTCTCCTTCATCTCCACCTCAGTAGCCGCACCGGCCTTGATGACCGCGACACCGCCGGCCAGCTTCGCCAGCCGCTCCTGCAGCTTCTCCCGGTCAAAATCAGAAGTGGTGGACTCAATCTGATTGCGGATCTGCGCCACACGGGCCTTGATGGCCTCGGAATCGCCCATACCGTTGACAATGACCGTGTTCTCCTTGGTCACCTTGACCTGGCCGGCACGGCCCAGCATGGCGATGGTGGCATCCTTCAGCTCCAGGCCCAACTCCTCGGAGATGACCTGACCGCCGGTGAGGATAGCAATATCCTGCAGCATCTCCTTACGGCGATCGCCAAAGCCGGGAGCCTTGACCGCCACGCAGGTGAAGGTGCCCCGCAGCCGGTTGACAATCAGGGTAGACAGCGCCTCGCCCTCCACGTCCTCGGCCACGATCACCAGCTTCTTGCCGGATTGCAGAATCTGCTCCAGCAGCGGCAGGATATCCTGAATGTTGGAGATCTTACGGTCGGTGATCAGCAGATAAGCGTCGTCAATGACCGCCTCCATCTTATCGGTATCGGTGACCATATACGGGGTGATATAGCCCCGGTCAAACTGCATCCCTTCCACCACCTCGGTGTAGGTCTCGGCGGTCTTGGACTCCTCCACGGTGATCACACCGTCGGCGGAAACCTTCTCCATCGCCTCGGCGATCAGACGGCCGATCACCGCATCACCGGCGGAGATCGTCGCCGCAGAGGCGATATCCTCGGTGCCGCTGACCTTCTTGGAGTTTGCCTTCACTTCGGCTACGACCGCGTCCACAGCCTCTTGGATGCCCTTCTTCACGCCCATGGGGTTAGCACCGGCGGCCACATTCTTCATGCCCTCGCGAATCAGCGCCTGCGCCAGCAGAGTAGCCGTCGTGGTACCGTCGCCCGCCACATCGTTGGTCTTGATGGAGACCTCTTTCACCAGCTGAGCACCCATATTCTCGAAAGGATCGTCCAGTTCGATCTCCTTAGCGATGGTCACGCCGTCATTGGTGATCAGGGGAGCACCGAATTTCTTGTCCAGTACCACATTGCGGCCGCGGGGCCCCAACGTAATCTTCACGGTATCCGCCAGCTGATCCACGCCGGCCTGCAGCGCCTTGCGGGCGTCCTCGCCGTACTTAATAACCTTTGCCATAGCTCATTACCTCCTAAATCGTATGCCGCCGCTTATTCCACCACGGCGAGAATGTCGTTTTGCCGCACGATGGTGTATTCCTCGCCATCGACCTTTACCTCGGTGCCGCCGTACCGGGTGATGAGCACCTTATCGCCCACGTGTACGTACATGGTGATCTCATTGCCCTCCACATTGCCGCCGGGGCCGACCGCTATCACCTCTGCCACCTGGGGTTTCTCCTTGGCGGCACCCGCCAAGATGATTCCGCTTTTCGTGGTTTCCTCCGCCTCTACAAAGCGCAGCACCACTCTGTCTGCCAACGGTTTGATCGACATGATAAAAGCCTCCTAACAATTTGTTCCGGCTCTGACCGGATAAATAACAGGGTTAGCACTCTTTATCTCTGAGTGCTAACCCTATTGTAGCCCATTTTTCGGAAAAATCAAGAGGTAAACAGCAATTTTTTCCGAATTTCACAATTTGTTTACAAAACGACGGCGGTCGCTTCGTATGCACCACCGATGATCGTCCGCTCCGCCTGCCGCTGCGCCGCCACCGACGCCGGGATCACAAACCGGTACGCAGCGGGCAGGAGTTTGAACTCCATATGGTTATCGCAGGTACACTCGCCGTCCATATTGCAGTAAGTCGCCTTTTCGGAGGCGACGGTCATGCGGGTGCCCCGGATATGCTCGCAGTAGGGCAGATCGTCGTAGTCACCCGCCTTATACTTGACCAGAAATTTCGGGATCTTAAGCCGGGCGATCTTTTTTACCAGCACAAAATCCAGCACCCCGTCATCCTCCACCGCTTGGGGAGCTCCCCGGAAACCGCCGCCGTAATACTGACCGTTGGCGGCCAGCGCCAAGAGATACCGCCCCCGCCGCTCCAAGGGGCCGTTTTCGCTGTCGATGGTAATGGTCATCTGCTCTCCGATCGGATGGCAGAACACATCCGCGATCGCCAGCTTGTAGGCCATAGGGCCGCTGACCCCGGGGAGATTCTTGTATTTTTCCATCTTGACGCACACCTTAGCGTCCATGCCGATGGAGGCGATATTCAATGACCGGCGGCCGCCGCTCTCCACCGCATCCACGGGAATCACCCTGCCGTTCACCAGATCCTCCAGATCAAAGAACGGCTCCGCTCCGCCGAAAATGCGCACATAGTCATTCCCGGAGCCGCAGGGGATCACCGTCAGCTCGGTAGGACTGCCCGGCAGGATGCCGTTCGCCGTCTCCATCAGTGTGCCGTCTCCGCCGCAGGCGTACAGCCGCACCGGCTCGCCCCGGCCGCTTTCCTCAGCGGCAATGCGGGTAGCGTCCCCCACCCCCTCCGTCACCCGGGCAGCGTATTCCAGCTCCGGATGGGCGGAAAAGCAGCGCGCGATATCTTCCTTCAGTTGCAGTGCCCGATGGACTTTGCCCGCCACCGGATTGAGAATGAATACATGACGCATCGGTATCACCCTATCATTTATAGTACATATACAGCTGGCATTTCAGCATCCCGTTATACAGCTTGCGGCGCTTATCAGCCGGGCGGCCGAACAGCTCCTCAAAATGCTCATGGGGGCTGATGATGGCATAGCTCCAGCCGGGCTTCGGCACAAACACCTTGCCCATCACCCGATACAGCGCCTCCGCGGTCTGCACATCCAGCAGCCGCTCGCCATAAGGCGGGTTACACAGCACCACACCGGTGTCGCCCTCCGGGCGGAAGGTGCGCAAATCGGCACACTGCGCCGTCACACAGTCCCCGACACCGGCCTTGGCGGCATTTTCCGCCACCAGCGGCAGCATCTCCGGGTCGATATCCCCGCCACGCGCCGCAAAGGTCACCTCCCGCTGAAAGCCCTCTGCCCGACGGCGCTCCTCCAGCCATATCTCGTCCGGGATACTATCCCAGTGCATCGCGGCAAACCCCCGCCGGATACCGGGCGCAATGCCCCGCGCCGCCAGCGCCGCCTCGATCAGCAGCGTACCGGAGCCGCAACAGGGGTCACACACCAGCTGCGCCCGACGGGCACGGGTCACATCCACGATCGCAGCCGCCAGCGTCTCCTTGATGGGTGCGCCCCCCGCCGTCTGACGATAGCCCCGCTTATGCAGCCCGGCGCCGCTGGTATCCAGCAGCACCGTCACCTCATCCCGCAGGATGGTGAACTGTATCTGGCACTTTGCCCCGGTCTCATTGAGAAACCGGGTGGAATACGCTTCCCGCAGACGCTCCACCGCCGCTTTTTTCACGATGGACTGACAGTCCGGCACACTATGCAGCTGGGAATTGAGAGACCACCCCTTTACGGGGAAAGCGTTTTTCACTCCGATAAACCGTTCCAGCGGAAGCAGCCGCACTCCGTCAAACAGCTGCGTGAAGGTGCGGGCGGTGAACCGCCCCAGAAGAATCTGAATTCGTTCCGCATAGCGGGAGCAAATATTGGCACGTGCCAAAACGGACACCGGACCGGAAAACAACACCCGACCGTTCTCCGGACGCACATTCTCCGCCCCCAGCCGGCGCAGCTCGTCTCCCAAAATGCCCTCGATCCCAAACAGGCAAGGAGCGCAATATTCCCATGTCTCCATTGTATCCATCCGTTGGCTCCTTCGCAAAAAACCGGCCCGCCCATGTCCACGGGCCGCACAACACGCAAAGGAGGGGGAAAGCTCATTCTCCGCTCAGAGAAGAGCCGCTCCCCCTCCGTACATTCTAAAATGATCCGCCCTCGTTACTGCTGACCGCCCCGGGGCGTCTTGCGGGAGAATCCGCCGTGCTTGCTGTCCAGCGAGCGCTTGAGGTCGGATATTCTCTCGTCGCTGACCGCCTTGAACCGGCTCATCATATCCTCAAAGCTCCCGCTGCGGGAAGCGGAGGACGACCATTCCACATCGTCCGGGCGTCCGGAAAACGCCGGGCGACGAGGCGCCGACTGCCGAGGTGCCGGAGGCAGCGCTTTCTTCATGGACAGGCTGATCTTCCCCTCGTCGGAAATGCTCAGCACCTTCACCTTGACGGTCTGCCCCTCGGAGACGAAATCCCGGATCTCTTTAACAAAGGTAGGCGCCACCTCGGAAATATGCACCATCCCCGTCTTTTTATCCGGCAGCTCCACGAACGCTCCGAACTTGGTAATACCGGTTACTTTACCCTCTAAAACCGCTCCAACCTCAACCTGCATAAACTTTTGATATCCCCCTGTTAATTTGAAAACTGATAAACCTGGTCATTGGGCCGGACATAATTATTCTCCCGCAACCGCTGCTCCAGGTATTGGTCGCTGTTTCTACTCTTTTCCTCCAGATCCTCGTTGTACAACTCGGCCACGGCGATCTGTCGGTTGATCTCGTCGATCTGGGTCTGCCGCTCCTGAATCTGCGCCAGCACCTGCATCCCCTTGACGAAGGTGAAAGCAAGCAGCAATACAATCGCGAAACGCAAACACCAGCTGCCCCGGCGTGCCTTGCGAACCCGTGCCAAGCCTGCTTCCCCCTTTTACAACCAACCGGATTTCCATCTGTGCAACCATGGCATCCGTTCAGGCAAAAGGTGCCCCGTCGAATGCCCGTCCGGCAGGATATCCTCTCGAAAAAATCCGAAAAATCCCTGCCCAGCTATGTATACAGACAGATATAGCATTTTTATTGTACTGGTTTTACGCAAAAATTTCAAGACTTTTTTTTGAAAAAATCGAAAAAATTGTGATTTTTTTTCACACTTTCGGGTTTTGCCGTTTCATCGGGGAGCTTCGGAGACACACGACCGCGCAGACGGCGAAAACCGCCGGACACACAGCGACACACCGCGCCGATCCCCCGGTCGGCTCCATTCAGCAGCGCGCCGGCGCACCGACCGATGCTCCGGCCGAGCCGATACAGCCATCGAGTGGCTACCCGCCCAATCGTGCGATGCTGCAGCCAGAAGCCCACCGCCATACCGCCCAGCAGCAGCGGATGCATCCGGCCGTCCATGATGGCCAGCGCGCCAAAAAAAGTCAGCAGCGCCGCCGGGATCCCGAAAGCGGCGTCTACGCAAAACCGCAGCCATCGCTTTCCGCCGCATCCGCGGGAGACAGCGCAGCACACATCGAACATCACGCCCAGCAGCAGGCCCAGCCCGCCGCTCTCCAGCAGCAGCCGTACCTGCTCCCGTCCCATCCAGCCCAAGGCGCCGCCCCCTATCGGAATAACCGGCCGAAGAAACTGCCTTTGGGAGCGGATTCCCGGTATTGCAGCGCGTCGATATGCCCTTCCAGCGACAGCGACCCGCTCTCCAGATTCAAATGCAGGATATGCAGTCCGGAGCCGGAAACGACCAGCTCCCCCTGCGACGTGAAAGCCGTCACCGTCGCATCGTCAAAGCTGTCCACATCCGACACACCGGACAGTTCCAGTCGTTGTCGATCCTGCAAAATCAACTGATGCGGCCGCGCCGTGCTCCCGGTTCTCCCTGTTTTTTCTGTTTGTTCCATGACCGTCCCCCCCGTTCTATGCCAGTGTATGAGCACCGGTGGGGAGAATATGTCACCTTCGGTCAGATCCCATCATCGGACAGGATGCGGTACAGCATGGCCGCATCGTTTTTGGCCACGGTTTCCTGCACCGATTCCACCTGCACCCGCAGCCGTCGAGCGCCCATAGTCAGAGCGATCACATCTCCTGCCTTCACTTCATAGGAGGCGCGGGCGACCTTATCGTTGACCAGCACCTTGCCGGCATCGCAGGCCTCGTTGGCCACGGTGCGCCGTTTGATGAGCCGGGCCACCTTTAAGTATTTATCCAAACGCATAGCTGTTCTCCTTGTTCATTAAATACGGATCCCATGATTTACGGCGGCCGTCCATAGCCATGGACGGCATCGTCCGAACTGTCGGAATGGAGAAAGACCGGCCTGACCTCTTTCTCCGAGCGGTTTCGCATCCGTCGGATTGTTCGCCAGCCATCCGTCTTTTCGCAACAGATGCAGCCGCATCCTCCACCGGGACCTTCGGACAGTCTAAAAGGCCGCCCGATACCGGGCGGCCTTTTATCACGCAACGATCTCTTATTTCACCGCGTTCTTCAGAGCCTGACCGGCCTTGAAAACGGGCTGCTTGGCAGCAGCAATTTTGATGGTCTCCTGGGTGTGGGGGTTCCGACCGGTGCGGGCGGCACGCTCACGCACCTCAAAGGTGCCGAAGCCGATGAGCTGCACCTTGTCGCCCTTCGCCAGAGCGCCCTCAACCGCGCTCAGAACAGCGGCAACCGCTTTCTCGGAATCCTTCTTGGACAGCCCGGACTTCTCCGCCACGGCGGCGATCAGTTCAACTTTGTTCATTACGAATACCTCCAAAATTATTATAATCCGGCGGCGGGAATCGTCTGGGACATACCCCGGATCCACTCCGCTCTCGCTTACTACTATACTCCAATTTCGCAGGCATTGCAAGGGTTGAACGCATATTTTGTGTATTTGACAGAATTTTATTTAGTATTTCTGTCCATTTTCTCCAAGTTTTTCCGAAAAAATGACAAAACCCGCCCCTTAGACCAGCAATGCACGGTCGTTGGCATACGCCTCATGGCTCAGTTCTTCAAACTTTTTCAGCAGATCCGGCACCTGCAGGCGCTGCTTTTCCTCGCCGGAAACGGAATAAATGACCCGACCCTCGTGCATCATGATGAGCCGATTGCCAAAGCGAATGGCATCGTTCATATTATGGGTGATCATCAGGGTGGTCAGGTGATTCTCCCTCACCAGCTTATCCGTCACCTCCAGCACCCGGGCGGCAGTTTTGGGATCCAGCGCCGCCGTATGCTCATCCAGCAGCAGCAGCTTGGGCTTTTGCAGGGTGGCCATAATAAGCGTCAGCGCCTGACGCTGACCGCCGGACAGCAGCCCCACCCGGCTGGTGAGACGATCCTCCAGCCCCAGCTGGAATTCCTGCAGCAGTGCGCGGTATTGCTCACGCTCCGCCGCCGTGATACCCCAACGCAGGGTACGCGGCTTGCCCCGGCGCAGCGCCAGCGCCAGATTTTCTTCGATCTGCATCGTGGGTGCCGTTCCCATCATCGGGTCCTGAAACACCCGTCCCAGATACTTCGCCCGTTTGTATTCCGGCATTCCCGTGATGTCGATGCCGTCCAGCAGCACCCTGCCGCTGTCCGGCTTCCACACACCGCTGATGGCGTTGAGCATGGTGCTCTTGCCCGCGCCGTTGCCGCCGATGACGGTGACGAAATCCCCGTCCGCCAGCGTCAGATCGAGACCGTTCAATGCCACCTTTTCGTTGACGGTGCCGGGATTAAAGGTCTTGCAAATCTGCTGCAATTCAAGCATTTTGCGCACCGCCCTTCTTCTTGCCCGTACGGGTGAACACAGTCTTTTTCCAAAAGGGGATCGCCAGAAACACCGCCACGATCAGCGCCGTGATCAGCTTCAGATCGTTGGTGTTCAGTCCCAGCTGCAACACCAGCTGCAACACGATGTAGTAGATCACCGCGCCGATGGCTACCGCCGTCAGCTTGAGAGCAAAATTGCGGAAGATCTTATCGAACAGCACCTCGCCGATGATCACCGCCGCCAGTCCGATCACGATGGCGCCGCGCCCCATGTTCACATCCACCGAGCCCTGATACTGGGACAGCAGGGCGCCGGACAGCGCCACAAAGCCGTTGGACAGCATCAGCCCCAGCACGATATTGCGGTTGGTATTGATGCCCTGCGCCCGCGCCATGTGGGAATTGGCGCCGGTGGCCCGTAAAGAGCTGCCGAGCTCGGTGCCGAAAAACCAATACAGCACCGCGATCAGCACCGCCAGCACCACCAACAGGATGAGCAGCGGATTGTTCCAGGCCGCATCCCCCACATACCGCTGAGACACCAGCAAATAGTACCTATCCACGCTCAACGGCTGATTGGATTTATTGCTCATGATTCGCAGATTGACGGAATACAGCGCCAGCTGGGTGAGGATACCGGCGAGGATCGCCGGTATCCCGCAGCGAGTATGGAACAGTCCCGTCGCCAGACCGGCCAAGAGCCCCGCGGCAAAGGCGCACAGCATCGCCAGCCAGGTATTCCAACCGGCCCGGATCAGCATGACGCACACCGCGCCGCCGGTGGCCAACGAGCCGTCCACCGTCAGATCCGCCACATCCAGAATGCGGAAGGTCAGATACACGCCGATGGCCATGACCGCCCACACCAGCCCCTGTGCCACCGCACCGGGCAGTGAATTGACAAAGGACAATAAAAACTCCATGCGTATAAAACCCCGTTCTTCGATTATTTTCCGGTGGCGAAGATCACTCCTGCACCGTATAGCCCTCGGGAGCGGTCAGGCCCAGCTTTTCGCAGTTATCCTTGTTGTAGAGTTTCGTAAACTTGGTGGCATACTCCACCGGCATGGTTTTCACTTCCGCCTCGCCCTTGAGAATCTTGGCCGCCATCTTGCCGGTGGCGATGCCCAGATCCTTATAGTCAATGGACAGGGTCGCCACACCGCAGCCGGAGCAGATACCGGCCTCACCGGCGATCACCGGCACCTTGGCGGGCAGCACCACATTGGCGATGGCCTCGGTGTTGTTGGCCGCCGTATTGTCGGTGGAAATGTAGATCACGTCCACCTCGCCGCAGGCCTTCTGGGTCACAGCGGCCACATCGTTGGAATCGGTGAAGGTATAGGGCGTGCAGGTATATCCCAGCTTGACCAGCTCTGCGGTCATCACATCCACCTGATACTGGCTGTTGGCCTCAGCGGAGCAGTAGAGCAGCCCCACCGTCTTTTTATCGGGGAACCATTCCTTGATCATCGCCGCCTGCTGATCCAGCGGCGCCAGATCGGAGGTGCCGGACACATTAGTGCCCACCGTACCCGTCCAGTCCTTGATCTCCAGCGCCGTGGCGTAATCCGTCACAGAGGTACCCAGCACCGGGATGGTGGAGGTGGCGGAAGCCGCCGCCTGCAGAGGAGAGGTCGCATTCGCCATGATCAGATCGACCTTTTTGGACACGAATCCGTTGATGATGGTGGAGCAGTTGTTGGCCTCGCCGGAGGCATTCTGCTCCAGAATGGACACATCCTCGCCCAATTCGGCTTTCAGCGCCTCCTTGAAGCCCTCGGTAGCCGCATCCAGCGCCGGATGCTGCGCCAGCTGACAGATCCCCACCGTATACTTGCTCGTCCGGCCGCTGCAGCCGCACAGCAATACGCCCAGCGCCAGCGCCAATGCCAAAACCAATGCCACACTCTTTTTCATTGAAAACCATTCCTTTCCACTCAGTGCTCCTTATTCTCATCCGCCCCGGAGGAACGGACAGCAGACAAAAACAAAAAAGACCCACCCAACGGATGCACTCCGCCGAATGGATCGCTCCCACCGGGCACACTGATTCAGCGGCCCTTCTGCTGCGGCTGCAGGCGACCCATCCGGCTGTGCATATACGCATAGGCATACGTAAATCGAGTAAATCGTGCCATGCCACCGTCGCCGCCTTTCGGTAAAAATAACAACCCCGCAGGTTTGAGTGTATTATACACCCTCCTGCGGGATTGTCAATACTTTATCGCATAAAATCACTAAAATGTAACGATTTGTCACATTTTGCCGATCGAGTGGCGGAATTTTAGTAGAATGTGGCCACTTCTTTCTCGGGGGCCTCGGCTTTTTCCACCGCGACCGCCGTCAGCACCGGGCCGACCCGCCCGTAACAGGGGTGCTTACGCACCGACAAAGTCGCCCGCACCCGCACCCATTCCTTCAGGGTCAGCTGCGCCGCCTGCGGCCATTCGCACGCCAGCCCCGCAAACCGGATATCCTCGGCACAGCAGGTCATCAGCGGTCGACCGATAATGAAGCAGCCCGCCGGAACGGTCTTATCCTGCACCACTTGCCCCTTAAACTCCACGGTTTTGCCCTTGTATGCGTCCATATTCTCCGACAGATCCCGATACCACAGAGCATAGTCGCTATCGGCAATTTCGATCACCGGGGCATTCACGTCGAAGGGCAGCGGATCCTCGATATCGTCGTATTCCACATCGTCCCCGCCATGGTCGTAGGCGATCTCCGGACGGCGGCTGACCCCCCGCACGATCTTGTGCAGCGGCAGCTTGTCCATATCCTTGGGCATCCGGTTGAACACCACCAATTCGGGGGTGTTCAGCTTATCCACCACCAGGCCCCGCATATTCGCGTTATAGCTCAGAAAAGTGTTGGCATCCGCGAACATCAGCTCCTGATAGATGGCCCAGTCGGCAGGCATGGCATCAAACAGCGTTTGCAGCAACCACATACCGTTATATTCGATGATGACCCGCTGCGCCCGATGCTGCTTCTGCCATCCGACGAGAGCCTCCGCCGTCAGCTGAGATGGCTCCTCCACCGTCTCGATGTACACGTTCTTCCCCGGATATTTGGAGGGCTCCAGCTCCACCTCGCCCTCCTCGCACAGCAGCACCAGCGTCCGCTCGCCTTTATTAAAGCGCTTATCCTCCAGCGTCTCCTGAATGAAACTGGTCTTGCCGGACTCCAGAAAGCCGGTAAACAGATACACCGGAATTTCCATATCAGTTTTCCTCCGTATAGGGCACATGGAACAGCGCCGCCAGCGCCGGTTTATTCAGCTTGGAGCCGATCACGCACAGCCGGCCGATCACGTCCGCGCCGCCGGTGCGCACATCCGGCGCCCCCGGCACATAGTCGAAGTGGATCCACTGACCGCCCTCGCCGGCGACAATGCCCTTCGCCCGCAGCACCGTGCCGTACTTGTCTGTCTGCGCCAACGCCTCCAGCGCCTGCTGAATTCCGGCGGCGGTAAAGGTCAGGGTCGTTTCCATGCCCCAGCTGGTGAACACCTCGTCTGCATGGTGATGATGGTGATGCTCATGATCATGGTCATGCCCGCAGCAGCAACCGTCCTCATCGTGGTCATGATGGTGATGATGCTCGTGCTCCTCTTCATCATGGTCGTGATGATGATGCTCATGCTCGTCCTCATCCCCGTCGTGATGATGATGCTCATGCTCATGCTCGTCCTCATCGTGGTGATGGTGATGATGCTCATGCTCGTCCTCGTCATGGTCATGATGATGACCGCACACCGGGCAGATATCCTCCTCGGCCAGCTTTTCCAGCGCCTCCCTGAGGGTATCCTTGCGCTCCATCGCCGCCAAAATCCGACTGCCGTCCAGCTGCGGCCAGGGGGTGGTGACGATCACCGCATCCGGGTTATGCTCCCGCAACAGTGCCACGCAGGCCTCCCGCTTTTCCTCGCTCATGCCATCGGTACGGCTGAGGACAATGCACCCGGCGTGCTCCACCTGATCGTTATAGAACTCGCCGAAATTTTTCATATACATTTTGCATTTGGTGGCATCTGCCACGGTGGTAAAGGAATTGAGCGCCACCTCCGGACTTTCCACCTTGCGCACCGCCCGGATCACGTCGCTGAGCTTGCCCACACCGGACGGCTCAATCAGAATCCGATCCGGGTGCAGTTCCTCCAGCACCTTTTCCAGCGCCGCGGTGAAATCCCCCACCAGACTGCAGCAGATGCAGCCGGAATTCATCTCGGTGATCTCGATCCCGGCCTCCTTGAGGAATCCGCCGTCGATGCCGATCTCGCCGAATTCGTTCTCAATCAGCACCAGCTTTTCGCCCGTATAGGCCTCGGCAATCAGCTTTTTGATCAGTGTTGTCTTTCCGGCACCCAAAAAGCCGGAGAACACATCAATTTTCGTCATATACGATCACTCTTTTCTGCAATTTCCGCTCGTTCGGACGAGCTGTCTTACAGTATACCACGCCATGCAAGAGGTTGCAAGCCGGGGTTTCGTCGTCGGTGCGGTTCCACGCGTCTCATTGCGGAATAAACTGCTCAAAAATATAGGTGCGGAACACCCGCCGTGCCCGCTCCAGCGCCTCCGGAGAGCGGAGCGTCCAGCACACCGGCAGCGCCCCTAAGCGGATATTCAGCCGCAGGAACACATTTCCGGCGTTGCTATGCTCATAGGAAATGAAATCCGGGCGCCCCAGACAGTTAAACAGCAGACACCCCAGCAGCCGGTGGGACAGCGCATCGTGATAGAATCCGGCGGACAGCTGCCCCCGGCAGATCTTCGGGCGATGGCGCTTATACCATTGCAGCACAAAGGGATAAAAGGACTGCACCCAATATTCGCCCTTGTAGGCGGACAGAATGGCATCGGCGGCAGCGCACAGCTGCCGGGCACCCTCCACCGTGCCGCACTTGAATTCAATGAGCAGCGGCACCTGCCCGTCCACCGCATCCAAGCACTCCTGTAAGGTGGGAATTTTCTCCGCTGTGTCCGCCAGTGACAGCTCCTTCAGCTGCGCCAGCGTTTTCTCCTCCGGGCGCCCCGGCACCCCGCACATCCGGTCCAGAGTGTCATCGTGGAACACCACCACCTGCCCGTCGGCGGTGAGGTGAATATCGTTCTCAATGGCATAGCCCCGCTCCACCGCCGCCCGAAAAGCCGCCAAGGAGTTTTCCGGCGTTTCCGGGGTCTGATCGTGCAGCCCCCGATGGGCAATATACCGCCCCTGCATATGCGCCCGGGCGGGATGCCGCCGCAGGGCGGGCATCTCCAGAAACAGCAGCGCCAGCACCAGCAAAACCAGCACACATATCGCAATCCACATAGCTTGTTTTCACCCTTTCAGTCAATCGTCGCCCACATCCAGCCGCTCCAGCACCGAGCCTTTCGGCAGGGGCTTGGAGTCGCCGTGGCGCACACACAGCATGGTCAGGAAAGACAGCGCCACAAACACCGTGGCATAAGGGAACAGCGCCGTCATACCCAGATGATCCATAAACAGACCCGACAGGAACGGGGTCAGCGCCTGCGCCGCCATACTGGCGGCATAATAGTAGCCGGTGTAGCGCCCCACATTGCTGCCGGTGGAAAGCTCCACCACCATGGGGAAGGAATTGACATTGATGGACGCCCAGCCGATGCCTGCCAGTGCAAAGGTGGCGTTCATAATCAGCGGGCTGGAGCCGACCCGCGCAAAGCAGGCTGCCCCAAACGCCACCGCCAGCATAGCCACCCCTGCCAGAATGGATTTTTTTCGTCCGATACGGGAGGAAATAAAGCCCACCGGGATATAGGACAGCACCGCCGCCGCATTGGCGATCAGCAGAGTGGCGCTATAGTCCAGATCCAGCACATTGGTGGCATAGACCGAGTATTTGGAGGTGACGGCGTTGTAGCCGAAATACCACAGCGCCACCGACGCCAGAATCAGCAGCAGCGATGCCTGCTCCCCCCGGGACAGCTTGCGTTCGCCGGAGCGATCCTCCTCGGCGGGGGCTTCGCCCGCCGCCTCCAGCCGGGTCGTTTCCGCCTCCATCTCCGCCGCCCATTTCCGCTCCCGCACGGTCAGCATAAACACCGTCAGCGCCGCCAGCATAATGCCGCTGACCACCCCGAAAAAGCCGTAGGAGGGGCGGAAGGTGTTGGCAACGGCGCTGTTGTTAAAGGCAAAGCCCATCCCCAGCACCAGCACGCAGATACCGCCCAGCGTTCCCATCAGATTGATGATGGCGTTTGCCTTGGAGCGCAGGGGCTTCACCGTCACATCCGGCATCAGCGCCACTGCCGGCGAGCGGAACACCGACATGGCCGCCAGCACCACCACCAGAATCAGCATAAACCGGATGAGGTGGGCGGGATTCTGCACCGTCAGCGTATGAATATAGGATTGGCGGGCGGGCACCACATAGTTGGTGTATACCGCATTGGTCGCCGCCGCGAAGGCGGACACCCCGTGTGCCTCATCCGCCCCTCCGGCGGCGCACAGCGCGGACAGGGACAGCGGCGCACCGTCCACCGTCAGTGTATCCCCGATAGGGGTATCCAGCTCTGTTTCCCGATCCCGCAGGAAAAATGCCGTCCCATCATAGGTGACAATATGAGTCTTATAGGGGGATTGGATTTTCAGGCTTTCTCCGGTGTCCCGGTTCGTGACCTCAATCGTCCGCCCGGCGGCGATCCGTCCCGCCGTCACCGTGGGGCGGATGGCGGCAAATTCCTCCGCCGTATACCGCTCGGACAGGCAGAACCGCTTGCCGTCGGGGGTGCTCAGCTCCCGCTCTGCCACATGGGCATATACCGTATTGAGCGCCTCGCTGTAAGCAGGCTTCGACGCGTCCACCTCGGTGACCTCCCGGATCATGGATAGCTGCGCGCTGTCCGCCACCGTCAGCAGCATGAACGCCGCCACCGCCACCACCGTGCCCGCCAGCACAAAGGGCTTGCGCTTGCCCATACGGGTGTGGCACTTATCCGACAGGGAGCCGAACAGGGGCAGCATAAACAGCGCCAGAATGTTATCCAGCGCCATCACAATGCCCGACCAGGCCTGGGGCAGCCCGAACCGGTCGGTCAGAATTTTCGGAATGACGGTATCGTAGGCTTGCCAGAATGTGCAGATGAGAAAAAAAGCAAAGCCCACCAGAATCGTGCGCTTGTAGTTGAGTTTCACGCAATCACCTTCCCATATAATATGGCTCCATTATAGCGGATAAAGTGCCGTTTGTACAGAGGGGATTTACTTTTGTGCCATACTCCTTTTGAACTGCGTAACCACAAAATGTGGAGGGCTGCCGCACATAGCGCGGCAGCCCTCCAGCCGGTCAAAGACCCCCTGCATTCAAATAAAGAAAGCAGGGGGTCT
>CAKUAQ010000044.1 GCA_934636435.1 uncultured Eubacteriales bacterium
GTTTTCGGCAGACCCTTCTCCAATGGCAGTGCGTGGTCATTCCCCCTGCAGCAGTGCGCGGCATTGCCGGTGATCCGGCATATACCGCTCAATGAGGGCGTAGAATGCCGGGCTGTGATCGTGATGACGAATGTGCGCCAGCTCATGTACCACCACATAGTCGATGGCCTCCGGCGGGTACAGCATCAACCGCCAGGAAAAGCAAAGCCGATTCTGACCGCTGCAGCTGCCGAAACGCTTTTGCGCACCGGTGATGCGTATGCCGGCGGGGGTCAACCCCATCTGTGCGCCGTAGTACGCCACCCGCTGGGGGAGCACCTGCTGCGCCAGCTGCCGCAGCTCCCGCTCCTGCTCCGGGGATACGGGGCGGGCCAGCCCGGTCTGCTGGCGGCGCTGCTGCCGCTGGATCTGGCGGGCGATCCAGGCGGCGTGGCCGGAAACGAACCGCTCGATCTCAGCGATGGGGCAGCGCCGGGGCGCTCGCACCAGCGTTTCCAGCCGGGGTGTGACCTCCAGCGACAGGGTGCGCCGGTCGGAGCGGATCAGTCGATAGGGGATGGAGGATTCGGAATCATTCATATTGCTGTACGATCTCCTTCAGATAGGCGGTGTATTGCACCCGAACGGCATCGGGTTTCACGATCGTCAGATCGGTGCCGAAGCCGGAGGCCCAGGCGAAAAACGGCTCGCTCACCGCAATGGGCACCCGCACGGTGAAATGGCTGTCCCCGTCGGGCAGGAGAGCGGTATCCTGCCCGAACCGGTCGAGGATGACGCCGGTCATCCACCGGGCGCAGCGCAATGTGACCGGCTGCACCTCGCCGTGGAACATCCCGAAGGTCTTGCGGGAAAAGGCGGCCATATCCTCCGCCTCGAATTGTTCCCGCCCCTGTCGCTTATCCCCGGTGGGGGTGATGCGCAGCATCCGGTCCACCCGGTAGTGGCGCAGTCCTTTGCCCGCCTCGTAGGCGATGAGGTAGTAATTCTCGTCGTCCCAGGTCAGCGCCCAGGGGCTGACGGTATAGGCGACGCCGTTCCGGCGCAGCTGCCGCTGCTTACGGATATCCCAGTCGAAATACTGAAAGGATACCTGCCGGTCGGTATTCATGGCGGTGTGCAGGTGGTCCACATTGTAATAGATACTCTCGTTCATGGATTTGATACGTCCGGTGACGAGCACCTGCCGCTGAAGCTGGCCTGCCTGATGGCGGCTGGTCAGCCCCTCCAGCTTGCGGATCAGCTCCACACTTTTACTGTGGGTGATGAATTTGGAGGATTGTACTGCGTCCACCAGCAGCCGCAGCTCCGGCAGATCGAAGGTGCGCTGCCCCAGATAGTACCGCACCTGCCGATCCCGCCGGGTGATGATGTCCGCGCCGTACAGACGCAGCTGCTCCAGATCGTCGTACAGGCTCTTGCGCTCCGCCTCCACACCGTGGGCGGCCAGCAGTGTGCGAATCTGCTCCAGCGTCAGCGGGTGCTCCTCGTCGGTTTCCCGCGCCAGTATATCCAGCAGATACAGCAGCTTGCGTTTTTGATTGGCTCCCCGCGGCATGGCACACGCCCCCTTTGCCCCCATTGTATCACGCCCGGAGCGGTCGCGCAAGCAAAGATAAAGAAAAGATTGCAAGATTCCCGAAAATGTGGTACTATAAATCATCATAGACCTTTTAGGGAGGAATCACATGGAAAGCATCGGCATCATCGGCGCCATGCCGTCGGAAGTGGATCATTTAACGGCTCGGCTGACCGAACCGACGGTGACGGAAGTTGCCGGCCGCCGGTTTGTGCAGGGGCGGCTGGGGCAGCACCGGGCCGTGGTGGTGCAGAGCGGCATCGGCAAGGTCAATGCCGCTGTCACGGCGCAGCTGCTCATCGACCGGTTTGCCCCGGATGCACTGATCAACACCGGCATGGCGGGCGGTCTGGCGCCGGAATTGGCGGTGAAGGATCTGGTGATCGGTACCGAGGCGGTGCAGCACGATTTCGACATCACCGCCTTCGGCCATGCGCCCGGCTATATCGGTCCCGGCGGGGACGACCGGCAGCCCACGGTTTTTACCGCCGACCCGATGCTGGTGGCGGCCGCCGGTAAGGTGGCGCAGCGGGTGCTGCCCGCCGGCAGCCGTGCGATCTGCGGACGCATCGCCTCCGGGGATATTTTCGTGGACGACAGCGCCTTAAAGGCCCGCATCCGCACCCGGTTCGGGGCTGCCGCCGCCGAGATGGAGGGCGCCGCCATCGCCCAAACCGCCGCGGCGAACGGGGTGCCTTTCCTGATTTTACGCACCATCTCCGATTTGGCGGAGCGGCAGGCGTCCGTATCCTCCGATGAACTGGAGTACTATGTGGGACGGCTGGCGGGGGATATTACCGCCGCGCTTTTGGAAGAAATTTAAGACTATTTGTATTATTATTGTCGTATACGACGATTTGTATATTTCGCATATAATGAGCGGGCATATTCCCGCCGGTATGGGACAGGCTAAGAAAAAGCCGAAAAGGAGCCGGTTCTATGCTGATACCCCATCAATTCCCGCCGTCCTGTCCGCCGCAGGCCCTGTATCTTCCCGCCCGGGGAGATACGCCGCCCGGCGGCGCCCGGCGCAAAACCGATAAGGAGACATCCGTATGCAGCCAGAATCCATCACCCTGCGTCACGAGCAGACCCTCCTGACGCTGCCTGCCCGGGACTATCGCACCGACCGGCTCACCGCTGTGTTCGCCGTGCCGCTGCAGGCGTCTACGGCGGCGGAATACGCCATTCTGCCCGGTCTGTTGACCCGCAGCAGCCGCCGGTATCCTACATTGACCGCTCTCAATCGCTGTCTCGACGGGCTGTACGGAGCCGCCGTCGTCGGCAGCAACGAACGGCTGGGCGGCTGGCAGATCCTGCGGTTCTCCGTATCCTATCTGCGGCAAAAATACACCCTCTCCCGGGAGGATCTGACCGAGCAATGCACCGCCCTGCTGCTGGAAATGCTGTTTGATCCGGCGCTGGAGGGGGAGGCGTTCCGCCCGAAGGATTTCGAGCAGGAGCAGCGCTGCCTGCTGGAGCGGCTGCAAAGCGAGATGAACGATAAGCGGCTGTATGCCCGAAAGCAGTGCGTGGATCTGCTGTGCCCGGAGCATCCCTACAGCGTGGATCCCGACGGCACGCCCGCCTCGGTGCAGGCGCTGACCGCCGCCGGAGCGGTGACGGCGTGGAAACGACTGCTGAGCACCGCCCGCCTCCACTGGATCTATCAGGGGGACAGCGACACGGCGGCTCTGGGACAGCAGCTGGAGCAGGCCTTTGCCGCACTGCCGGAGCGCCGGGTGGTGCAATGGATGGACGACCCCTCCTTCACCATGAAGGAGAGCGCCCGCACCGATACGATGCATCTGAAGCAGGCCAAGCTGGTGCTGGGCTTCCGGATCGCCGCCGCCGAGCCGGACGGCGCCGTGAACGCCGCCCGGCTGATGAATGCGCTGTTCGGCGGCTGTCCCTCGTCCCTGCTGTTCCGCCATGTGCGGGAGGAGCAGAGCCTGTGCTATTATTGCGCCTCCGTCTATGACCGGTTCCGCGGCATGATCCTGGTGGACAGCGGCGTGGAGGCGGCCGATGCCGAGCGCACCAAGGAGGAGATCCTGCGGCAGCTGGAGGCGCTGCGGCAGGGGCAATTCTCCGACGAGGAGCTGGAGGCTGCCCGCAGCAGCCTGATCCAGGCCTTTATGTCCATGGAGGAGACGCCCCGCGCCCGGGAGAAATTCTATGTATCCCAGACGGTATACGATCGGTATACGACCCCGGAGCAAACCGCCAACGCGATGCGGACGCTCACCCGTGAGGATGTGTGCCGGGTGGCGAAGCTGGTGCATTTTGACACCACCTATCTGCTGTGCCCCCAAGGAGAGGAGGAAGCCTCATGATGATGCAGCAACAGAATCCCCTGACCGGCGACAGCATTTATACGCTGGAGCATTCCTCCGGGCTGCGGATCCTTGTCTGGCCGCAGCCGCAAGCGGCGGCGGCCTATGCCCTGTTTGCCGCCCGGTATGGATCGGTATACAATACCCTGCCCACCCCCGACGGCAAAACGGAGGAGGTGCCGGAGGGCATCGCCCACTATCTGGAGCACAAGCTGTTCGAGAGTGAGGAGGGGGATGCTTTTGAGCGATTCGCCGCCACCGGCGCCAGCGCCAACGCATACACCAGCTTTGAGCGCACCGCCTATCTGTTTCAGGCGACGGAAAACATCGTCCCGTCGCTGGAGATCTTACTGGATTTTGTCCGGCATCCCTATTTCACCCCTCAGACGGTGGAAAAGGAGCAGGGCATCATCGGGCAGGAGATCCGGATGTGCGAGGACGACCCCTCCCGCTGTGTGCTGTTTAACCTCCTGCAGGGGATGTATCACAAGCACCCGGTGCGCATCGATATCGCCGGCACGGTGGAATCCATCTCCCACATCACCGCCGATCTGCTGTACCGCTGCTATGGACAGTATTATAATCTGCACAATATGGTGCTGGCGGTGGCGGGGCGCATCACCCCCGCCGCGGTGGAGGAGGCCGCCGATCGGCTGCTGAAGCCGGCTCCGGCGATGCTGCCGGCTCCCTTCGCCTGCGACGAGCCGGATACGGTGGTGCAGCAGCGGGTGGAGCAAACCATGCCGGTGGCGGCGCCCCTGTTCTATCTGGGGATCAAGGAGCCTGCCGCTGCCCCCCGGGATGCCCGGGCGCTGGCGGGCGCACAGCTGCTGACCGACCTGCTGGCGGGGTGCAGCTCGCCCCTGTATGCCCGTCTGATGGAGGACGGACTCATCAACGAGCAGTTTGAGGCGGAGTATTTTAACGGCCCCGGCTTCGGCATCTGGCTCTTCACCGGTGAGAGCAGCGACCCGGATCGGGTGGCTGCGGCGATTCTGGAGGAGGTGCGGCGGCAGCAGACCGCCGGGCTGGAGCCTCAGGCGGTGGAGATTGCCCGCCGGGCGGCATACGGCGAGGCGGTCCGATCGCTGGATGAGGCCTCCGCCTGCGCCGAGCTGCTGCTGAGCGACTGGGTGGACGGCATCGAGCCCCTGTCCCGGCTGGAGGCGCTGGCGTCTCTGACGACGGAGGAGCTGAATGACCAGCTGCGCCGCCGGCTGCCGACGGCGCAAGCTACCCTGTCGGTGATCCGACCCGAGCCGGCGGAATGATCCCCGGCTCCATTACATACGAAAGGATGACCCGTATGCTCAATCTGTTGACCCATTACATAGAATTCCCCAAGCTGGGATGGAAATTTCCCCTCAACGATGTGCTGGCGCAGTTCACGCTGTTCGGCCATGAGTTCACCATCAAATGGTATGGTGTGTGCATTGCCGTGGGCTTCCTGCTGGCGGTGGTCTATGCGATGCACCGGGCGAAGGAACTGGATATCGACCCGGATCGGATGATCGACGTGGCGTTGGTGTGTACCATCGTGGGCTTTGTCTGCGCCCGGCTCTATTATGTGTTTTTCTGCGGCGACACCGCCGACTATCTGGCGCACCCGGAAACCATTTTTCAGATCTGGAAGGGCGGACTCGGCATCTATGGGGGCATTATCGGCGCCTTTGTCTCCGGGATCCTCATGTGCCGGCTGAAAAAGATCCACGTGCTGGCCATGTTCGACCTGGCGTCTCTGGGCTTTCTCATCGGCCAGTGCGTGGGGCGCTGGGGCAACTTCTTCAATCAGGAGGCCTTCGGCGGCAACACCACCCTGCCCTGGGGCATGACCGGCGATATGATTCAGAGCGGTTTGGGTCTAAAAGGCAGCGGCTACGACACTAGTCTGCCGGTGCATCCCACCTTCTTCTACGAATCCGTATGGTGTCTGCTGGGCTTCGTGCTGCTGCACCTGCTGTCCAAAAAGGCGTATAAGTTCAAGGGTGAAATTTTCTGCGGCTATCTGGTGTGGTATGGCGTGGGCCGGTTCTTTATCGAGAGCCTGCGCACCGACAGCCTGATGGTGGGGACCATCAAGACCTCCCAGCTGGTGGCGGTGCTGGCGATTATCGGCGGCATTGTGATGTTCTGCATCCTGCGGCGGCGGGCGCAATCGCTGCCGATGACGCTGGAGACGACTGCGGACGCGCCTACGCTGGATATCGCCCCGCCGGCGGAAGAAGCTGCGCCGGAAATCGCAGAATCGGAAACGGTGGCCGAAGAAGCGGCAAAACCGAAGGACGGAGCGGAAACGGAGACGGTCGATCCGGAGGAAACGGAGGAGAAACCCGATGGCGAGGATCATTGACGGCAAGGCCATCGCCGCCCGGATACGGACGGAGATCGCTGCCGAGACGGCGGCGCTCAGGGAACAGGGGATCACCCCCGGGCTGGCGGTGATCCTGGTGGGGGACGACCCCGCCTCCCATACCTACGTGCGGAATAAACAAAAAGCCTGCGCTGAGGTGGGCTTTTACGGCGAGCAGATCGACCTGCCCGCCGACACCGACGAACGGACGCTGCTGGATACGGTGGCGGCGCTCAATGCCCGCCCGGATATTCACGGCATTCTGTGCCAGCTGCCGCTGCCCGCGCCGCTGGATGCGGCGGCGGTGATCGCCGCCATCGACCCGGCCAAGGATGTGGATGCCTTTCATTGCGTGAATGCGGGGCACATTCTGCTGGGCGATTATTCGTTCTTGCCCTGCACCCCGGCGGGGGTGATGGAGCTGCTGCACCGCAGCGGCGTGGATGTGGCGGGCAAGGAATGTGTGGTGGTCGGCCGCAGCAATATCGTGGGCAAGCCCATGGCGCTGCTGCTGCTGCAGGCCAACGGCACCGTCACCGTGTGCCATTCCCGCACCCGGGATCTGGCGGCGGTGTGCCGCCGGGCGGATGTGCTGGTGGTCGCCATCGGAAAAGCCAAATTCATCACGGCGGATATGGTCAAGCCCGGCGCGGTGGTGATTGATGTGGGCATGGATCGGGACGAAAACGGCAGGCTGTGCGGCGATGTGGATTTTACCGCCGTGGAGCCTGTGGCGGGGGCGATCACCCCGGTGCCCGGCGGTGTTGGCCCTATGACCATCGCCATGCTGCTGCGTAACACCCTCACCGCCGCCAAGCGACAGAATGGCCGGTGATCTGTAAGCGGCCTTCAATCCCGGAGCCGGTTGGCCGTTTCCCGAAAAAATGACAGCGAAAAAAGCACCGCCTGTTGCAGCTTCCGCGCTGCAACGGGCGGTGCTGTCCTATTGGCGGGGGATCGTCGAGGGGACGGTGTTCGCACCGGTTTGGCTGGGCTCGGCCTGTGCGCCGATCTCCGTTCGGCCTCTGCGGTCGGTTTTCGCCGGAACGCCGTTTCGCCGAGCGTGCTTTTCCGAAATCCTTGCGGATGATGCAGCGGCACATCCATTCGTTGTTCCGGCCATACCGGAATATGGCATGCGGGTGCCCGACGGAAGTAAGATGTTTCTTCTCGCCGTCTTTCTCAGATCACATAGTCATATCCGTCCGAGGCGGAGCGCATCAAGTCGGCTAATGTGATATTGTCCAGATAATCGTTGATAACCTTATCCAGACCCCGCCACAGAGAAAGGGTACGGCACTCGGCCGCTTGAGGACAGGCGGCCGCATCGGGCTCGAGGCAGGAGACGGGGGCCATGGAATCTTCGGTTATTCGGAGGATACTCCCCACCGTATATTGCTCCGGCGCCTTTGTCAGCTGATAGCCGCCGCCTTTTCCTCTCAAGCCGTTCAGCAGATTTGCTTTCACAAGCAGCTTGATAATGGTCTCCAGATATTTTTCCGAAATATTCTGCCGTGTCGCGATCACTTTCAGCGGAATAAATCCGTCCTTCTGGTGTTCCGCCAAATCAATCATGACCCGGAGCGCATAACGCCCCCTGGTTGAGATCAGCATGAGTCTACCCCCTTTTCCACTATAAACCTATTATACAGCAGGTAAGTGGGTAAATCAATCAATTTTTTTGAATTTTCTCTTGACAAATCACACCGGCGGGATTATAATTCACATAAACCTATCGGAAAGGTTGGTAAATGAAATGGACAGTCATTTTGTATTTCGATGTTAAGGCTGCGAGCGAACCGACATAAGAACCACGAAGAATAGACAAAGCATCGAATTGGGAGGAATGGATGATGAGTAAGATTTATACATCCGCCGATCAGCTGATCGGAAAGACGCCGCTGCTGGAGCTGGTACACATCGAACAGGCCGAAAAGCTGGAGGCTAAGGTTCTCGGAAAATTGGAATACTTCAATCCCGCCGGCAGCGTGAAAGACCGCATTGCCAAGGCCATGATCGACGATGCGGAACAGAAAGGGCTGCTGAAGCCCGGCTCCGTGATCATTGAGCCGACTTCGGGCAATACCGGTATCGGCCTCGCCTCCGTAGCCGCTGCCCGTGGCTACCGGATCATTATTGTTATGCCGGAGACCATGAGCGTGGAGCGCCGCCAGCTGATGAAAGCCTACGGCGCGGAGCTTGTGCTGACCGAGGGCGCCAAGGGCATGAAGGGGGCGATCGCCAAGGCCGATGAACTGGCCAAGGAGATTCCGGGGAGCTTCATTCCCGGTCAGTTCGTCAACCCGGCCAATCCGGCTGTGCATAAGGCGACCACCGGTCCCGAGATCTGGGCGGACACCGACGGCAGGGTGGATATTTTTGTGGCCGGTGTCGGCACCGGCGGCACGGTCACCGGCGTCGGGGAATATTTGAAGAGCCAGAACCCTGCCGTGCAGGTGGTGGCGGTGGAGCCGGCCTCCTCTCCGGTGCTGAGCAAGGGGGTTGCCGGCAGCCATAAGATTCAGGGGATCGGCGCCGGATTTGTCCCCGATGTGCTGGATACCGGGGTTTACGACGAGATTATCCCCGTAGAAAACGAGGATGCGTTTGCCACCGGTAAGCTGATCGGCAAGAAAGAGGGCGTGCTGGTAGGTATCTCTTCCGGCGCTGCCGTATGGGCGGCGATCCAGCTGGCGAAGCGGCCGGAGAACAAGGGCAAGACCATTGTGGCGCTTCTGCCCGATACCGGCGACCGGTATCTGTCCACTCCGCTGTTTGCGGACTGAATGTAAGCTTTCCCGAGCGTAGGCTGCCGATATACGGCCGCCTACGCTGAAATTAAGAAGGGAGCGTTGGCGGATGGTTCCGACACCGGAAGAAGCCTGGGATTTACTCTGCGCCTGCAATCGGGGAGAATTTCATCGAAAACACGGACGCATTGTGGGCGATGTTCTGCGCTGGTATGCCATGGATCTCGGGCATGAAGAAGAGGCAGACTTCTGGGAGGCCGTCGGTATTCTTCATGATCTGGATTTTGAGCAGTGGCCGGAGCAGCATTGCCTGAAGGAGCAGGAGCTGCTGCGGCAAAAGGGGATCGACGAGCGGCTGATTCATGCCGTCGCCAGCCACGGGTATATGCTGACGGTGGATATTGCGCCCGTGCATGAGATGGAGAAGGTTCTCTATGCGGTCGATGAGCTGACCGGTCTCATCGGTGCGGCCGCTTTGATGCGGCCGTCCGGAAGTGTCAACGATATGGAATTAAAGTCCGTGAAGAAAAAGTATAAGGACAAAAAATTTGCGGCCGGCTGTTCCCGGGAGGTGATCGAGCGCGGTGCCGCTATGCTGGGATGGGATCCGGATACGCTGATCCGTCAAACGCTTCTGGCTATGCGCTCCAGTGATGCGGTGGAGTGATGGCGGCCAAACGCCATGACTCTGGTGGGAGTGGCATAGAATAAAGCCGTCGGGAGACGATCGGTTCGTGATTTGCTCCTCAACAAAGAGACAGGTAAAAAGCACCCAGTCGTAGAATAGCGACAAGTCATACGGCCTTGCTCCGGATTTTCAACGGAGTGAGGCCGTTTTTCAGGTTGATCCGCACGTCATTACAGAATCGCCCATACGCTGTTGCCGCCGATTCGACCTCTGCCCGAGATGAATCTCCCTCCGATGCAGGCACGCTGCTTTTGGCGCTTCAAATAGCTCCTATGAAAGCGCTCAATCGCACGGTGCTTCCGTTTCGGATGGACAATTTTGCAGCGGTTCCATGCACGTTTTTTCACACAGCAAAACAGCGGCTTTTTTACTATATAGAGTGACCCGGGTGTGTGAATAGGCTCACACGCCCGGGTCAATACAACATGACTGCTTTTTGTCCGCCAATTCCCTGCAAGGCTGTTCTTACGATGTATCCTGCACACAGAATCTGCGCAACAGGATGGCTCTTCAGACCTTTTTTGCGCGCTTATTCTCCGGTGATGCCCGACTGCTCGATGCTGGCGATAAACTTACGCTGGCAGCCAATATACAGCACGATCATCGGCAGCACCGACAGCAGCGTACCCGCCAGCGCTACCGACTCGTTGGGGTCCGATGCCACCGAGGCTCCGTCGCCGTACTGGGCCTTGTAGAGCGTCGTAAATGAGCTGAGCTTCAGCGGCAGGGTCGGGATCGACCCGCCGAACATATAGTTTGCCTGATAGGTTTCGTTCCAGTACCAGACCAGACTGAACAGAAAGCTCAGCACGATGGCGGAGGCGGCAATGGGCAGGGCGATCCGGATAAAAATCTGGAACTTCCCGGCGCCGTCCAGCTGTGCCGCCTCGTCAAAGGATTTGGGATAGCTGGAGAAGTATTGATAGAATACCAGAATAAAGATGGCGCTCTTGATGCCCTGCCCCAGCAGTGCCGGCACATACTGCACCCATACGGTATCCACCATCCCCAGATCGTGGAACAACGCGTAGCGCGGGATCAGCATCACCTGCGTCGGCAGAATGAAGGTAGCGATGATCAGAATCATCCATAGATTCTTGCTTTTCAGCCGGAACCGTGCCAGACCGAAACCGGCGCAGGCGCAGACAGCTGTCTGCAAGATGGCCGGCACCAGGCTCATCAGGACGGAATTGCCGAAAGCCCGAAAGAAATCCAGCGTCACAAACGCCTGCTGAAAGTTGCCCCAATACAGCTCCCGGGGGATCCAGGTGACTCGGGGGTCGGTCAGATCGCTCACGGAGAAAAAGCTGTTGGCGACCATATACACGATCGGATACAGGTAGACAAAGCCGATGGCGATCAATACCCCGTACCGTAAAAGTGCCGTAAACAGGCTGTCCCGCGTCTCGTTACCCTTCACCCAAACAGCGACGGTTCCTTTTTTCCAATGTTTCATTTGTGCGCTTCCTCACGATCTGTCGTTTTTGCTGCGGATAACGCTGAACAGGACAAACACCGCGATCAGCAGCACCAGAAGAATGGCGAAATATATCCAGGACATCGCCGCCGAAAAGCTGTACATCCGCGTGGTGTCAAACAGGTGGCCGGTGATCTTCCCGTTGATGGACAGCTCGGAGTAGTTGGAGATATCCACCACAGCATAGATGGCGCAGACCATTGCGATGGGGGCGATGTGGGGGAGGGTGATCTTCCAGAACTTTTCCCAGCCTCCGGCACCGTCGATGGAGGCTGCCTCATACAGCGACGGGGAGATCTTTTGCAGTCCGGCCAGAAACACGATGATCTCCACACCGGAAAACCACAGGATCAGTACCAGATTATTCAGTATGTACACCAGCGGACTGCGGATGACTCCGGGCAGCGCATTGATCAGGCTGAAGATTTCCGGGTTTTTTGTGGAAAAATCCACGGTATAGTTGGTGAGCAGACCGCTGATCGCCGGTCCGCTCATCACGATGACCGGCAAAAAGAACACTGCCCGCAGAAATGTCCGGCCCACAAACTTTTTGTTGAGCAGCAGCGCGATGATCAGCGAGAATACCACGATCACCGGTGTGGCGCAGCAGATCAGCACCACCGCCTCGCTCACATCCAGCCGGAACTGGGTGTCTACATTCCAGGCATAGTCATAGAACTGCAAGCCGGCAAAGCTCAGCACGGTCTTGCCGGGATACAGCTGCACATTGCTCAGGCTCAGGATCACCGAGTATATCATCGGATACAGGGTCAGTCCGAAAAAGCCCACGATCCACGGGAGCAGAAACACAAGCCCGACCAGCTTATCCTTCTTTTCGTAATTCAGTACGCGCTTCAAGCTCCCGCCCCCTCTTCCACACAGATTCCGCTCTTGGCGGCGACCGCCGCCGTGCCGTCGCGGTATTCCTCGTTGAGATAGTTCACATATACCGTTATGCCGTTGGAATACCGCACCCGGACAACGCCCTTTTGCAGCACCCGATGCTCTTCGATGCAGGCGCCTTCGGTTTTCTGCAGCACCTCGTTGAGCTGTCGGTAGCTGGATACGATAGCCTCCTGCCAATTTTCCATATGGATGGAGAAATAGTCGGAGGAGGGGGTGCCGATGAGCCTTTCGTTCTCCGCCTGCATCGTCAGGAAAGAGGGATATGTCCCGTATTCCATCATTTTCAGCAGGCTGTCCTCGGTGTAGTATCCCTGATTGATATAGGGCGCGTAGTAATCCACTGCGCCTTTCAGCACCATGGGCAAAAACGGCACCGAGTCGGTCTCGAACAGGTATTGACTGTTTTCCAGCGGCATATCAAAATAGGCGTCGGTGTCTCCCCACAGATAGGCGTTCGGCGCGGAAAAGGCGGTGGTGCTTCCGGATTTATCCAGCAGCTTTCGGATAGCGCTGCCGTTGGTATCCCGGGTGACGGTTTCGCCCTTGGTAAAATCGCCGTAGATGTGACCGCCCAGTTGCGACAGCGCCAGACCGAAGCCTGCGTACTGCTTTTGCAGCTTTTGTATGGAGGAAAGCACCGCCTTGGGCTGCATCAGATACGCCGTATTGTATTTGAGGGTCTTGTTATCCCGGATGAAGCCCATGTTTTTGTTGGAGATGGTCTTGGCGGAATCCATATCCGGGTTGCACTGATCCTTGTTGGCCGTCAGGGGATTAAACTGCAAAAACAGCTGTCCGCCGCCATTCTCCAGCTGCTGCCGCAGCTGATTCAGCTCCGATAGGGAGCCCAGTCGGCTGTCCAGGGCGGTATTGCCGTAGGAGCCGCCGTTCAGCCCGCCCTTGGTCCAGCCGATGTAGGACAGGGTGATATTTTCCACGCCCTGCCCGCCGAGAGTGCGGCACATCTCTGCCGCCTCGCTGACCGTGGTCATCCGGACATAGTGATTGAAAAACTTTCCGCTTTTGATATCCGCCGCCAGCACCGCCAGCCGCAGCGGCACCGCTGCATCCACCCGCTCCTGCTTGTCCTTGAGTGTGCTTTCCTGCAGCAGGGAGCGGTATTTCACCGCCATGCCGGAATAATCTGCCGCATCCCCTGACAGAAAATGATAGCTCACTGCCGGGGTCATGCGGTTGGCCTTTTGCTGGTTCACCGGGATGCCGCTGCCGTCCTTTTTCAGCGTCTGGGCATATACCGTCCGAAAATCGAACCGCGCCGTCACCCAGTTATAGTCGATCACATACCCGGCGGGGGAGGCATAGACGCTGGCATAGGTGGCGCCCTCGTCAATCACCGCCAGAAAGGCATCGCTGCCCACGCCGTGCACCGCGCCGAATACCGGGGCGGTGACGTTGGGGGTGTCCGTGAGGTAATCGTTGGTGCGCTTGGCCATCAGGTCATTGGAATTGGAGGTCATATCCACCGCCGGGTCGTTCCCGTAGACCCGCTTATCGAAGGGGGAGAGGTACTTGGAGGGTCGGGCATACCGGATCAGAGCGCCCGGGCCGTCCGGCACAAACATATAGCCGCTGACACGGTCGCCGTAGGTGCAGCCGAAGAACGGCAGCAGATACAGGGATTCCAGCAGAAAGTCGCCCTCCTCCCGGAGACTGTCCTCCACCATGGACACGGCAATGCCGTCCTGCTGCAGCCGTAGCGCCACGGCAAAGGAAATTCCCGTCCGTGTATCGTTGACCCGCAGCACCGCTCCGTCATCGGTCGTTTCCAGCTCCCGCTCCATGCGGGGGTCGCTGATGCTGACCTGCGTGGACATACATTCTGCATTGAGATAGGTGAAGGTCACCAGCGACTGGGCCAGTGCCGTCCAGGTATCGTTGAGTCCCTCGGCGCCGTCGGCGGATACGCTCCCCCAGACATAGCCGGTCCGCTTATTCAGCACCCGCACATTGCAGACATCCTCCCGGAAGTACAGAGCATATCCCTCGTTTTCCGCCAGCAGCGTATAGCCGTCCGGCGTCGCCAGGGTGTTGGTCGCCGCCTGTCCCCGCACGGTGTCCGGATGGGCGTGGCGGCAGGAATTGAGGTCCAGAGAGGTGGTGTCCGGCGTGATAAACTCGGTTTTGCCGCCGGAGCGGGCCAGCACCGCCGAACACAGCAGCACCACCGCCAGCAGGCAGCACAAGAGCATCTGGAGCTTCTTAGACAACATACTTCACCTCCGTGAAAACCTCCGTCAGGAACTGCATCAGCTGCGTCCAGATCAAATAGACGATCGCGATAGCCGCCAGAGCGATGACCATAATAAACAAAGTGAGAATAATGTTTTTTAACGTTTCCCAGAAGGTGTAATTGTGCATATGCATCAGACCCATATAGAGAATGACCGCCGACCAGACAATGGCGATATAGGACAGCAGATGAATGAAAAACGCTTCATTCTGGGTAAAGCCGTAGGTCAGGATCACCTTGATGGGGGTCAGCAGCAGATAAGGCGTCAGCGCATAGGCGGTCAGCACATACAGCTCCCGCAGGCTGCCCTCGCCGTCGTTGATGGTGCTGACCATATAGTTGCCCACTACCCAGAAAACCGCACACACCAGAAACAGAATGAACAGCACCGGCACCGATTGGGATACCGGGTTGCCGTTGAAGATGAACGCCTGGGCGGTATTCTCGATCACGAACATCGCCAGCGCCACCACATACAGCACGGTGGCGGAGGCGACCGAGCCGAAAATGCCCCGCTTCAGATAGTAGAAGCCGTCGATGGGGTGGTGCAGCATGGAAAAGGAAAAGCGCAGGTCGGCGCCCAGACGTCCGGCGCCGGTGGCGGTATTTTCCCGCAGATCCATGGTGGAGCTGTGAGGCTTTTTCTTGCGGAAAAACCGATTCCAGCACACCAGCGCCGCGATCAGCAGCGCCGCTCCCGCCAGAAGCCACACCATGTGGCTGCTGATCCACACATCCCGCAGCTCCCAAAAGCACTCGGAATAATCCTCCCGGTCATTGGAAAACCGGAAATGCTCCAGAGCCGCTGCGTATTGCTGCTGCCGCATAAGGGTGCGTCCGTAGCC
>CAKUAQ010000045.1 GCA_934636435.1 uncultured Eubacteriales bacterium
CACCGGTTCTATCGCCGCCACCTGATCCGCGGCCGCTACAAGACCGAAAAGCGCCCGCTGCTGATCAACAGCTGGGAAGCGGCCTACTTCGACTTCGACAGCGATAAGCTGGTGGCCTTCGCCCACGAGGCAAAGCAGCTGGGCATCGAGCTGCTGGTGATGGACGACGGCTGGTTCGGACACCGCAACGACGACACCACCTCGCTCGGCGACTGGGTGGTGAATGAGGAAAAGCTGCCCGGCGGGCTTGTCCCGCTGATCGACCGGGTCGAGGCGGAGGGACTGAAATTCGGCATTTGGTTCGAGCCGGAGATGATTTCGCCCGACTCCGATCTGTTCCGGGCGCACCCGGACTGGCACGTCCATGTGGCGGGGCGGGAGCCGATGCTGGGCCGCAACCAGTATGTGTTGGATGTATCCCGCCAAGATGTGCGGGACGCCGTGTGGGCGCAGATGGAACAGGTGCTGTCCACCGGCCGCATCGCCTACCTCAAATGGGACTTCAACCGCAACATCACCGATGCCGGCTCCGCTCTGCTCCCGCCGGAGCGGCAGACCGAGTTTTTCCACCGCTTTATCCTCGGCACCTACGACCTGATGGAACGGCTGACCACCCAGTTCCCGGATATTTTGTTCGAGAACTGCTCCGGCGGCGGCGGACGGTTCGACCCGGCGATGCTGTATTACTCGCCGCAGATCTGGGCCAGCGATAACACCGACCCGATCGAGCGGCTGTATATCCAATTCGGCACCTCGCTGTGCTATCCGGCCTCGACGGTGGGGGCGCACGTGTCCGCCTGCCCCCGCACGGGGTACGAGACCAAGGGCAATGTCGCCCTGTGGGGCACCTTCGGTTATGAATTAGATCCCCGCAAGCTGACCGAGGACGACCGGGCGATCGTCCGCCGGCAGGTGGCGCTGTACCACGACACCTACGATCTGATCCGCACCGGCGACCTGTACCGGCTCGTTTCCCCCTTCGATCATGCGTTCCGTGCCGTTTGGCAGATCGTCAGCGAGGATAAGACCCGCACCATGGTCACGCTGGTGACCATGCGCATGGACTACATCCCCCACACCATCCTGCGCCTGCGGGGCTTGGAGCCCGACCGTATCTATGAGGATGAGCAGACCGGCAAGCGCTATTCCGGTGCTCTGCTGATGCATGCCGGGCTGAACCTGACCTACACCGCCAACAGCGACGGCGCCAGCGCCGTGCTGATGTTCAAGGCAGTATAAAAACGACTGCTCTTTGCCGTTTCTTCCAAGCACGAATTCATGCAGATATAACTATTACCATTCCCGCCCGAGGACGAATTCGTATTTGCGCTGCTTGCCAAAGAGAGTTTGCGTAAACTGCTTCAGAAAATGGGATGCTGATGTTGCGCTTTTTAGTCACCGCCTGAAGCGCACCATCGTGCTGCGAATGGCCGCCATACCGTCCTCCCCGGCAGCGTCACATTTCTTCCGCCGATAGAACAGCGGAGCCAGACGATATAGTACAGCACCAGGAACACAGCGGGCAGCGCCAGCCAAACACTTTTCCGGCGGAGCGGATCGGTGCTCACCGCAAAGGTCAGAAGAAGATAGACGATCCGGCTGCTCTGCTCGACCGTCTCTGTCCATCGCGTGATGCGGCCGGTGGATGCGCTTTTCCCCGCAAAGAAAGGGGGCGGTCTCTTCTGCCTCAACCGTTTCGCCGGCATAAAAAGACCTCCGTGATCCGATCGGAATCACGAAGGCCCTATATCCCGGAAGCACCCCACAGAGATGCTTTTCCGGTTTTTGTGTTCATACGCGCGCAGGCGTGGCAGCCCCCCTTTTTGATATGCCAAGCTCTGTGCGGCGCGGTGCTTTCGTCTGCGGCAAACGTGTGATATTACGCCTCTGGCTATTCGTCCGCCGTGCACATAAAGCGCACATCCTCCGGCGAAGCCGCAGATATCACTGCTGCATGAAATGCCCCTGCCGACAGGGGCATTTCACTAAAAAAGGACTTGGCATACGCCAAGTCCTTTTTACTGGTGGGCGCGAATGGACTCGAACCATCGACCTCCTGCGTGTGAAGCAGGCGCTCTAACCAGCTGAGCTACGTGCCCGTATATGGTGACCCGAACGGGAATCGAACCCGTGATACCGCCGTGAAAGGGCGGTGTCTTAACCTCTTGACCATCGGGCCAGGTTCGATTTCTCTCCGACCGTGCGGGAAACTCAGCGGCCGGAGAGAAACCTGGTGGCTGTAAGTGGATTCGAACCACTGACACTGCGGGTATGAACCGCATGCTCTAGCCAACTGAGCTATACAGCCGCATCCGTTCTCGCACGGGACGCTGACCATTATACACTATGTCGAGTGGGTTTGTCAACCCCCATTTTTGGCATTTTTCATTTTCTTTATTTTCTGCCACAGGGTCCGCACCCGCACCCGCAGCCAGACCCAAAGCCGTCCCAGCCATTTCCACAGCCAACGGGCGGCAGAGCCCAACCCCCGCACCATGGCCGGATACACCGGGCACAGCCCCATGGCGATCAGCAGAGCTGCCGCCGTCCCCTCGCTCCAGGGGCCGAAGCGCCGGATGAGCACCGTCACCGTTCCCGCGATCACGCCGCAGAGGACCTGCTCTGCGGCCTTTGTCGGCGCATAGGTGCGGTCGGCCATCAGCACCGCCGCCGCCACGCCGCTGCCTGCCAGCAGCCCATACAGCGGCGAGCGCCACAGCAAAAGCGACAGCAGCATCACCGTTCCCAGCATGGCGGCGGGGGCGATCACCCTCACCCGTTTGCGCAGCAGCAGGTACAGGAATGTCAGTCCGATGGCGGGCAGGCAGATCTCTCCGACGGTTCCCGCATGGATACCGAACACCAGCTGCCACCGGGCGGGTGTCTCGATCCCGCCGGACAGCGCCGCCAGCGGTGTGGCGGCGGCGATGGTATCGATGCCCCGCCACGGTGCCGGTACGGTATACCGGGTCACTGTGCCCGGAAACACCACCCGCATCAGCAGAAAGGCGGCCGGAACCGGGTGCAGCAGCGGGTATGCCAGCCGGCTCTCCGGCCAGCGGCGGCTGATGAGGGTGGGCGCTTCCGCCAGCACCGCCGTCAGACCGCCCAACAGCGCCGCCGGCCAGAACGGGGTCTGATCCGGCAGACAGAAAGCCGCCAACAGTCCGCACGCAGCCGCCTGGGGCAGCCGGATGGCCGCATGGCTGCGCCCGCAGGGGCGCGCCAGCAGAAACTCCGCCGCCAGATATCCGCCGACGGTCAGCAGCTCCAGCGCCACCGCCCGCCAATGGTAATAGTATATCGAGATCAGCAGCACCGGCACCAGCGCCGTCAGCCAGTCCAGCGCCTTTTCCCGGCTCTGGCGGCTGCCGTCCGTGCGCACATCCAGTTGTTCGTCCATGTGGCTGTCCTCCATTCTCTCCCGTCCCGGCGGGGCGCTGCCGTACCCCGCCTCCGGCGGCGATATCCGCAGACGGCGGGCGGCGAATGATGAAAAAGCGAGGGCTGCGCTGTGCGAATGCCCGGCTTCGCCGCGCAGATATCCCATAACCGCAGCACGCGCGTCCGACAGGCGCGGGCATTTGGCACGATCCGCATCGTCGCTCGAAGATTCCCGTATTTCTTTATACATCATAACAGGAAACCGAGGAAAAATCAAGGGCAATAAATCCCGCACCCCTCCATCTTTGCAGGAGTGCAATACACCCCCAAAACCGGATTTTTTGCCGTCCGGCGGCCCGGATCGGATGACACGGCGAAAGGGGCCGTTGCCCGGAGCGGCGGATGCGGGCCGCTATGCGCCCGCCCGATGCGGAAACGGCGGCGCAATTGGGCGGCACACCTTGACAAACCCCGGTCGGCAGCGGTATACTAAAGAGCATCGGTGCGGGGAACGGCCCTGCCCACTCAGGAGAGGAGAACAGACACCTATGAAAAACGTACCCGCGCTGTTTGGCAGCATGGTGTTCAACGATCAGGTGATGCAGGAGCGGTTGCCCAAGGAGACCTACCGGGCGCTCAAGCGCACCATGGAAAACGGTCGCCGGCTGGACCCGGCGGTAGCGGCGGTGGTGGCCAACGCCATGAAGGATTGGGCCATCGAAAAGGGCGCCACCCACTATACCCATTGGTTCCAGCCCATGACCGGCATCACGGCGGAGAAACACGACAGCTTCCTCACCCCCGTGGGGGAGGGCAAGGTCATTATGGATTTCTCCGGCAAGGAGCTGATCAAGGGGGAGCCGGATGCCTCCTCTTTCCCCTCCGGCGGCCTGCGCGCCACCTTTGAGGCCCGGGGCTATACGGTGTGGGATCCTACCTCCTATGCGTTTATCAAAGACGATACCCTATGTATCCCCACCGCTTTCTGCTCTTATGGGGGCGAGGCGCTGGATAAAAAGACCCCCCTGCTGCGCTCCATGGAGGCGATCAGCAAGCAGGCGCTGCGGGTGGTGCGGCTGTTCGGCAATGAGGACGTGACCATGGTGCGGACCACCGTGGGACCGGAGCAGGAGTATTTCCTTATCGACAAGGCGGTATACGATCGGCGCAAGGATCTGATCAATACCGGCCGCACTCTGTTCGGCGCCCGCCCCTCCAAGGGGCAGGAACTGGACGACCACTATTTCGGCGCGATCAAGCCCCGGGTGGCGGATTTCATGCGGGAGCTGGACGAGGAGCTGTGGAAGCTGGGGGTGCTGTCCAAGACCGAGCATAACGAGGTGGCCCCCGCCCAGCATGAGATGGCGCCGCTGTTCACCACCACCAACATCGCCGCCGACCACAACCAGCTCACCATGGAGCTGATGAAAAAGGTGGCGGCGCGCCACGGGATGGTGTGTCTGCTGCACGAAAAGCCCTTTGAGGGGGTCAACGGCAGCGGTAAGCACAATAACTGGTCTCTGGCCACCGACACCGGCGTCAATCTGCTGGAGCCGGGCGAGACCCCCCACGAAAACGCCCAGTTCCTGCTGTTTCTGTGCGCCGTCATCAAGGCGGTGGACGAATATCAGGATATGCTGCGGGTATGCGTGGCGGGAGCGGGCAACGATCACCGTCTGGGTGCCAGCGAAGCGCCTCCGGCGGTGGTGTCCATCTTCCTGGGCGACGAGCTGACCGCCATTCTGGAGTCCATCGAGCAGGGATCGGCCTACGACGCCAAGGAAAAGGTGCAGATGAAGATCGGCGTCCATGCCCTGCCCCGGTTCCCCCGGGACACCACCGACCGCAACCGCACCTCCCCCTTTGCCTTCACCGGCAATAAGTTCGAGTTCCGGATGCTGGGCTCGTCCAAATCCGTCTCCGGTCCCAATGTGGTGCTGAATACCGCCGTGGCCAAGGAGCTGGACGAGTTCGCCACCGAGCTGGAGGGGGCGGAGGACTTCAACGGAGCGCTCAACGCTCTTATCCGCCGGGTCATCAAGGAGCATAAGCGCATCATCTTCAACGGTAACGGCTACGACGACGCCTGGCTGGAGGAGGCGAAGCGCCGGGGACTGCTGAATCTGCACACCACCCCCGATGCGCTGCCCTATTATATCCACCCCAAGAACGTGGCGCTGTTTGAGAAATACGGGGTGTATACCGAGACGGAAATGCGCGCCCGCTACGAGATCCATCTGGAGAATTATGCCAAGGTGCTGCATATCGAGGCCCATACCATGGTCAGCATGACCCGCAAGGATCTGCTGCCCGCCGCCATCCGCTACGGCAAGGAGCTGGCGGACGCACTTCTGAGCAAGAGGACGGCGCTGCCGGATATGGCGTGCCCGGTGGAGGAGGAGCTGCTGCGGCGGGTGAATGCTCTGACCGGCCGGATGGCGGAGACACTCAGACAGCTGCAGCAGCGGCTGGAGGATGCCGACGAGCTCCGTGCTGACGGACAGACGGTGGCGGAGTTTTACCGGGACGCGGTGATCCCCGCCATGGAGGAGCTGCGCGCCGCCGCCGATGCGCTGGAGGTATCGGTGGCGAAGGATGTGTGGCCGCTGCCCAGCTATGGCGACATTCTGTTCTCCGTGCGTTGACACATTCCCGATCGAAAAATGAACGAGGCCCCGTTTGCCATCGGCAAACGGGGCCTCGTTTCCTGCTTTGGACGGTTCACCCGCCGGATCAATCCTGGGAGGTGTAGTCCCGAGAGGTGTAGTCCCGGGAGGAGGGGGAGTATGCGTCGTCGCTGGTCTGCCGGACGTTGCTGACCCGCAGGGTGATGACGTCGCCCCGCTTTTTCTTGGTGCCGGCCACCGGGTCGGTGTCCTCCACCAGACCCTTATCCACCATGGAGGATTGGAGATAGGACACGTCCACCCGGAAGCCTAGCGCTTCCAGATACAGCTTGGCGTGCTCCTCTTTCCAGCCGGATACGTCCGGCACCGCCAGCTCGTCGGCGCCGCAGCTCACGACCAGATACACGGTGGTGTCCTTGCCCACGCCGCTGCCGGCCTCCGGCTCCTGCGACAGCACCGTGCCGGATTCCTTCTTGCTGTATTCCAGATATTTGATCTGGATCTTCATGCCGCCGTCCAGCTTATCCTCGCTGATCTCGTAATACTTCTTCCCGACGAAATTCGGCACAGAATATTGCTTTTCGGGTTTTTTCGTCTGGGAGGTGGTGGTGATGGACGGCAGCGTGACCGAGGTGTCGTCCGACGGCTCGGCGGCCGGCTGACGGTTGTGGCGCAGCAGCAGCAAGCCGCCGCCCACCAGCAGGATCAGCACCAGTGCGGTGATGAGTACGATCAGCCAGACGGGCACTCCGGATTTCGGCGGCTGCCGATCCTCCTGCTCCTTTTCCCGTTCCTGCCGCGCCTCGTTGCGCAGAGCGGACACATTCGGCTCCAGCCCCAGCTGCTCCCGGAAATCCTCCACCGTGGCCGTGCGCTGCTCGGGGGAGACCAGCAGCGCATTGAACAGCGTACCGCATACCGGCTGGGACAGCTCCTCCGCCACCTCCGCCGACATGAACAGATCGTCGGAGTTTTTCACCCGCTTATTGCCCGCCGGGGGAATGTTGCCGGTGACGGTGGAAAACAGCGTGGCCGCCAGACCGTATACGTCGGTGGCGTCGGTCACCACCTCCATGGGGCGGTACTGCTCCGGTGCCGCATAGCCGGCGGCCAGCTCCGGCTTCAGATCGCCGCCGGTGAACCGAGCCTCCGTCAGGCCGAAATTGCGGAAATACACCTTGCCGTCGGCGCTGACGAGAATATTCTCCGGGCAGATGGCCAGATGATAGACATGGGCCTGATGCAACAGCTCCAGCCCATTGGACAGGGACATGAACAGGGGCTTCGCCTCCTGCCAGGTCAGCCGTCCGCCCGCCTGCTTCGCCTTGCGGGCCAGAGTGATCCCCTCCACATAGTCGGACACGGCATAGACCGTGCCGTTCTCCTCGAAGATGTCATAGATGGGGATGACCGTCGGCAGATCCTTGACCCGTGCCAGACTGCGCACGCTGCTGAGGAACGCCTGCCGGTATTCGGCGAATACCCGCTCGCTGCCCGGTGCGGCGCTCACGGTGCCGTCCTCTGCCCTCTGGGACAGCCCCGCCGGGAAATATTCCCGGATCAGGCACGGCTCCTTGAGCAGTCGGTTGTAGCCCAGATAGGTGATGCTGTCGCTGCCGGCGCGCAGCAGCCGTCCCACGGTATAGTTCTCCTGCAAGCGGGCGGCCAGCGGCAGCGCCTCGGCAGGATTGCGATCCTCTGCGGTGAAGCCGCAGATGCTGCACCGGTCGCTGCCCTCCGGCAGCGGATTCATGCAGCCCAGACATAATGACTCCATACTTGAAAACCTCCTGATTCGGACAGGCGATCCTCTCGCCTGTGGGTATAGTGAACGGGCGCACCGGCGCCCGGAGACCGCATTCAGTGCATGGCCCGGCGGCGCAGCTGCTGGCGGATATCCTTGCCCACGCACAGCAGCACCTCAAAGCTGCCGGTGATGCGGCTGGCGATCTGGTCGCCGTACCGCTCCCGGATACCGGACAGAGACAGATTGGTGCTGATGATGGTGGGGCGCACCTCCAGCAGCCGGGCGTTGAGCAGATTATAGATGCATGCCCGGTAGAAGGGGCTGTCGAATTCCATGCCCAGATCGTCCAGAATCAGCAGATCGCAGTCGACGAGCTGTCCCTCCGTGTCCCCCTCCGAGCGGCCGAAATGCTCGCTCTCCATCCGCCGCAGCAGGGGCTGGATGGAGCCGTAGGTGACGGTGCAGCCCTGCTCCGTCACCCGTTTGGCGATGGCCAGAGACAGGTGGGTCTTGCCGGTGCCGGTGGGGCCTTGCAGCAGCAGGTTGGGGGCCTCGGCAGAGAAATTCTCCGCATAGCTGCGGCAATAGGCGATCACATCCAGCATCCGCCGGCGGGGGGATGTGCCCAGCTTCGGGTCGGGGAGCGGGTCATACAGCTCCGGGTCCATCGTATCGAAGTCCGTCAGCTTCATGGCGGACAGAGAGGACAGACGGCGGCAGGCCTCCTCCCGGAGCAGCTGTCGGTAGCAGTCGCACAGCCGACCGTCCCGATAGCCGGTGTCCCGGCAGGCCGGGCAGGTGTATCGGGGCTCGAAATTATCCGCCGTGTATCCGGCGGCATGAAGAATGTCTGCCATTTCGGATTGCAGAGCCAGATTGCGCTGCTGCAGCGCCTCCAGCTCCGCGGGATCGCCGCCGTCCAGAATGATGCGGGTCAGCTCCGGCAGGGTGGCGGACAGCTCCTTTTCAATCTCCGCCAGCCGGGGGAACCGGGCGCAGGCATCGGTATGCAGCGCGTCCGCCTGCTGCAGGGCGGTGGATAGTCGCTGCTCCAGCCGCTGCCGGGCGGCGTTTACCACGGATTCATCATAGGCCATGGGCGGTCCTCCTTTACGGTCGTTTCTTTACCTGAAAAACCGGAGTATACTGCATCAGCTCTTCCTCAAAGGCCTCCAGATCGAGACTGCTTTCCTCCGGATTGGTGGCGGCGGCGCCGGAGCGCCGACGGGGGAGCGCCTGAGCCTTTTCAGGGGTGTCGATACCCTCCGCTCGCCACCGCTCCAGGATCCGGTCGGTGTAGGCGGGGGAAAACTTGCCGGTCTTATCCCGGGTGATGCCGTCGGCCAGACGCAGCATCTCCTCGCTCGTGTGCCATTCCTCCAGCCACTTATAAGCCGTCTGCCGCTGGGAAGCGGTGAGCGGCCGGGTCAGCTCCAGCCATGTTTCCACCTGTCTGCCCGCTTTCTGGCAGGCCTCCTCGTATTGAATATGGGCGTCTACCGCGTCCAGCGTGGTCAGCTCCCGGTCGGCCCAGTCCAGCGCCATTTTTTCGATGTAGCGCATATGGGGCTTGCCGATGGATACCGCATATCCCACCTCCATGAGGATCACCTCATAGGGCAGCCCCACCGTATCCCGCAGATACAGCAGCGTGGCGGTGTCGCTGTGGCCGATGGGCTTGCCCAGCCGGGCGGAGACCTCCTCCACCAGCGTGGAAAATTCCGGGTGCTGCTGCTGATAGCTGAGCACCTCCCGCAGCTGCGGCTTCACCGCCGCCGGGCGGGCCAGGGGAGTCGCAGCGACCGTCGTCGCCGACACGGCGGCGGGGACGGGACTGGCCGCGGGGGCGGTCAGCACCCCTTGCTCCATCCAGAAACGGACACAGCCGGCGCATTCCTCCGGGGACAGCCCCACGGCTGCCCCGCAGGCGGCGGCATCCAGCGCCAGCCCGTGGCGCGCCAGCCACAGGAGCACCCGCAGCTGCTCCGGGGTGGCCAGCGTCAGCAGCTGGTCCGCTACCGTCCCCGGCAGCACCACCGGGCAGGTCATGCCTGCCGGGGCCCAATAATATTCCGCCAATGACGCCGCTCTCCTTCCCTAAGTATGTGTTTACGGCTCGGCCGAATGCATGCGGGGGGATGTCCGCCGCTGCAACGGTGTATGTCTCCGTTTGTTTCCGTTTGTCCCGCACGATGCCGTTCTGCGTCGAGGGCAGCGAAGCCGCCATGCGCGGTCCAGCCGAAAGGGCGAGCTTGCCCCGATGGCTATGTCTATCAGTGTACCATACTTTTCCCGTATGCGCAAGGGCAAAAAATCCGCCGGGCGTTCGCCGGCGGCGCCGGTGGCCGCCGGGGGAGAGCGCCGCGCCGATGCGGGCGGCCATGGCGTCCGCCGCTTGTTCGCCGCGCCCGGTTTTCATTGGCCGTGCGTCGGGATTTTTGTACCGTATCCCGGGGCGGGGTTCCCGCTGCCGGAGAATCAAAAATCTTACACCGACGATTCAACTATTTCACTTTGCATCTCCAAAAAATCAAAAAAATCCGCTGATTTCGTGCGGTTTTTCCGGTTTTTCCTCTTTACATTCCGGGGCGGCTCGGCTATACTTTAGATGGACGGAACGGATGGATGCTGCGGTCTGCCGTCCGATAAGGCTTTGGAAAGGATGATCTGCATAATGAAACAATTTCCGATTGCGTTGCAACTCTATTCGGTACGCGATGCCATGGCCGCCGACCTGGAGGGGACGCTGAAAGCGGTCGCCGCCATGGGGTATCAGGGAGTGGAATTCGCCGGTCTGTTCGGCCGTTCCGCCGACGAGATGCGGGGCCTGTGCGAGAAGTACGGCCTGACTCCCATCTCCGCCCACGTGCCGTATAACGACATGGTGGAGGACACGGACAGGACCATGGCCACCTATGCCGCCATCGGCTGCAAATTCATCGCCATCCCGTGGTATAACTGGAGTTTCGGCGACGGCAGCTATCAAAACGAGAGCTATGAGGAGTTCGTTGCCCACGTGAGGATGCTGGGCGAGGCCGCGAAAAAGCACGGCATGACCCTGCTGTATCACAACCACGATTTCGAGTTCGAGAAGATGGACAACGGCGAGTATCGGCTGGTGAATCTGTATCACGATGTGCCTGCCTCTCTGCTGGAGACCCAGCTGGATCTGTGCTGGGTCAATGTGGGCGGCGAGGACCCGGCCGCGTTCCTGCGCCGGTATGACGGTCGCACCCCGGTGGTGCATCTGAAGGACTTTGCCGGACATAAATCCGATAAGATGTATGCCCTCATCGGCGTGGACGACGGTGCTCAGTCCGATGAGACCAAGACGGAGTTTGAGCTGCGTCCCGTGGGCTACGGCGTACAGAAGGTGCCGGAGATCCTGGAGGCGGCGACCGCTTCCGGCGCCCAGTGGGTGGTCGTGGAGCAGGATGAGCCGTCCATGGGCAAGACCCCCATGGAGTGCGCCGCTCTGTCCCGGGAGTATCTCAAGACCCTGGGTCTGTAATGGTGATACCCTTTTCCGGCAGCGTGCCGGTGTATAGTAAGCGAAACTACATATTACGGTAACAGACGGAGGTTTGACACATGGCAGAGAAAAAGATGGGCGATCTGGATGCATTCAAGAGTAATCAGGAGGTCGCCACGGTAGACACCACCAAAAAGATGCGGGTGGGCATCATCGGTACCGGCTGGATCGCCGAGGCGCATATGCACAGCTACATGAACCAGCCCGACGTGGAGATCGTCGGCGGCTGCGATCTGATTCCCGGCAAGGCGGCGGCGTTTTTCAAGAAGTTCGGGCTTGAGAATGTCAAGACCGAATATAAGGATCATGCCGAATTTCTGGCGGATAAGAGCCTGCAGCTGGACGCCGTCAGCGTCTGCACCTACAACCGTCAGCACGTGAACTGCGCTATTGCCGCCATGGAGGCCGGCGTGGACGTGCTGCTGGAGAAGCCCTTGAGCGTGACGCTGGATGAGGCTGTTGAGCTGATGCGGGTGGAGAAGCGCACCGGTCGCGTGCTGTCCATCGGCTTCCAGCCCCGTATGGATGCCAACATGAAGAAGATCAAGGAGATTGTGGAGTCCGGCGAGCTGGGCGACATCTATTATATCCAGACCGGCGGCGGACGCCGTCGCGGCATTCCCACTCCCTTCGGCACTTCTTTCATTGAGGATAAGACGGCGGGTCTGGGCGCTCTGGCGGATATCGGCTGCTACTCGCTGGATATGGTGCTCAACGCCATCGGCTACCCGAAGCCGCTGACCGTTTCCGGCTACAAGTCCGATTTCTTCGGCAAGGACCCCAACTATGTGGGCTACGGCAAGCATCATGAGTATGCGTCTCTGTTCGGCGTGGACGATTTCGCTGCGGCGTTCGTCCGTCTGGAGGGCGGCATCATTCTGGACTTCCGCATCTCCTGGGCGATGAATATGGACACCGCCGGCGACACGCTGATCCTCGGCACCAAGGGCGGTCTGCGGATTCCCTCCACCGAATGCTGGAACGGCACGGTGGGCGGTCCCATGAAGATTTATCATGAGGTGGCGGGCAGCCAGGTGGAGACGGAGATTCCGATCATCCCCCAGACGGAGAGCCTGTTCGATATGAAGATTCGCACCTTCCTGGATGCCAGCAAGAACCACACCGCGGCGCCGGTGCCCACCAGCCAGATCCTGTACAATCAGGCGATTCTGGACGGCATCGCCCGGTCGGCCAACGCCGGCAAGGAGATCGCGATCGAGATCCCCGAGATCTGACCGAAAATTTCATGACGTTCACGCAAAGCCGCCGGTCGCCCGGCGGCTTTGCGCTGTTTTACCGACCGCGAAAAATCGTACTTGCGAAAGCAGTCGGATCGTGCTATGATGAGAAAAGTTGTGGTAATAGAAAAATTTGACGGTGGGTCCTTGACCGGCCGTTGACGGAGGGGTAAATGAATGACTGACATTGAGGAAGAACTGAAAAAGCTCCTACACCGGGAGGATGCACCGTCGGCGGAGAAACCGCCGACGGCCCCTCCGGCCTCGCCTGCGCCGTCCATGAGGCAGGAACCTCCCGCGTCGCCACCGCAGCCGGAGTATTCGGCTGCGCAGCCTCCCCGGGCGGAGCCGCCCTCGCGGTCGGGGCAACCATCGCAGCCCTCGCGTCCGGCGCGTCCGATCGGTGAGTCTCCGACAAAGAAGAAGGCGCGGCCGCAGAAGCACACACGTGTGTGGATGCTCCTGTGGAGCGGGATCGGCATTGCTTCCCTTGTGCTGCTGGCTGTACCCACTTTTGCCATCACGGAGATGCCTTCGACGGCTTATCCGTATCAGAGACCGTCGGGTATCAATTATTCGGGGTATCAGTCGATCGGACTGTTCGGCAGCGTATATTGGCCGATTGCCTGCGTGATGCTGCTGTTGCTGTTGGTCTGTGCGGCGGTGGCGGTCACCGGCATCCTGCGGTATATCCGCAAGGATCTGGATGTGGTGCTGGGTCACGTCATGGCGGGGGAGACATATGCATATGGCGTGCTGTTGGCGGGGTTCTGCATCGTCCTGAAGATCTGCACCGGCAGGCAGGAGCAATCGTTCCGGATATGGCAGGAGGTGCAATGGCTCGTCGTGCTGGCAGTGGCGGCGTTTCTCATGGCACGCTCACTGAATAAACGGTACGGCGGTTTTGTCCCCGTGCTGAAGCCGCCGATCCATATCAACCGGGATTCTAAGGTATATAAGGCGTTCTACGGGAAATACGGCGCGTGGCTACGGTCGCTGGCTGCCATTGGCGTGGGTACGGCCGTCATGCTGCTGATTCGTCTGTTCACCGGTTTTTCTGCGGCCGCAGACGCAGAGAATAGCTTTATGGAAGTGATCAATCTGGCGTTTTTTCTCACGGATAAGGCTAATGATTTTTCGTTCTCGTATTTTGTCCAGTATGGGTTCACCTGTATGCTGTTTCTGCTTCTGGGCAAGGTGGTGTCGCGGCTCACCGAGAACCGCAATGCGGTCAACGAAAAGCTCGAATCCGCCGTATTGTACCCGGGGAATATTGTGCTGATGCTGGCAATCGGCAGCATTGCCTCGCTCCCGTGGATATCCGGCTTGCTGGATGTCCTCGGCCTTTTCACCTGGTTCATGGATACGTTTGAGACGATCGGAAACTCCATCATTATTCCGTTCCGGTATGTGGTGGCATTGCTCTATCTGCTGTTTTTGGTGCTCTGGATCGTGCTGATCTGTGTCATGGTGTGCTATGGATTCGTGCGTCTGATCAAAAGCGTATTGGTGATTTTTGGGGGATTTTTCGTATTCGGTTTGCTGTTTCTGATTGCGAATTCCGCCACGAATGGAGCCTTGGAGCCGGTGGTCGACGGGGTCGCCAACTGGCTTGACGCGAATGTCCTTGCAAGTAAGACTATCTATGTAGCCTTCGTAGTGCTGATGAACGATTTTATGGACAGCACCATCGACCGCAAGACCGACGAGCGCATTGACCGCTTGATCGAAAAGGTGAAAATGCGCTGGGCGCGGCTCCGCGCATTTCCGGAAAACCGGAGACGTAAGCGGGAGGAACGCCGACAGGCGCGGGCACTCAAACGCATGAATCGAGCAAATTCGTAAAGAATAAAAGGAGCACCTCCGGGAGGGGTGCTCCTTTTCTGTCGGCATTTTGCCCAGGAGGGTGTCTGCAAATTGTGTTCGCGTCGAAAGCAAACCACAAGATACGGTGGTGCGAGAAATTTTCGCAAGAAAAATGAAAAAAAGTGAAAAAAGGTGTTGACAAAAGAGGAGGGAGGTGGTATTATAGCAAAGCTGTCTCGCGAGAGAGCCCT
>CAKUAQ010000046.1 GCA_934636435.1 uncultured Eubacteriales bacterium
GCCCATAAATACCACGGAGCCCTTGAGGATGCAGACCAGCACCAGCCGCTTATCCGAGCCGGCATAATCCTTGTCCAGCTGTTTGGCAAGGCGGGTGATGATGCCGTCCAGCTCTTCTTCTGAAAGTAAAACGCGCTCTATGTCCTTGTGCATAATGCCCTCCGAAATAAAAAGTAACACCCGTAAGTATACCGCCGTGATGGGCAGATGTCAACCGTTTTATTCGGTTATTCCCAGAGATGGGCAGGATAAATTCCGTCAGCGGTCATTTGCGCCAGTGCCGCCCGTACCATCTCATGGTCGGCGGCATAGGTCATACCGTACCATTTGTCGTGGGTGAGCCGAACCTGTACATCCGCCTCGCCGGCCGCCAGCATGGAATTGACGGCAAAGGGCAGATAAAACTCCGATTTCAGCTCCTGTCCCTTTTCGTCCAGAAACGCCCGGAAGCGGGATTCGAACGCATCCAGCGTGCCTGCCGGGAAAGCCCAGCAGTTCATCGATACCACATCCTCCGGGGAGAGCGCCGTCCAGCTGGTGCCGTCATCCTCGGTGTACATCGGTTGTCCGTTCCGCAGCTCGATGTGGGTGCGCTCGGTCAATCCCGTGAGGGTGCCGTCGGCGGCAACCTCGCAGATGCCCCGGGATACATAGCCATTCTCCGTCAGCGTATTTTTCAGCAGATAACCGGCCATGGCGCAGTGGCGTACCGGGTCATTCTGGGGCACCTGCAGGAATTCGGCCAGCAGCCGGAAGCATTCCTGTCCGTAATAGTCGTCCGCATTGATGACGGCGAACGGTTCCTGCACCACCGGACGGCAGCACAGCACGGCGTGTCCCGTGCCCCAGGGCTTGACCCGTCCCTCCGGGACGGTATAGCCTGCGGGCAGGGCGTCCAGCTCCTGATACACGTATTCCACCGGAATATGGGATTCCATCGTTTTGCCCACGGTTTCTTTGAATTCCTGTTCAATGGAATGCTTAATGACGAAGACCACTTTGCCGAATCCGGCGCGGATGGCATCGTATACGGAATAGTCGATGATTTTTTCGCCTGCGGGGCCCACCGGAGAGATTTGCTTGAGTCCGCCGAAACGGCTGCCCATGCCGGCTGCCATGATAATCAATGTAGGTTTCACGCTGCTTACCTCCTTCGTTTGTCTGGTGCCATTATAGACCACTTCCGGTCAAAGCGCAATATGAATGGAGAAAATGGGCGTATTTTTACGCATTTCTGCAACAAATACCCATTGCCAAAACCGACGGATACCGCTATAATGGAAAAAAAGAAAGGAAGGATTCGATCATGGCCGTTTTGATTACCGGGGGCTGCGGGTATATCGGCAGTCACACCTGCATTGAGATGTTGAATGCGGGCTACGATATTGTTGTTATAGATAACTACTATAACTCCAAGCCGGAAGCCCTGCGCCGTGTAAAGGAGCTGGCGGGGAAAGATTTCCCGTTTTACGAGTGCGATATCCGGGACGCCGAGGGTCTGCGCCGGGTGTTCCGCACCCACAGGATTGAGGCGGTGATTCATTTCGCCGGGCTGAAAGCGGTGGGCGAATCGGTGCAGAAGCCGCTGGCCTACTACGAGAATAATGTGGGGGGCACCGTTACGCTGTGCCAGGTCATGGCCGAGATGGGATGCAAGCGGATGATCTTTTCCTCCTCCGCCACCGTGTACGGCACCGGCAACCCCTCGCCGCTGAAGGAAGAAATGCCCACCGGAGCGGTGACCAACCCCTATGGGCGGACGAAATTCATGATCGAGGGGATTCTGCAGGATCTGTGTGTGTCCGATCCGGAGTGGAGCGCGGTGCTGCTGCGCTACTTTAACCCCATCGGCGCTCATGAGAGCGGGCGTATCGGAGAGGATCCCAACGGGATTCCCAACAATCTGATGCCGTATATTTCGCAGGTGGCTATCGGGAAGCTGCCGTGTCTGTCGGTATTCGGCGACGATTACGATACTCCCGACGGCACCGGGGTGCGGGACTATATCCATGTGGTGGATCTGGCAAAGGGGCATGTCAAGGCGGTGGATTACGCGCTCCGGCACACCGGCGCCGACGCCATCAATCTGGGCACCGGCGTGGGGTACAGCGTGCTGGATCTGGTGAATGCGTTCCAGAAGGCTAACGGGGTAAAGGTAAATTACACCATCGCGCCCCGCCGCCCGGGCGATGTGGCCACCTGCTATTCCGATCCGTCCAAGGCGGCGCGGCTGCTGGGCTGGAAAGCGGAGAAGAATGTGGAGGATATGTGCCGGGATTCCTGGCGCTGGCAATCCCAGAACCCCAAGGGCTACGATCAATAAGCGAATCCGTGAGGCGGGAGCGGGCGGTAGATGTCCGTTCCCGCCTTTGTGCAGATCGGCGCTGTGGCGGCGAAGCTGTGCGCCCGGGGCGGACTTCGGCACGCTTTTGTGCGCAATTTTTGGCAGTTTCTGCGGGATTGGGGGTTTACTTTTGCCGTTTTTCGTGGTATACTGGTGCACAGATTGGAAAACTGGCGGGATGGAGTGTGTCTATGGGGCGGATTTGTGTGGTGACATCCGGTAAGGGTGGCGCCGGGAAATCGACGGTGTCTGCCGGACTGGGATACGCTCTGGCCCGTTCCTCCGGTAAGGTGCTGCTCATCGACGCGGACGCCGGGCTGCGCAGTCTGGATCTGATGCTGGGTATTGCCGGTACGGCCATGTACGATTTGTCGGATGTGCTGGCCGGCAACTGTGAGCCGGTGCGCGCGATCTATTCTTCGCCTGTGTGCTCCAATGTGTTTGTGCTGCCGGCTCCCGTGCGGCCGGAGGATATGTGCTCTCCGGCGCAGCTCCGTAAGCTGTGCGCCGGATTGGCACAGTATTACGACCCGGTCATCATCGACTGCCCGGCCGGTATGGGGCGGGGCTTTGAGACGGCGGTGGCGGCGGCGGATCGGGCGCTTATCGTTACCACGCCGGATATGGTGTGCGCCCGGGATGCGCAGATCATTGCCCGGATGCTGGAAAACCGCGGCGTTTCCTCCCGCCTGCTGATCAACCGGCTGCGTCCGGGTAAGGTCATGGACGGATCCATGCCGGATGTGGATGAGATCATTGATGCGGCCGGGGTGCAGCTGCTGGGGATCATACCTGAGGACGAGGCGGTGGCGGTGGCGAATGCCAACGGCCGCCCGCTGCCCGCGGACAGCGCTGCGGCGCTGTGCTTTGCCAATATTGCCCGCCGGTTCCGGGGCGAGGACGTTCCGCTGGCCCGGCTCGAAAAAATGTAATTTTAAGTTGATGGAAATCGACGGAAGGAATGGTGAATATGAACATCGCATTGATCGCACATGACGCCAAGAAAGAGCTGATGGTACAGTTCTGCATTGCGTATTGCGGGATTCTGAGCCGGCACAATCTGTGTGCCACCGGCACCACCGGTAAGCTGGTGTCCGAAGCGACCGGACTGAATATCACACGCTATATGAGCGGGTCGCAGGGCGGCGATCAGCAGATCACCGCGCGGATTTCCTGCAATGAGATTGACCTGTTGCTGTTCTTTCGGGATCCGCTGACGGTCAAGGGGACCGAGCCGAAGGACTACGATATGCTACGGCTGTGCGATATCCGGGGGATTCCTTTTGCGACCAATATTGCCACCGCCGAGGTGTTGATCCACGGCCTGGAGCGGGGCGATCTGGACTGGCGCACGATCGTAAATCCCGGCAACTGACAGCTTAGAAAGGGCGTGCGGTATCCGTGCGCCCTTTTCTACGGAAATTGTGATACAGGCAGGAGATCGGAGAATATATGGATTTGATTACACAGGCTCCCCGGGGCACACAGGATGTGCTGCCGGAGGACAGCTACCGCTGGCAGTATGTGGAGCGCACGGCGCTTTCGGTGGCGGAGGATTTCGGATTCCGGGAGATACGCACCCCGGTATTTGAACACACCAATCTGTTTTTGCGCTCGGTGGGGGAGACCACCGATGTGGTGCAGAAGGAAATGTATACCTTCGAGGACAAGGGCGGGCGTTCCATCACGCTGCGCCCGGAGGGGACGGCCGGCGCCGCCCGCGCGGTGCTGGAGCACGGATTGCTCGGCGGCGCGCTGCCGGTGAAGGTGTCCTATGTGATCTCCTGCTATCGGTATGAGAAAAGCCAGAAGGGCCGCTATCGGGAGTTCCATCAGTTCGGGGTGGAGTGCTTCGGCGCGGCGGCACCTCAGGCAGATGCAGAGACGATCTCGCTGGCGATGACGGTGTTGGAATCGCTGGGGCTACAGAAGATTGCGCTGCACATCAATTCCATCGGTTGCCCTGCCTGCCGGGCAAAATATACCGAGGCGCTGCGGGCGTATTTCGGCGCTCATCGGGAGGAACTGTGCGAGACCTGTCAGGGGCGGCTGGAGCGCAATCCCATGCGGATTCTGGACTGCAAATCGCCGGTGTGCCAGAAAATCGCCGCCGGTGCGCCGGTGATGCTGGACTATCTTTGCGACGATTGCAAGGCACACTTCGAGACGGTTAAAGCCTGTCTCGATGCGGCGGAGATTGTCTATACGGTGAACCCCCATATTGTGCGGGGATTGGATTATTACACCCGCACCGTGTTTGAACTGGTGGCGGAAAACGGACTGGTCGTGGCCGGCGGCGGCCGATACGACGGACTGGTGGAGGAGCTGGGCGGCGCCGCACAGCCGGGCTTGGGCTTCGCGATGGGGCTGGAGCGGCTGCTGATGGTCATGGAGGAGCAGCAATGCCGCTTCCCCGAGCCGCCTGCCTGTGAGCTGTATCTGGTGTCCATGGGGCAGGAGGCAGCCAATCGCTGCTATGCGCTGGCAACCCGTCTGCGCCGGGGCGGCGTGGCGGTGGAATGCGACATTGTGGGACGTTCTTTGAAGGCTCAGATGAAATATGCCGATAAGCGGGGCGCGCGGTATACGATCGTGGTGGGCGAGGATGAACTGCACACGGGTGTGGCACAGCTCAAGGAGATGGCCACCGGCCGCACAGAGGATATCCGGCTGGACGACAGCCTGTATACGACGCTCTATAATAAATCGCTGGACCGCCAGCTGGCGGGAATGGCCGACCTGTTCGGCGATGTAGCGGAAACAGAATAATCGGAAGTGGGGAATGAAATATGGCGGAAACCATTAAAGGACTGAAGCGGACGGCCTATTGCGGAGAATTTCGGGAGGAGCATGCCGGACAATCGGCGACGGTGTTCGGTTGGGTGCAGCGGCAGCGGGATCTGGGACAGCTCATTTTCGTCGATCTGCGGGACCGTACCGGAATTGTACAGCTGGCCTTTGACCAGGACACCGATAAGGCGGTGTTTGATAAGGCGTTCTCTCTGCGCAGCGAATATGTAGTGGCTGCCCGCGGCACGGTGCGGGTGCGCTCCGCTCGGAATAAGGAGATTCCTACCGGCGATGTGGAGATCGCCGTCGAGGAGCTGCGGATCCTCAATAAGGCGGAAACGCCCCCCTTTGAGATCAGTGAAAACTGCACGACGGCTGAGGCTACCCGGCTGAAATACCGGTATCTGGACCTGCGTCGTCCGAATCTGCAGCAGAATCTGATGCTGCGTCACCGGATTGCCAAGGCGACCCGGGACTATTTCGACAGCCAGGGCTTTATAGAGCTGGAGACCCCTATGCTCATCAAGTCCACCCCTGAGGGTGCGCGGGACTTTCTGGTGCCCAGTCGGGTGCATCCCGGCGAGTTTTATGCGCTGCCCCAGTCCCCGCAGCTATATAAGCAACTGAGTATGGTGGCGGGTTTTGACCGCTATATCCAGCTGGCACGCTGTTTCCGGGACGAGGATCTGCGAGCGGATCGCCAGCCGGAATTCACGCAGATCGACATGGAGATGTCCTTCGTGGACGTGGAGGATGTGCTGGCGGTCGGCGAGGGCTTTATGCAGTCGGTGTTCAAGAGTGTGCTGGGGGTGGATGTACCCCTGCCGCTGCCCCGTCTGACCTACAATGAGGCGATGGAACGCTATGGCTCCGATAAGCCGGATACCCGGTTCGGTATGGAGATCATCGATCTGACCGAGGCGGCTAAGGATTGCGGGTTTGGTGTGTTCTCCGGTGCTGTGGCGGCGGGCGGCACGGTGCGGTGTCTGAATGCGAAGGGCGCGGCGGCATCTCTCTCCCGCAAGGAGATAGATAAACTGACCGAGATGGCGAAGGGCATTGGCGCCAAGGGCCTGGCGTGGGTACGCTGGACGGCAGACGCCTGCGGTTCGTCTTTCGGAAAATTTCTGTCGGAAGAGGAGATGCAGCGGCTGCTGACGGCGGCCGGTGCAGAGCAGGGCGATGTGGTGCTGATCGTGGCGGACGCTAACAAGAAGCACGTGCTGTCGGTGCTGGGCGCGCTGCGTCTGGAGCTGGCGAACAAGCTGAATATCCCCCGCAGCGGCTACAATCTGCTGTGGATCACCCAGTTCCCGTTCTTCGAGTATAATGAGGAGACTCAGCACTGGGATGCGATGCATCACCCGTTCACGGCGCCGCTGGATGAGTGTATCCCGTATCTGGATTCCGACCCGGATAAGGTGTATGCCAAGTGCTATGACCTGGTGCTCAACGGCGTGGAGCTGGCGTCCGGCTCCATCCGGATCACCGATTCCGAGTTGCAGAGCCATATGTTCCGGGCGCTGGGTCTGTCCGATGAAGAGGCGCAGCAGAAGTTCGGCTATCTGCTGGATGCGTTCCGCTACGGTGCGCCGCCCCATGGCGGTATGGCCATCGGACTGGATCGACTGGTCATGCAGATGATCGGCGCGGCCAGCCTGCGGGACGTGGTGGCCTACCCGAAGGTACAGAATATGTCCGAGCTGATGACCGATTGCCCGGCTGTGGTGGGCGATCAGCAGCTGGCGGAGCTGGGGATCGCTCTGCTTCACCCGGCGACGGAAGAAAACTGAATGACTTTTTTCACCGCTCACTGAGGATTGTCCTTTGTGAGCGGTGCTTTTTCGTATTTCGCGGGAAATCGACCGGAACCTCCATGAAATGCAAAAATTTGTTGAATATTCAGGCGTTTCGTGCTAAGATAGCAGTATATATTCCATTATAGGCAGAAACTGAGAAAGGAGTGGTCGTATGCGGATGAAACGCTGGGAGTTTGCCCCGCTGGACACGGCTCTGTCGGCGGAGCTGGCGTCGGAATGCGAGCTGCATCCGTTTTTGACCCTGCTGCTGACGACACAGGGGTTGACCGCTCCGGAGGATATATACGAGTTCCTCGCCGGCTCCGAGGAGGAGTCCGATCCGTTTTCCTATGCGGATATGGAGAAAGCGGCGCAGCGTATTCATGCGGCAATGGAACGCGGCGAAAAGATTCTGGTCTATGGGGATTACGATGTGGACGGTATCACGGCCACTGTGCTGCTGTATACCTATCTGCGGGATGCCGGGGCCGATGTGGCGTGGGCCATCCCCAATCGGGACGACGGCTATGGGCTGCATGAGGACGGGATCGCGCGGGCGGCCGCCGCCGGCGTGGGGCTGATCGTGACTGTGGATACCGGTATTGCGTTGACGTCCGCAGAGGTGGCGGCCGCTTCCGGCGCCGGTGTGGATATCGTGGTGACCGATCACCACCGTCCGACAGAGACTCTGCCGGATGTGTGCGCCGTGGTGGACCCCCATCGCCCCGATTGCGAGAGCACCTGCAAGGATTTGGCGGGCGTGGGTGTGGCGTTCATGCTGGTCTGTGTGCTGGAGGGGGACAGCGAGACGGTGTTTGAGCGCTACGGTGATCTGCTGACGTTGGGGACGCTGGCGGATCTGATCCCGCTGCGGGGATTCAATCGGGATCTGATGCGCCGGGGGATCGGCGCGCTGGATAGCAGCACGCGTCCCGGCATTGCGGCGCTCCGTCAGGCGGCCGGATATGGGGATAAGACTTTGACGGCAGCGGCGGCAGTGTTTGTGCTGGCTCCCCGCATCAATGCGGCCGGCCGCATGGGCGATCCGGAGGTGGCGCTGCGGCTGCTGTTGACGGAGGATGCGGCGCAGGCGGCTCCGCTGGCCGAGCAGCTGCAGATGATGAACGCGGAGCGCCAGCGTGTGGGGCAGGAGATTTACGCTCAGATCGAGACGACGCTGGCGACACATCCGGAATGGCTCTGCCAGCGGGTGCTGGTGGTGGAAGGCCCGGGTTGGCACGGCGGCGTGCTGGGAATCATGGCGGCACGGCTGGCGGAGCAATACGGAAAACCGGCTGTGGTGATCAGCATCGGCGAGGATGGGGTGGCTCACGGCTCCGCCCGGAGCATCGAGGGCTTCCCGCTGTATCCGGCGCTGGATAGCTGCCGGAAGCTGCTCACCGCCTTCGGCGGCCACGAGATGGCGGCGGGACTGTCGCTGCCGGCAGAACAGATCCCGGCGCTGCGTAGGCAGGTGAACACCTGGGCGGCGCAGGAGTATCCCCGAATGCCGGTTCCGGCGCTGCATATCGCCATGCGGATCCGTCCGGATCAAATCAATCTGGAGAAACTGCTGCTGATGGATGCATTAGAGCCGATGGGCGCGGGGAATCCCATGCCGCTCTTCTGCCTGTCCCGCATGACGCTGGATAACATCACCGCCATTGGCAACGGAAAGCATCTGCGTCTGTCATTGAGCCGCGGCGGCGTGCGTGTCAGCGCTGTGAAATTCCAGACTGCGCCGGAGGATTTCCCGATTCCCTGCGGCTCGGTGCTCAATTGTGTGGTATCGCTGGAAAAAAACGAATATCATGGAAATACCAATGTCAGTATCCGCATCCGGGATGTGGCCTACGCACAGACGGACCGTCAGCAATGGATAGATGCCATAGACACCTATGAGGCGCTCCTGCGGCAGGAGCAGCGGCTGCCGGCGGCGGATACGCTTCCGCCTCGAGAGCTGCTGACGCGGCTGTACAGTATGCTCCGCTCCTGCGAGGGCTGGAGCGGCACGGCGGAGCAGCTGCAATACGCCGTCTCCCGGGTGGGCTGCACCGGGGGCGAACTGCCCTCGCCGCTGCATCTGCTGACGGCGCTGGAGATCTGGCGGCAGGCCGGTCTGTTGGCGGTGACGGATGGCGGCGAGCGGCTGCATCTGCGCTTGATCCCCACCACCGGAAAAGCCGATCTGACCCGGACACCCCTGTGGGAATACCTGAGTGAAGGAGGGCAACCATGAATCAACCGGAAACTGTGGAATCGGTCAAGGCTACGCTGAAAACTCTGTTGGCCGAGAGCGAAAAAAGCTATCAGATCGACCGCATCGAACGGGCGATCGACATGGCGGAGAAGGCCCATGCGGGGCAGAAACGCCAATCCGGTGAGGATTATGTTTGCCATCCGCTGCATGTGGCGTGCATTCTGGTGGAGATGGGGATGGACAGCGATTCCGTGGTGGCGGCGCTGCTCCATGATGTGGTGGAGGATACGCCGCTGGAGCTGTCGGATATCGCCGCGGCTTTCGGCGACGAGGTGGCGCATCTGGTGGACGGCGTGACCAAGATCACCAAGATGAACTTTTCCACTAAAGAGGAGCAGCAGGCGGAGAATGTGCGCAAGATGCTGTTGGCCATGTCCCAGGATGTGCGGGTCATGATCATCAAATTAGCGGACCGCTTGCACAACATGCGCACCAGCGACGGCTGGGCGCCCCAGAAGCGCCGGGATAAGGCGCGGGAAACGCTGGATATTTATGCCCCGCTGGCACACCGTCTGGGGATCCGCTCCATCAAGGAGGAATTGGAGGATCGGTCGCTGCGGGTGCTGGACCCGGTGGCATATAAAGAGATCGAGGATAATCTGGCACTGCGGGCGGAGGAACGCTTGGCATTCCTGGCGGGAATTCAGGACCGCATCCGTGATAAGCTGGCGGAGTACGGCATTCAGGCGCAGATGTCCGGCCGGGTCAAGAGCATCGCCGGTATTTACCGGAAAATGTATATTCAGGGCCATGCCTTTGACGAGATCTTTGATATTTACGCCGTGCGGGTGATCGTGGATACGGTGAACGACTGCTATAATGTGCTGGGACTGGTGCATGAGATGTTCCGCCCTCTGCCGAACCGATTTAAGGATTATATTTCCACCCCCAAGGCGAATATGTACCAGTCGCTGCATACGACCGTGGTGAGCAAGGAGAAGATTCCTTTTGAGGTGCAGATCCGTACCTATGAGATGCACTATACGGCGGAATACGGCATCGCCGCCCATTGGAAGTATAAGCTGGGGCTGCAAAAGCAGGATAAGCTGGATGAGCGGCTGGCGTGGGTGCGGCAGTTCATCGAGAACCAGAAGGATGTGGACGATGCCGAGGATATCGTCCGCAGCATCAAGACCGACCTGAATATTGATGACGTGTTTGTATTCACCCCCAAGGGCGATGTGATCACCCTGCCGGTGGGCAGCACAGTCATCGACTTTGCCTATGCCATTCATACGGCGGTGGGTAACCGTATGGTGGGCGCTAAGGTGGACGGACGCATTGTGCCGCTGGATTACCGTGTGAAAACCGGTGAGATTGTGGAGGTGCTGACCACGGCGGCGCCCGGCCACGGTCCCAGCCGGGATTGGCTCAATATCGTGCATACCGGCGAAGCCCGCAATAAGATCCGCAGCTGGTTCAAGCGGGAGCGCCGGGAGGAAAATGTGCAGCAGGGCCGGGCGGAGCTGGAGCGGGAGCTGTCCCGGAATCTGATTCGTCTGCCGGAGGACCGTATGGCGGCGTTTCTGCTGGAGCAGAGTCGTCGGCAGCATTGCTCGTCGTTGGAGGATTTCTATGCCGCCATCGGCTACGGCGGAATTCTGCTGTCCCGCCTGATCCCGCGGATGAAAGAGGAATATGCCCGTATTCAGCGGGAGGAGCAGACCGAAACATCGCCGCAGCCGGTGCTTACGCCGCCGGTGCGGCGTAAGCACCATAACGGCGGCGTGATCGTGGACGGCATGGAGGATTGCCTCGTCAAGTTCGCCCAATGCTGTAACCCGGTGCCGGGAGACCCCATCATCGGGTTTATCACCCGTGGTTATGGGGTGTCCATTCATCGCCGGGATTGCACCAATGTGCCCAAGGTGATCGAGGAAGCACCCAACCGGGAGCGCTGGGTGTCGGTGCAGTGGGAATCCGGGCAGAAAACGGAATCCTATGCCACGCTGCGAGTGGTGGCGGGCAGCGGCGAGAATCTGCTGCTGAAGCTGACCACCGTGCTGGCCAATATGCACGTCTCGGTGCACGCTATGAATGCCCGGGAGATGGAGGGCGGCGGCGCTGTGGTGACGCTGACGGTAGTGGTCAGCAGCGTCGAGCATTTGCAGATGATTATGAAAAAGCTGGAATCGGTGGATATTGTGGATCGGGTAGAACGGTCGACCACCTGACGGACGGAGCGTGTTGTATGAAAGCGGTGTATCAGCGGGTGTCCTATGCCCGGGTCGAGGTTGACGGCGAAACGGTGGGCACCATCGGTGAGGGCGTGCTGCTGCTGGTGGGGGTGTGCCCGGAGGATACACCGGCCGAAGCGGTGCTGTTGGCCAAAAAGGTGGCGCAGCTGCGGGTGTTTGAGGATGAGAACGGCAAGATGAACCGTTCGGTGCTGGATGTGGGCGGCGGCGTGCTGGCTGTGTCCCAGTTTACGCTGTGCGCCGATCTGAAGCACGGGCGGCGGCCGGACTTTTTCGGTGCCGCGCGCCCGGAGATTGCCCGACCGTTGTTTGATGCGGTGGTAGAGCAGCTGGGCGTCTGTGGTGTCGCGACGGTGCAGACCGGCGTATTCGGTGCGGATATGCAGGTGTCTTTGCTGAACAACGGTCCGGTGACGCTCCTGCTGGATACCGATCTGTGGAAGAAGGAGCCGAGGACATGACGGTAGACTGTCTCTCTGTGGGAGAACTGGAAGCCAATTGTTATTTGCTGCGTACCGCCGACGGCAGCGGGTGGATCGTGGACCCCGGCGCGGAGCCGGAAAGGGTCCTTTCCGCTGTTAACGCCGGTGCTTTCCACCCGGAGGCGGTGCTGTTGACCCATGCGCATTTTGACCACATGGGGGCGGCCGGAGCAGTGTGCGCGGCGCTGGGGATTCCGCTGTGGGTCGGTGCGGCCGACGCAGATTTTTTGACCGATCCGGTGGGAAACCTGTCTGGCGTGTTCGGCGGTGTCCCGATCTGTGATCTGCATGCTGACCGGTTGCTGCGGGAGGGGGATGTGCTGCGCCGGGGGGCGGAAACACTGCGGGTGCTGGAGACCCCCGGACACACCCCCGGCAGCCTGTGCTTTTGGGGGACGGACGTGCTGATCACGGGGGATACACTGTTCTGCCAGAGCATCGGACGCACGGATTTTCCCGGGAGCGATGGGGCGGCTATGCGCCGCTCGCTTGCCCGGCTGATGACCCTGCCGGACGGATTGACCGTCTGCCCCGGTCACGGCCCACGGACGACTCTGGGTCAGGAGCGCCGCTTCAACCCGTTTGTTGAGTGAGGAGTTTACTGTTCAATGCATATATATCTGCACGGAAACGACTATCATTTTGAACTGGAAAATGTCAGCCGCCTGTTCCTGCCGCTGGAAAAGATCGTGACCCATCACGATGAACCGGCTCCGGCGGCAGCGGACGGACTGACGGCGGAATGCGCTCGTGAGGAGATGCCGACAGGGGTGCGGCTGTCCTGCCGCGTGCGTCTGGATACCTTTGACCGGACGCTGACGGCGGCGGAAGCCTCCGGCGCGGAGTTGGAGGATCGCTGCGAGCTGGCTTTGTGCACGCTGCTGTATCGGCTGCTTGCAGAGTTGCTGGAGGTTTCCCAGACCTGGGGGCTGGTAACGGGGGTGCGCCCCGTGAAGCTGCTGCGTCGCCTGACGCGGGAGATGGGGCAGGAGGCAGCGCTGGCATATTTCCGGGACAAGCTGCTGGTCAGTCCGGAAAAGCTGTCCCTATGCTGCCGGACGCTGGCGATCGAGGACGGTATTCTGTCCCTGTCCCGGCCGGATTCCTTCAGTCTGTATGTGTCGGTGCCTTTTTGTCCGACCCGCTGCGATTACTGCTCGTTTGTATCGCAGACGGTGGAGCGGTCGAAGAAACTGATCCCCGCTTATGTGGAGCAGCTCTGTCGGGAGCTGCGCTATACCGGCGAGCTGGTGCGGCGCTTGGGTTTGCGGCTGGAGACGGTGTATTTCGGCGGCGGTACACCCACCACGCTGTCGGCGGAGCAGCTGACGGCGGTGCTGCGGACGGTGGAGGACAGTTTTGATCTATCGCATCTGCGGGAGTATACGGTGGAGGCCGGTCGACCGGACACCGTGACGGCGGAAAAGCTGGCGGCGCTGCGGGCGGCAGGCGTTGGGCGGGTGAGCATCAATCCGCAGACCCTGCAGCAGGCGGTTCTGGACGGCATCGGACGGCGGCATACGGTGGAGCAGTTTTATGACGCTTTTGCTTTGGCCCGGAGGGCGGGCTTTGAAAATATCAACACCGATCTGATCGCCGGATTGCCGGGGGATGGATACGAGGGCTTTGCCGACACGCTTAAAAAGATATTGGCGCTGGCCCCCGAGAGCGTGACGGTGCATACGCTGTCTATGAAACGGGCCTCCAACATTATGCTTCAGCATCGGGCGGATTACCGCGCGGAGCAGGATACGGTGCGGATGGTGCAGCTTTCTGCGGCGGCTCTGCCGGATGCCGGATATCGCCCCTATTATCTCTATCGGCAAAGCCGTACGGTGGGCAATCAGGAGAATGTGGGCTGGGCAAAACCCGGCTGTGAGGGGCTGTACAATGTCTATATTATGGACGAGACCCATACCATTCTCGGCTGCGGTGCCGGCGCGGTGTCCAAGCTGAAGCAGCCCGGCACAGATTATCTGGAGCGCGTGTTCAACTATAAATTTCCTTACGAATACAATAGTGGGTTGGAGGAAATGCTGGCGCGTAAACAGGCGATTTCGGCATTTTACGAGAAATACTGTCCGATTTTGTAATCGGTGAGAGGGTGAGAGCGCCTTTTATACGCCGCATCCGCCGTACATTTATCGCGCGTCGATCGGTTTTCCGGCATGCCATGAAAAAACTCAACTTTTTTCGAAAAACCTCTTGACAATTGCGGCGAGGTTGTGTATAATAACGTTCGTCGCTTGAGAGAACGACAG
>CAKUAQ010000047.1 GCA_934636435.1 uncultured Eubacteriales bacterium
GCCATAATAAATCACGGCGGTGCCTTTTGATTCAATAAAGGTTCTATAATAAATGTTGGGGTCAGGCGATGAACCTGACCCCAACATTTATTATAGAACCGGAATTATTCATCCGAAAATGCCGCTGTCCCTCACGGGACCGCATTCCCTGCCATCCTCCACAGGCACTCCCGAAACAGCACAAAAGCCGATAACAACAGGCCTTGCCCATTCCGCCAAGGCGCACGACGGAATCATCCACAAGCGGAAACGGATGCGCGTCTTGATACAACTGCCGGGGCGTTTGTCTTGCCCCTACCGTTTTTTGCTGCGCATCGCCCGAACGGAAAAAGCCACACCTCCGGGAGTCACATCGTCCGACCGTTCTTCCACCGGTCAACGCACGGACAGCTTACCGCCCTTGGCGCCAATCTTGCCACCGGAAAATCCGGCCAGAATATTGCTCTCATAGGTAAAGGTCAGGGCGGCACGCTGACGCTGACGCTTGAACGCCAGCGCCACCAGCGTATCCATCAGCTCCGGGAAGGACACCCCTACCTCCTGCCACAAATAGAAGGACAGAGAACCGGGGATGGTGTTGATCTCGTTAACCCACAGTCGACCGTTCTCCCGGTCATTGAGGAAATCAATGCGCGCCACGCCCAGACAGCCCAGTGCCCGGAAAGTCCTGACCGCCAGCTGCTGCACCTCTTCCGTCATCCCCTCCGGCAATTCTGCCGGGCAGCGGCGCTTCAGGTCGGTCATACCCTGACTGACACCGGTTTTCTTCCCGTTGTTCAGATACTTATCGCCAAAGGTGAGAATATCCTCTGCATTCAGCGGCTCCTCGCAGGCGCTGGCCCGCGCCTCGTCCGCATCGCCCAGCACGGCGCAATTGATCTCCCGCAGATGCTCCACCGCCCGTTCCACCAACACGCGAGGTGAAAAGCTCACCGCCAGATCCAGCGCATCCACCAGACTTTTTTGATCTCTGGCCTTGGATATTCCCACAGACGAGCCCAAGTTGACCGGCTTGACGATCACCGGATACCCGATCTGCTCCTCAATCTCTTTCAATACCCGGTCACCATCCATGGCATACTCCCGGCCGGTGAACTGAAGCGCCTCCAGCACCGGCACACCGGCCTGCCGCAGCACCGCCTTCATGGCGTACTTATCCATGCCCAGCGCCGATGCGGTGACATCACAGGCGGCATAGGGGATATTCAGCATCTCCAGCATCCCCATGAGGGTGCCGTCCTCCACATTAGTGCCGTGCACCACGGGAATCGCCACGTCAAAGATCGCCACACAATTGTTCCCAAATTTCTTTGCCGGATGCCGCCACAGTCCGACGGTCGTTCCATCCGCCACCGGCACCACACGGGTAGCCGCCGCCAGGCAGGCATGCATATCCCGAAAGCTATCCACCCGGCGCAGATTTTCCCCCACATACCAGGTATTATCCTTGGCAATATACAGCGGGAAGGCCTCATATTTTTCCGCATCCAGCGCCTGCAACGCCTGAATTCCGGAAATGATCGACACCTCATGCTCCACGCTGTGCCCGCCAAACAGCACCGCCACTCTGGTTTTCATTCCATCATTCCTCCTCAGAAATTATCCGGCAGATCGTTCTCCAGCAGCACAATGCGCTGTTTTTCCGCCGGGATCCCATCGACGAACCGCAGTCCCTCCTGTAAGGAATCCGCCACAAAAATGCGTTCCTCCGGAAATCCGGCGGACAGCAGCCCCTCCTTGAGAGGCGGCGCCTGCTTATGCCCTACCAGCACCGCCCAATCGCACCGTCCGGCGGCATAGGCGCCCAGCTCCCGATTGAGGTTCTCCTGCTCCTCGCCCAGCTCCACCATGCCGGGCGTCACCAGCACCCGCTGGGCGTCAAAGGCCGCCAGCGTATCCAAAGCGCTGCGGAAGCCCGCCGGATTGGAATTGTAGGCATCGTCAATATAACCGTTGGGCAAAAGCTGCAGCCGGTGCTCCACCGGCCGGAGCATCCGCACCGGATACACCATCTCCCGCAGGGGGATCCCCAGCGTATGCGCCATCGCCAGACAGCCCGCCAGATTCTGCACATTATGGACACCCAGCAGCCGGGTGGTGTAGCCGCAGCTTTCTCCGTCCGGGGCAGTTAATGTGAATTGGCAGCCGTGGCTGTCCACGGAAACGTCACCGTAGCGATAGTCCGCGCCGCTGTCCATGCCGCCATAGGTCACATGAGGCACCGAGACGGGGTGACTGCGGATATAAGAATTATCATAGTTGAGCACCGCCTTACCCGTCGGAGGCAGCGCATCCACCAACTCAAATTTCGTCTGCACGATGTTGTCCACCGTGCCGAAAGTCTCCAGATGCTGCTCCCCGATCGAGGTGAGGATCCCATAGGCAGGATGCACCAGTTCGCAGATTTCCCGGATATCGCCGGTTTTTTTTGCTCCCATCTCGGCAATGAAAATCTGGTGACTGGGGCGCAGCTGCTCCCGCACGGTGCGCACCACGCCCATGGTGGTATTGTAGCTGCCGGGGGTCATCAGTACATTATACTTGACTCCCAGCAGCGCCGCCAGAAAGCTTTTCACGCTGGTCTTTCCGTAGCTGCCGGTCACGCCGATGACCGTCAGCTCCGGCATGGAGTCCAGCAGCTGCCGCGCCTGCTTCACATAGCCGGCGGCAATCTTCTTTTCGATAGGCAGATTGATATAGTTGGCCGCGCCTACCCAGATCCAGATGATCATCTGTCCCAGTCCGAGCAGACCCAACCCCCGCATCGGCAGGGTGAACCAGGTCAACGCCAGCAGCACGACGCCAATCAACCCTTCGGTGACGAACAGCCGCCACACACGCGGGGTCACAACCAACGGCTTCTTCGCCTTCTTCGGCAGATTCAACAGCGCCGTCAGCAGCACAAGACCTGCACTGATGGCATACAGTGCATAGTCCGGCACACGGTTGTGGAGCCACAGGGTGAATACACACAGAAAAGGCAGCAGCCGTCGCACCGTCACCAGCTTTTTATCGTTGTCGGTGCACCATTTTTTATACCGCTCGGGGCGGTAGGAATTGAGCTGCAGCATATGGGTGAAATACCAGGCCTGCACCCCGAAATTCAGCGCTCCCGCCGCCATCAGCAGCCAACGCATCCATATATCCACGTTCGCACACGCTCCTTATCCGATCTCCGGTGCTAATTTCGGGGCTTGAGAAACGAATCCAGCACCCGACTGCACATCCCCCATTGCTGCGCAAAGGCAAAATGCCCTGCCCCCGGCAGCACCACCAATCCGGCGTCCGGGATCCTCTTTTCCATCAGCTGTCCGTCGGACAGCGGGGTGGCGGTATCCGTCTCCCCCCAGATGAGCAGCACCGAGGCGGTTATTTCCGGCAGCAGCGACGTCAGATCCTCGGCAATACACCGCACCATCGTCTGCCGCATCACCGGCGATGCCGCCTGATAATCCGCCGAGCCGTGCCGCCGCCGGGCATTCTCCACCGCATGCGGAAACAGCTGCCGGATACCCGGCAGAGAGAAAAAGCCCTTCACAGCCTTATAGCTATATACCTTAGTATAGTAGCCGATGCCGTGTTTGGGCGGAAGCCCGGCGGCATCCATAAACACCGCTCGCTCCACCGTCAGCGGCACCGGGCGGCGGCTGAGCAGCTTAATGCTGATGCGGCCGCCGAAGGAATGGTTCATCAGCACCACCCGGGACAGACCCACCACCCGGGCAAAATCCACCGTCCATTCCACATAGTCGTCCACGCCCCAGGGGACGGGCGGCTCCGCCGTGCCGCCGAAGCCCGGCAGGTCGGGCGCCACCACCCGGCAATACCCCGCCAGATGCTCCAGCAGCAGCGTGTAGGTCGCCACCGGCGCCCCCCAGCCATGGAGAAACAGCACCACCGGCCGACCGGCCCGGTCCTCCGGGTCGGAATCGTAATAGGCCGTTTCCAGTCCTTGCACCTGTACGGTCATGCCGTTCCCCCTGTTCTGTCGTTAGGTCTTATCCGTTGTACGTTGTGACCTCAATGGTCTGGATCGTGATCGGCTGCTGCGGTTTGCTGTTGCCGTCCACCGCCACAGCGGCAATAGCATCCACCACGTCCATCCCGGCATACACCTGACCGAATACGGTATGTCCGCCACTCTGCCGCCAGGCGCCGTCCAGATGGATATTGCCGCCGACCTTGGCATACAGCTCCCACACCGCGTCCGGCACCAGCCGGGAATCGGGGGTGATCCCGCCCTGCGCTTTCAGCGCCGCCTCCACATCTTCTGCAGTCATATTATAGCGGGCGCAATACTGAGCGATGATAGCGTCATAGTCATAGGTTTCTTTCAGCTCTGCCGCCGTTTTGCCGTCGGGCTTCGCCTGATTGATAAAGAACTGGCTGCCATTGGTGTTCACGCCGCTATTGGCCATAGACAGAGCACCCCGCAGATTCATTAGCTTCTGATCGAATTCGTCCTCGAAGCTCTTGCCCCAGATGCTTTCGCCGCCGGTACCGGTGCCGTTGGGGTCACCTCCCTGAATCATAAAGTCGTTCATCACCCGATGGAAGGTCAGGCCGTTATAATAGCCGTTTTTCGCGTGGGTGAGAAAATTCTCCACCGCCTTGGGCGCCGCCTCCGGGAAAAACCGGAGGGAGATATCCCCCATAGAGGTGTGCAGGATTGCCACCTGCTCCCCGACGGCGGGCATTTCCGTCTGGAATCCGTAGTCCTTATCGGCATACACCGTACCGACACTATTGCCGTGACCGGCGTCGTCACTGGTTTCGGAATTGTTCTTATTGCCTGTACCGTCGGTCGTGGTGGTGGGATTTTTTCCACCGCAGGCCGCCAATGACAACAGCAGCACCCCCACCATTAGCAACGCCCCAAAAGTATGTCTATTCATCGTTCGTTCTCCTTACTACTGATCGGTTCAATTTCTGACGGAACGGCGGCCGATGGGCGGCCGTTCCTGATCGAGTGGCAGCAGCCGCCACAGCTCCCGGATCTCCCGGCTGTTCTCCTCCAAAAACGCCCGACAGGCCTCATCGCCCATCAGGATCCGTCCGGCCCGGCGCACCGCCCGGACAAACGCCCGCTCCAGCTGCACCCGGGCGCAATGCTGCACCAGGGGGCACACCCGATAGGCGCGGGGATCGTACACTGCCTGTATCCGGCCGGTTTCCATCACATAGGGAAACAGCGGAAACATCCGGCAGGCCAGAGGGCGAAATGCCCGCTCACAGGTGCCGTCGCAGGCATACAAGGGTCCGGTCGCCGTAGCGGTCAGCGTATAACCGCCATCCGGCAGCAGCCGTTCCTCTCCGGGGAACAGCCGCATACCGACCGCATCCCCATGAGGGCGGCAGCAGCGCCCGTCGCACACCCGACCGCAATCCGCTGCCAGCGGCGTCACCGTTTCCAGCAGCGTCCACGCCTCCCGCAAACGGTTACGCATACGGGTGCACATCAATGCTCTCAATCGTTACATCCGTCAGGGGCTTATCCCGTCCGTCGGTCTGGACACCGGCGATGGCATCCACCACATCCATACCGTCATAGACCTGTCCGAGCACCGTATGGTGATAGTCCAGATGGGGAGTGCCGCCCACCCGCTTGTAGGCTTCCACCGACTCGGCGGGAAAATACTCCGGCAGCTCCTGCATCTGCCCGATGAAATTCGGATGCACCGACGGCGCCTGCACAATGAAGAACTGGCTGCCGTTGGTACCGGGGCCGGCATTCGCCATGGACAGAGCGCCCCGCAGATTATGCAGCGCCGGAGTAAACTCATCCTCGAAGTTCTTACCCCAGATGCTCTCGCCGCCGCAGCCGGTGGCGGTGGGGTCGCCCCCCTGGATCATAAAGTCCTTGATCACCCGATGAAACACGATGCCGTTATAGTAGCCGTCCTTGGCATGGGTGGTGAAATTCTCCACCGCCTTGGGTGCCTGCTCCGGGAACAGGCGGATGGAAATATCCCCCATAGAGGTATGCATGATCGCTACGGTCTCCCCCGCAGCGGGTCTATCCAGCTGTGCCATATCGCACGCTCCTTTCTCTCAATACGCCTTGCCCCAGACCACCATAGACTTCGCCGGGCGGCCGCAGCACACGCAGGTTTCCGCCAGCGTCTCCTGTTCAAAGGGCATACACCGGCTGGTGACGCCCGCCTCTTCCTTCAGGCGGTTCTCGCAAGCCACATCGCCGCACCACATTGCCTTGATCAGACCGGGGTGGGTAGCCGCCAGCTCCGTCAGCTCTTCCAGAGAGATGGCGGAATAGGTCATGCTCTCCCGCCGCTCCAGCGCCTTTTGATACAGGCCGTCGTGCACCGCCTTAAGCAGCTGCGGGATCACCGTCTCCAGCTCATCCAGCGACACCACGGTCTTTTCCCGGTTATCCCGGCGCACCAGCACGCACTGGTTATTCTCGATATCCCGCGGGCCGATCTCCAGCCGCAGCGGCACACCCTTCATCTCGTATTCCGCAAACTTCCAGCCGGGGCTGTTGTCGCTGTCGTCCAGCTTCACCCGCGCCACCGTCTGCAGCCGCTCCTGCAACTCCCGGGCCTTCTCCAGCACGCCCGGCTTATGCTGGGCGATGGGCAGGATCACCAGCTGCACCGGTGCCACCGCCGGAGGCAGCACCAGACCGTTATCGTCGCCGTGGGTCATAATGATGGCGCCGATGATGCGGGTAGACATCCCCCAGGAGGTCTGGTGAGGATATTGCAGCGTATTTTCCCGATCGGTATACTGGATGCCGAACGCCTTAGCAAAGCCGTCGCCGAAATAGTGGCTGGTGCCGCTCTGCAGCGCCTTGCCGTCGTGCATCATCGCCTCGATGGTGTAGGTCGCCTCCGCACCGGCAAATTTTTCTTTATCAGTCTTGCGGCCCTTGATCACCGGGATCGCCAGCGACTGCTCGCAGAAATCGGCATACACATTCAGCATCCGCTCGGTTTCCTCAATTGCCTCCTGCGCCGTCTCGTGCATGGTATGTCCCTCCTGCCAGAAGAACTCCATCGTCCGCAGGAAGGGGCGGGTGGTCTTTTCCCACCGCACCACAGAGCACCATTGATTATACAGCTTCGGCAGATCCCGATAGGAATGGATAATATCCTTGTAATGCTCACAGAACAGCGTCTCCGAGGTGGGGCGCACACACAGCCGCTCCGGCAGCTCCTCATTGCCGCCGTGGGTGACCCATGCCACCTCCGGAGCAAAGCCCTCGACATGATCCTTTTCCTTTTGCAGCAGGCTCTCCGGGATGAACAGCGGCATCATCACATTCTCATGCCCCAGCGCCTTAAACCGGGCATCCAGATCCGCCTTGATATTCTCCCACAGCGCCGTGCCGTAGGGCCGCACGATCATGCAGCCCCGCACACCGGCATAGGACGCCAGCTCCGCCTTTTTCACCACATCGGTGTACCACTGGGCAAAATCGTCCTCCATCGAGGTGATGGCCTCGACCATTTTTTTATTGTCCGCCATTGGATTGCCTCACTTTCCGGGTTTTGCTACGAACCCACAATAATACAGTATAGTAGTATACCGTATTTCCCCGGAATTTTCAACCATTATTGCAAACTTCCCGAAAAAATCTGCAACAGACGGGCGCGCAAGCCAAAAAAATAAGCGCCCGTCCATCCCTATGGCGTGTGCGCATCACCGACACAAAGCAATTTGGGCGGTTTTTCACGTTTTTCCGCACCGGCACAGAATCGCGCCATTCTGCATAATTCGCCGCCCGACGACGCATACTGTGTACGAACCGCATCGGAAAGGAGGAAGCTCTCGTGAATAAGGTTGCGTTGATTCTCACCATCATCGGTGCTCTGAACTGGGGCAGCATCGGATTGTTTCAGTTTGATCTGGTGGCATGGATTTTCGGCGGCGCCGGCACTCTGTTGGCGCGAATCGTGTATACTGTGGTAGCGCTTGCCGGAATCTGGTGCATTTCGCTGCTGTTCCGTCCCAAAGTCAAGGCATCAAACTGATTGCGTAAAGTCCGTCGGAGAAATTCTCCGACGGACTTTACTGTTTCCGCAGCTTTTTCACTCGCCCCGGATATCCAGATCCAGCCATCCCTGACCCGTATGTACCGACCGATCCAGTATATACACGATATAGCTCCCCGTTTCCGGCGGCTGGGCGCGAAACTGCAGCTTCCCCCTGCCGACGCACGTGATGGTCTGCCCTGCCTGCACCGCCGCCACGCAATCCGGCGCGATCGCCGCATAATAGGTCTGCAATTGCTCCAGCGACAGCTCGCTCTGCAGCAGCACCGCCCCAAAATACCGCACGCTCTCGCCGGAGCCGTCGTACCGTCCGGCGGCCGAATAGCTGTCCAACAGCACGGTTTGCTCCGGCAGCGACAGCGCCTTCAGACGTTTTTCCAGCGCCAGCGCACGGCTGTTATTCACCAGCGGAATCACCAGCCCCACCGTCAACAGGAATGCACCCAGCAGCACCATCAATATCCGAATGATCCGCCGACAGGTTTGCTTCATTTTATCGTTCACGGCACATCCCCCATTCCACACCGTACAGTATACAGCATCCCAGCCGATTTATCAACGGAAAAATCCGCCGGACCTTAAAAAATATGCCAAAGCGAACTTGACATTCCTCCGCCAGGTGCTTATAATAAAACAAGCGATGCGCAACAAGTGTTTTAATATAGTCAGGAGGGTATATTATGCCGCCGAAACCGAAATTCACCCGGTCGGAGGTCACGGATGCGGCGCTGGCTCTCGTCCGGAAGCAGGGCATCGAGCATCTGACCGCCCGGGATCTGGGGCTGCGTCTGGGCAGCTCCACCCGTCCCATCTTCACCGCATTCTGCTCTATGGAGGAGGTGCGCGAGGCGGTACATACACAGGCGCAGGAGCTGTTTGAACGCTATATGGCCGTGGCCGAGCAATACAATCCCGCCTACAAGATGCGGGGCATGCAGTGGGTGCGTTTTGCCCGGGAGGAACCGCAGCTGTTCCGGCTGCTGTTCATGCAGCGGTCGGGAATGAATATGGATCTGAATGAAGCAGTGAAATACGTGATGTTCGGGAAAGAAAACGATCTGGCGATCATCACCCGGGATTACCACGCCACACCGGCGCAGGCAGAGCAGCTGTTCTCGCAAATGTGGATCTATACCTACGGTCTGTGCGTGCTGGTCGCCACCGGCGTGTGCGACTTCACCCAGGGGGAGATCGCCCGGCGGCTGGGCGAAACATTTCAGGGGGCGGTGCACGTGATCCGCTGCTGCTCGTCAAGCGTAACCGGGATCCAACCGGTGCCGACAGGCTCCGAGACCGGGCGCGTCATTGCCGAGCAGCACCCGGATCTGCAAAAGCAACCGGACGCAACCATCGGTTGACACATTGACGGCCCTGCTTTCTTGCCCGCAACCGGGAAAAATCGTATCCTCATGGCAGAGGGCGCCGGACACCCACAACAAGGAGGAATCCCCATGATCTTTGCCGATAAACTGATCTCTCTGCGCAAACGGGCGGGCTGGTCCCAAGAGGAATTGGCCAACCAGCTGGACGTCACCCGTCAATCCGTTTCCAAATGGGAGGGCGCACAATCCATCCCCGATCTGGATAAAATCGTCCAGATGAGCCGCCTGTTCGGTGTCACTACCGACTATCTGCTCAAGGACGAGCTGGAGGAGCCGGAGAGCGCCCCCGAAGATCCGATGCCGGCGCGGCGGCGGGTCTCTCTGAAAGAGGCGTCCGCCTATCTCGCCTGCCGACGGGCGGTGGCGCCGCGCATGGCGCTGGCGACCCTTCTGTGCATCCTGTCTCCGGCGCCGCTGTTTGCGTTGGCGGCGCTGAGTGAGATTCCCGCCGCGCCGGTGTCGGAGCGCGCCGCCGTCAGCATCGGCATGTGCCTGCTGCTGCTTCTGGTGGCGGCGGGGGTGGCGCTGTTCCTCTCTGTCGGCAACCGCAGCCGGGACTTTGCTCTTCTGGACAAGGTTCCTTTTGAAACGGAATACGGCGTCGCCGGGATGGTGCAGGAGCGGCAAAAGCAGTTCGCTCCCACCGCTGCCCGCCTGTATACCCTGGGCACGGTGCTGTGTATTCTGGCGGCGGTGCCCCTGTTTCTGTCCGCCGGTCTGGCGACGAGCGATCTTGCCGGTGTGCTTGCCCTCGTTCTGCTGCTGCTGTTGGCAGGGCTGGGCTGTATGGCGTTCGTCTACGCCGGCACCGTCAGCGGCGCCATGAGCCGTCTGCTGGAGGAGGGCGCCAACGGTCGCTCCCGCAAGCGGCAGAACGCTATCCGGGGCACCGTCAGCACGGTATACTGGCTGGCGGTGACGGCGGTGTTTCTGCTGTATACCTTCGGCCCCCGCGGCAATGGGCAGCCCCGGTACGGCTGGTTTATCTGGGCTATCGGCGGGGTGCTGTATGCCGCCGTGATGGCGGTAGTCAGTCTGTTGACCCGCCCCAAAGAGTAAGAATAAGGAGGAGTTTCATGGAACCTATCATCCAAATCGACCATCTGAACAAATCGTTCGGAGAGGTGCACGCCGTGCAGGATCTGTCCTTTCAGGTCAAGCGCGGGGAGCTGTTCGCCTTTCTGGGCGTCAACGGCGCCGGCAAGTCCACCACCATCTCCATCCTGTGCGGCCAGCTGCGGGCAGACAGCGGCACGGTCACCGTCTGCGGGCATTCCGTGACAGAGGAACCGGCGACGATCGCCGCCCGTCTGGGGGTAGTGTTCCAGAATTCCGTGCTGGACCAGCCCCTGTCTGTGCGGGATAATCTGCGCAGTCGGGCGGCGCTCTACGGCATCACCGGGCAGGCGTTTGAAGCCCGGCTGCAGGAGCTGGCGCGGCTGCTGGATTTTGACAATCTGCTCCGCCGCACCGTGGGCAAGCTGTCCGGCGGACAGCGGCGGCGCATCGACGTGGCGCGGGCGCTGTTACATAAGCCGGAGATCCTCATTCTGGATGAGCCCACCACCGGATTGGATCCCCAGACCCGCCGGCAGCTGTGGGATGTGATCGCCACCCTGCGCCGGGAGGAGGGAATGACGGTGTTCCTCACCACCCACTATATGGAAGAAGCGGCCGACGCCGATTATGTGGTGATCCTGGACAGCGGCCGCATCGCCGCCGAGGGAACGCCCCTCTATCTCAAAAACACCTACACCGGCGATTTCATCACCCTGTACGGCGCAGAGAAAGCCGCCGTGGCTGGGTTGGGGCTGCCCACCGAGGAGCTGCGGGGCGCTCTGCGGGTGAGCGTGCCGGATACCGCCGCCGCCACCCGGCTCATCGTGGCGCATCCGGAGCTGTTCACCGACTATGAGATCACCAAGGGAAAAATGGATGATGTGTTTCTGGCTGTCACCGGCAAAAGGCTGCCGGCGAAAGGCTGAGGAGGTGCCGCTATGAGTAAGCTAAACCATATGATCCGCCGCCATATGCAGCTGTTCTTCAAGGATAAGGGGATGTTTTTCTGCTCCCTCATCACGCCGGTGATCCTGCTGGTGCTGTACGCCACCTTTTTAGCCAAGATCTACCGGGATAGCTTTGCCGGGGCGTTACCTGCCGGTCTGACCGTAGACCCGGCGCTCATCGACGCCACCGTGGGCGGGCAGCTTATTTCCTCTTTGCTGGCGGTGTGCTGTGTGACCGTGGCTTTCTGCTCCAATCTGCTGATGGTGCAGGATAAGGTCAGCGGCGCCATCCGGGATCTGACCGTTTCGCCCCTGCGCCATTCCACGCTGGCGCTGTCCTATTATATCGCCTCAGCGCTGTCCACCCTGCTCATCAGCCTGACGGCGTTGGGAATCAGCTTTCTGTACCTGTGGAGGATGGGCTGGTATATGTCCCTGAGCGATGTGCTGGCAATGCTGCTGGATGTGGTGCTGCTGACCCTGTTCGGGGTGGCGCTGTCCTCCTGCGTGAATTACCCGCTGAAAACCAACGGGCAGGCATCGGCGGTGGGCACCATCGTCAGCGCCGGCTACGGCTTTATATGCGGTGCGTATATGCCCATCTCCAATTTTTCCTCCGGATTGCAGACCGCCCTGTCCTTTCTCCCCGGCACCTACGGCACCAGCCTGCTGCGCAATCATGCACTGCGGGGCGTATTCCGGGAGATGGAGCGCATCGGCTTCCCGCCGGAGGTTATCAACGGCATCCGCGGCTCTATCGACTGCAATCTCCGGTTCTTTGACCATCCGGTATCCATCGGCGCTATGTACGCCGTGCTGTCCGGTGCCGTGGTGCTGTGCGTCGCCCTATATGTGCTGCTCAACGCCCGCCGCACCGCCGCCAAGCAGTAAGCTGTTCCGCGTAAATACTTTATACATGAGGAGAGACTTGTTATGCTGCACATTGACCATCTGACGAAGCTCTACGATACGAAAAAGGCAGTGGATGACCTGTCGCTGCACATTGCTCCCGGTGAGATCTACGGTTTCATCGGGCATAACGGAGCGGGCAAGACCACCACTCTGAAATCCGTGGCGGGCATTCTGCCCTTTGATGCGGGACAGATCCGCATCGGCGGCACCGATATCACCGCCGACCCCATTGCCTGCAAGCGGCAGCTGGCGTATATCCCCGATAACCCGGATCTGTACGAATATATGACGGGTATCAAATATCTCAGCTTTATCGCCGATATTTTCGGCGTTTCCGCCGCCGACCGCAAGGAGCGCATCGACCGGTACGGGGCGCTTTTCGAGCTGTCCGGTGATCTGGGGCAGCCCATCGCCTCCTATTCCCACGGAATGAAGCAAAAGCTGGCGATCATCGCCGCCTGGCTCCACGAGCCCCGGCTGATCCTCATGGATGAGCCCTTTGTGGGGCTGGATCCGAAGGCCGCCCACCTATTGAAGGGTATGATGCGGGAGGTCTGCGACCGGGGCGGCGCCATCTTCTTCTCCACCCACGTGCTGGAGGTGGCGGAAAAGCTGTGCGACAAGGTG
>CAKUAQ010000048.1 GCA_934636435.1 uncultured Eubacteriales bacterium
TACCTGCCCGGGATCGTTGGTACTGGGCTGCGTGACCACATCGCCGTTGACCAGCATGATGGGCATCCCCATCATCATCACCGCCCAAACCCCGGCGGAGACCGTTCGGTTGATGGCGATCTGGTTCGGAATCAGATAGGGGATCTCGCTGCTGCCGTAGGCCTGTCCCCGCTGTTCCTCCCAGCGGAACAGGCTCAGAGGGTACAGCCGCAGTCCCGTATCCCAGGCCGCGCGCAGCTCCACGCCCCGGCATACCCGCTGGGCATAGACCCGGCAGCTTTCGCCGTCCTCGCCCCATTCCTTCCAGAATCGGGTGAGCACGGTGGCATGCCCGGCGGCATCTGTGCCGCCCTCGTCCGGCCGGATGCGGTCCCAGTCGGCGCAGCCCGAGCGCCGTGCCTCCCGGCGCAGCTGAGCCACCGGCTTACGCTGAGCGATGAGGACAGACGGCTGCTCCTGTATATCCTCCAGCGTGGGATCCTCCACATAGACCTGCTCGATATCCAGCACCTCGCAGGCGATGTCGCCCCGGATGGGCGTGCTGCCGGCGCGGTCGGCATACAGACCGGTGCGCACCCGGTCGTCCCAATAGGTATACAGCACCCCCGTGCCGGTGACATAGGCGTTGCGCAGCGCCCGCCGCCCCAGAACATCCAGTCCCAGTCGGCGGCCGGTGGTCAGGAAATAATCCGTCAGCGCTCCGGCCACGGCCTGTGCCTCCTCGGCCGGGGTCAGGGTCTCGCATTCCTCCCCCCGACACAATGCCTGTCGGTAGCGCCGGATCTTTTGCTGCATCGGCAGAGTGTTGGGCACCCCTTCGGCGGTAAACTGTACCGACGTGGGGGTGGAGCCGACCACCGCCATTTTGTATTCGCCGATGCGGCGGATGACGTTGTGGCGCACCAGCGGACGACTGTCGCCGCAGTGGACGCCCTGCCACTGGTCGCCGGAATAGAACCGCTCATTGATGCGGTTTTGCTCAAACATCCCATGGGCGCCCAAACTGCGTTTGTAGGCGATGCCCGCCTCAAATTGGCGAAAGACCTTCTCCGGGAGCAGTCCCGTCGGCGCCTCGGCCTGCGGAGTGCCGTTTGTTTTCTGCATCATGTTATCCTTCCTTCCCGACGGCAAGGCCGGACCCTGCCGCCCCGTTTGCTTTGACAGTATTCGCTATCGTACCGTATCATTCTTTGCTGCGGGCATTTCCGACCCATCGTAGATCAGAAAATGGCGCATTTGCTGCCACTGGGCAGTCTGGCGGCGGCGCAGCCGCCATCCCCCGCTCCGGCTCCGTCGCTGCACAACCCAGAGGGTCAGCCACGGCACACCGCCGCAGAGAAATCCCCATAAAAACACGATCTCCCTCCTTTTCGTTTTGTCTGTTATGTGCTATGTGCCCCCGGCCGCAGGACCGGCCGATCTCCCCGTCCCGGCTGCATCCGACCGGCGCGGCCGGGATATAAGGCGCCCCCTTTGACCGCCCCGGCCGCCATCGGTACGCACCCTTCCCGTCACCGCCCATCATCCGCCCCACCCGCCGTCGGGTGCGTAGCGGCGCGGCGGCTCCCCGGATGAGTTGGGGCGGGGCAGGTCGTTCATGGCGTACCGCAGTGCGTCCATGAGATGGTTGTCGCTGTCCACCGGGCGGTTGCAGAATACCCCGTCTCGGCCGCCGCTCTGCCAGCAATAGCTGTTCAGCTCATCGACGGTGTGAACACAGCGGGGATGCACCACCATACGGTATTCCTGTAAGCGGGCGATCCCGGCGTTGATCGAACCGGCGCCCTTGTCGGCGGCGGTGAGCCGCCGCAGCCCCAGCCGCCGCAGATCCTCATTGGATTTCGGCTCGGCGCTGTCCGCCCGGATGCGCTCTTTTTGTAGCCCTTTGCGGCAGATCATGGCGGCGATGTCCCGGTTGAGCATCCGGGTCTCATAGTGCTCGTCATAGATGTACAGAGTCTTGGTCGGCTCCTCCACCGCAGCGGCGATGAAGGCGGTGGGATCGTTGGCATAGCCGTAATCCAGTCCGAAGATGTGCCGGATGCCGGGCCTGTCCAGCTCCCGCCGGGAAAATTCCCGCACCTCCCAGTTTTCAAATATCAGCCCCTCGCTGCGCCCCCATTGTCCCAGCCCCGCCACGGCGTACCGCCGGGGGTTTTCCCGGCGCATCCGCTCAAACAGCTGCCGATCGGTCGCATCCAGAAATTCGTTGCAGCGATAATCGGTGGTCATCGCCAGCACCTGTGGGTCGAGACGGTCAAAGAACCGACTTTTAAGCCAATGCCCCTCATTCCAGGGATTGAAGGTCAGGGTGGTCTGCTTGAATAAGGGCGGCGTCACCACGCCCCGGGGGATGGACAGATCCAGCTTGTCAAAGTCCGCCTCCCGGGCGATCTCAAAGGCTTCCTCCACCCATACCCAGCAGAGAGTTCCCTGTTCCACCGTGGTGGAGGCCAGCTTTTCCACATTGTCCATGCCCCGGAACAGGATGCGCTGACCGGTGGGACAGTAGACCAGCTCCAGCGGCTCCTTGCCCGCGCGCCACAGGTGCTCCACCCGCAGCTGCCGGATGGCCCAGCGCAGCTGGGCATAGGTGCTGTCCGGATGGGTGCGGCAGACCTGCCGCACCGCCAGCAGGTTGGAGCCGGAATATTTCATCATGTGATAGATGTACCACAGAGCGGCGGTGGAGGATTTTTTGGAGCCCTTGCCGCCCTTGACCACCCGATAGCGGCGGGTGCAATTCCAGAATTTTCGGTAACCGCCCCCCACAATCTCCGGCAGGGACACCCTTATGCCCGGTGCAGATAAGGCTCCATCATGTGTATCGCCTCCCACAGCTCGTCCATTTCCTCCTCCAGTAAAGCGGTGCGCTTGTCGAAAGACAGGCGCTGCTCCGTCAATTCATCGTACCGTTTTTGCAGCCCCGCCAGGGATTGTCGGTACACCTCGATCAATTCAGCCATACTACTCAGAAATATCCTCCTCTCGGATAAATACCACCGGCGGATACGCGGAGCGTCCCTCCCTTTTTTCGCCGGCATTGTCCTTGTCTTTGTCGTATCCCGCGTTGTTCTTCAGGTACAGCAGATGCATATTGGCACCGGAGCCGCGCCGCATGGCGTGTTCCACCACACTGGCAGTCGCCTCCCGGTCGGCCCGGATGAGCAGCGCAGCCTTTTGTCTGGCCAGCGGCGTGCGGGCGGGATATTCCCCCCGGGCGATCTGCCGGAAGAGTGTCAGATCCATGTCCAGCGCCGCCGCCAGCCGTTCGGCGGTCAGCGGCACATCCTGCCCGGCCGCATATGCCTTGGCCGCTTCGATGGCCGCCCCGATTGACTCGGTCGTGTACCTTGCCAGAGCGTCTCCCCGCATGATCGGCTACGCCCCCTCAGAGTTTGCATTTTGCAACTTTTTGGTCATGAAAACGGATCCTCCTTTTTTAGTGTCACCAGGATGCAGGGGCATCGTCCCCGATGCCAATGCCAATAGTGAGACTCCTCCACCCGCACCCCGTCGAAATATACGTCCGACTCCTCCACTGTCCCTTCGGGCAGGTGAAAGAACACCGGAGTATCCGGCGGCATATCGGCGGCCAGACGCCGCCATTCCCCGATGCACACGCTGTTATTCCTCCTTACACATCCTGTTCTTTGCCCGGCTGCACGAAAACGCACCGCCGCAAACCGTCCGCCGACGCCATAGCCGTCCTTCCTGTTACCGCGCCGTTCTCCTCGTTCGCCGTCGTTTCGTCCTCCATCCGGCTCTCGTTCCCGATTCCTGTTGCGCGCCTCGGCATTCTCTACACAGTCCCAAACGTCCGGCGTGCCTCCCCGGCATACGTTCCTCCCGGCTCCCGTCAAACGGTTCGGTCTCGGCACCCTCTGCCGCTTTCTCCTCCGGCGCTGGCCGGGGCTCTATCTCTGTGCCTGCCGCTGTATCCGCCGCACCCCGATCACCTCCTTCGTTGGTTTGCATCGCTCGGAACATTTGTTCGTCACTATCTATTGTAGCCGTATTTCCAGATTCTGTCAATAGCATTTTGCAACTTTTTTGAGCAAAAATATTGCATTTTGCCACGCTCTATGGTATACTAAGGGCCAAGCAATCGGCATACACCCGTTTTTTCGGCTAAGCAACAGCCTTTTCGGCTTGGTTGCTCTCCACTCAGAATACGCCGGTATTCTGCGGTCGGGCAACCCGCCGCAAAGAAACGCCGTTTGCCGAAAAGCTTCGATCGGATGCGCGAATGTTTTTGGTATGGTCGGTCGAAGAACGCCGCAATACTGCCGTATTGACAGGTGATGAGACAAACAAAACGGGATAACATTCCGTTCCGGGAGCCGTTGTCGCCTGATTGCCTTGTCTAAGCGAAGAACATTGTAAAACGGAGGGAAACCCTATGCCCGAATGGAATGTGACCGCCCAGCGCCTGCGGCAATGCCGGGAGGAATCCCGCGAGACACTGGATGAGATCGGTCGTCTGACGGGAGTCAATAAGAGTACCGTTATGCGCTGGGAGCGAGGGGACACCTCCCGCATCAATATGCCCACTCTCTGTTTGCTGGCGCAGCATTACCGGGTGGACCCCCGCTGGCTTCTGGGGGCTACGGATGAACCGGGCAGCAGCCGGGAACCGGAGCAGGCGGACGTGGTGCCGGTGCCGGTGATCGGCTCGGTGCGCGCCGGATGCGGCGGCATCGTCATGGAGGAGGCCATAGGCACCGAGCCGGTGGAACGGTCGATGCTTCACGGCGACGAGGAGTATTTCTGGCTGTCGGTCAGCGGGGATAGCATGACGCCGCTCATCAATGACCGGGATCTGGTTCTGGTGCGGCGGCAGGACAGCGTGGACAGCGGCCGCTATGCCGTGGTGCTGGTCAATGGGGAGGAGGGTCTCGTCAAGCGGGTGGTGTACGGCCCGGACTGGATCGAACTGCAGAGCGTCAATCCCTTTTACCCGCCCCGGCGTTTTGAGGGCGCGCAGGTCACGCAGGTGATGGTGGTCGGCCTGGTGGTGGAGAGTAAGCGGAAATATGTATGACGCACCGCCGCACCATACCGGGGCATTCCCGCCCATTGGCGCTTGCGCGCCGAAAAGCCGCCCTTTTTCCGACGGCGCGCCGATCCCCTGCGGGAATGCGCATGTTTCCATCCGGAGAGGCCCCGCCGTCCGCGTCCATTGTTGCCCCCCGCAGCGGCATTTTACGATCTCCTCCAGCCGCCGCATTTCCGGAGGAAGTCGGTGTGCTCTGCCGGTGCTTGTGCAATCTTTCCAGTATTCCGCCGAAAATTTGGGCAAAAATTTTAGCCGCCACGGAAAATACCGGTGGAAAATGTCGGCGCTTTATGGTAAAATAGTAGGAAAGAACAATTGAATAGGCTGGAAGGGGTATAACAGAACTATGGAAAAGATCAGCAGTGAGAACGTTTTTGCACAGGACGCCAACACCGCGCCGCTGCGGCTCATCGCCATGAACGGCGCGCAGGATCTGGGTGACCGGATCGAATGGCACCTCCAGAATTGGGCGAAAAAATGCGGCATTCAGGATCGGGATTTCCGCATCGAGGTGGATTGCCCCCGGTTTTCCTCCGGCGACGCCAAGGGGCTGATCAAGTCCTCCGTCCGGGGTGACGACCTCTACATTCTGGTGGATGTGGGGAACTATAACTGCAAGTATTCCATGTATGGCTTTGAGAACGCCATGTCCCCGGACGACCACTATCAGGACCTCAAGCGAATCATTCAGGCCACCGGCGGTAAGGCCAAGCGCATCAACGTGATCATGCCCAACCTGTACGGCGGACGGCAGCACCGCCGCAGCTACCGGGAGAGTCTGGACTGCGCCGTAGCGCTGCAGGAGCTGCAGGCCATGGGTGTGGATAACATCGTCACCTTTGATGCCCACGACCCCCGGGTATGCAATGCGGTGCCCCTGATGGGCTTCGACAATCTGATGCCCTCCTATCAGGTGCTGAAATCCATGTTCCGCTCGGTGGAGGATCTGATGGTGGACCGGGATCACCTGATGGTCATCAGCCCCGACGAGGGCGCCCTGAACCGGAATATGTACTATGCCGTCAATTTGGGTGTCGATCTGGGTATGTTCTATAAGCGCCGGGACTATTCCCGGGTGGTTAACGGCCGTAACCCCATCGTAGCCCATGAATATCTGGGTGATTCGGTGGAGGGCAAGGACGTATTCATCGCCGACGACATCATCGCCTCCGGCGAAAGTATGCTGGATATTGCCTATGAGATGAAGAAGCGCAAGGCCCGCCGCATTTTCGCCTATGCCACCTACGCCATCTTCACCGCCGGTCTGGAGAAATTTGATAAAGCCTACGCCGACGGCATCGTAGACGGGGTGTTCGGCACCAACCTGACCTATCGCTCTCCGGAGCTGCTGGGGCGCCCCTGGTTCCATGAGGTGGATTGCTCCAAGTACATTGCGTATTATATTGCTGCGGTAAACCAGAACGTGTCCATTAGCACCCTGATCGACTCTCACGAAAAGATTCAGAAGCTGCTGGAAAAGCACGGGCACTGATTGTCCACGGCAAGAGTCGGGCGGGTCGTGCTGCAAGGCACGTCCTGCCTGTTTTGTTGTCGGCGGAAAATTCACAATTTTTTAGCAGAGTTTTCCGCAAATGCGGTATACTGTAAAGTGTGTCGGTCGGTGTTACCGACCGTCCGCATCGGCATATACAGTTTGTTGTATACAGCCCCCAATTCTACTAATAGGAGAGTGACGTCATGAGTCGAACCCTGTTGCTGATCATGAACCCCTATTCCGGCATGAAAGTCGGGCGACGCTATCTGGCGGATATATTGGAGCGGTTTTGCCAGGAGGGGTATATTCCCACCGTCTTTATGACCACCGGTCCGGGCAATGGGCGGGAGTTGGCGCGGCAGTACGCCCCCTCCCACGACCTGTGCGTGGTCTGCGGCGGCGACGGCACCTTTAACGAGGTGGTGTCCGGCGTGGTGGAGAGCGGCTGCGACACCCCCATCGGGTATATCCCCTGCGGCAGCACCAACGATTTCGCCAACAGCATCGGATTGAATAAAAATCTGGTCAAGGCCGCCGAGGACATTCTGTCGGGCACGCCCCATACCTACGATGTGGGGCAGTTCGGCAGCCGATACTTTACCTATGTGGCCTCCTTCGGCGCGTTCACCCGGGTGTCCTATTCCACCCCCCAGAATGTGAAGAACGCGCTGGGGCATTTGGCGTACATTCTGGAGGGGATCAAGGATCTGCCCTCCATCCGCCCCCGGCACGTACGGTTTGAGTGCGATAACGAGGTGTTTGAGGGGGATTATATTTTCGGTGCCATCAGCAACTCTACCTCCGTGGGCGGCATCCTCACGCTGGACCCGGACGCGGTGGATATGAACGACGGCCTGTTTGAGCTGCTGCTCATCCGCAACCCGAAAAACGCCATTGAGCTGAGCGACTGCATCCGCGCCCTGCGGGATCAGACCTACGACTCGCCGCTGCTCACCTTCCACAGCACCGCCCGCCTGACCGTCACCGCCGAGCCGGATATGGACTGGACGCTGGACGGCGAAAAGGAAGAGGGACACACCCGGGTGGAGGTGCAGAATCTGCACAACGCCATTCGGCTTATTGCCAAACTCGGATAGGAGGACGACCGTATGAAGCAGACAAAAGAACCCCTGCCCAAGCCCCATATCCGCCGGGATTTTCTGAAGGAACACATTCGCCAGCACAAGGCGGTGTTCGCCGTCTATCTGGTTTTGCGGTTCATCGTGGTGGCGCTGCTGATTCTGGAGCTGGTGCAGAAGCAGTATGAGAGCGCATTTATCTGCGTATTGGTGCTGGTGCTGTTCGCCCTGCCCGCCTTTGTGCAAAAAAACTTAGGCATCCAGCTGCCCTCCACGCTGGAGATCCTCATTTTGCTGTTCATTTTCGCCGCCGAAATTCTGGGCGAACTGCAAAGCTACTATATTCATTTTGCCTATTGGGACACCATCCTGCATACCACCAACGGCTTTGTGTGCGCCGCCTTCGGCTTTTCGCTGGTGGATATTCTCTGCCGTAATAAGCAGGAGAAATTCCGCCTGTCTCCCGTGTTCATGGCAGTGGTGGCGTTTTGCTTTTCCATGACCGTAGGGGTGCTGTGGGAATTTTTCGAGTATGGGATGGATCGGTTTGCCCACACGGATATGCAAAAGGACACGGTGATCCATTCCATCACCACCGTGGAGCTGGACGAGACCCAGTCCAATAAGGCCGTCACCATCGACGGCATCACCTCAGTGGTGATCAACGGACAGGATCTGGGACTGGGCGGCTATCTGGATATCGGTCTGCAGGACACCATGGAGGACCTGATGGTGAATTTTGTAGGCGCGGTGGTGTTCTGCTTCTTCGGCTTTTTCTACATCAAATATCGGGGACGGGGCAAAGCCGGTAAGGTGGCTGCCCAGTTTATCCCCACCATACGGGAGGAGGATACCGGTGACGCACCCGACACCCCGGCCCCGGCGGAATGATCGCTCCGCCGGCTGGCAGAAATACGGCCATTGGCTGTATGCCCTGATCCTCCCCCTGTATTTGGCGGGGTTCTTCATCGAGGAGCATTTCATCGACGGCAGCGCCCCCTATCTGGTGTCCTATATGCCCATCGACGCCCACATTCCCTTTTGCGAATGGTGGTATATCTTCTATGTGCTGTGGTACCCCCTGTTGGGCGGGGTGGGGCTGTATCTGGCCTTCCGGGAGCCGGAGGGATTCAAGCGGTATATGACCTATATCGGCGTGAGCTTTTTCACGGCGCTGTTGCTGTTCGCCCTGATTCCCAATGGGCAGGATCTGCGCCCGGATCTGGCTGCACTGGGTCGGGAGAACCTGTTCACCCGGCTCATCGGGGTGCTGTATGCCTCCGACACCAATACCAATGTCTGTCCCAGCCTTCATGTGGTGGGATCGCTGGCGGCGGTGTTTGCCGTGCTGCATAGCGACCGGCTGCGGCGCACCCGGTGGGTGCCGATTTTGGTGGGGCTGCTGGCCTGTCTCATTTCCGTCTCCACGGTGATGATCAAGCAGCACTCTCTGCTGGACGTGGTGGTGGGTGTTCCCTATGCCCTGATCGTGTATCGTTTCATCTATTGGAGCTGCGGACGGGATATTACCCCCAAAAACACGCCATAATTCATGCACTTTGCACAATCTCCGATTTGTCAAACCGATAAATCGGAGATTTTTTCGTCGTTTTAGAAAAACTATTGCAATGTTTTGCACACCAGTATATAATAGTAAGGAAGGCTTGTATCCTATCGAGAAAAGAGGGCATGACCATGAAGAAAACCGAAAAGAACGACACCCCGGCGGCGACCCCCAAAAAGCCTGCCGCCAAAAAGAATACCGCGCCGAAGGCCGCATCGAAACCGGCGGCGAAACGACCCGCCGCAAAACGGCCGGTCTCCCAGCGGGCGGAGCTGAAAAAGCAGCTCACCGATAAGCTGCTGCACAACTTTTCCGTACAGCCGGAGGAGGCTACCGACGAGCACCTCTACAATGCGCTGGTGCTGGTGCTGCGGGATCGGATGCGCACCCGGCGGGTGGAATATATCCACGATACCTATGAGCAGAACGCCAAGCAGGTGTATTATCTCAGCATGGAGTTCCTCATGGGGCGTTCGCTGAAGAATACGCTGTATAATCTCAATCTGACCGAGGACGCGGCGGCGGTGCTGCAGGAATTCGGAGCGAAGCTGGAGCCGCTGTTTGAGCTGGAGCCGGACGCGGGACTGGGCAACGGCGGTCTGGGGCGACTGGCGGCCTGTTTCCTGGACGGTTTGGCCACCCAGTCCATGCCCGCCATCGGCTATTCCCTTTTGTATGAATACGGTATTTTCCGCCAGAAGCTGGTGGACGGCTGGCAGACGGAGCTGCCGGATTTCTGGCTGCCCGGCGGCGAAAGTTGGCTGCTGCCCCGCCCGGAGCTGGCCAAAGAGGTGCGCTTTGACGGCCACGTGAGCGAGTGGTGGGACGTCAACGGGTTCCACCATGTACGCCACGATGACGCCACCACCGTGATCGCCCAGCCCTTCGACCTGATGGTGGCAGGCAAGGACGGTCGGGGAGTGTCCACCCTGCGGCTGTGGCGCTCCACGGCCCCGGGTATGGATATGACCCTGTTCAATCAGGGCGAGTATATGCGCGCCATGGAGCAGAAAGCCATGGCGGAGGTCATCACCCAGGTGCTGTATCCCGCCGACAATCACCGGGAGGGCAAGAGCCTGCGGCTGCGTCAGCAGTATTTCCTGGTGTCCGCCTCGGTGCAGGATATCGTGCAGCGCCATCTGGAGAAATACGGCACCATGGATAATCTGCCGGAGATGGCAGCGGTGCATATCAACGACACCCATCCCACGCTGGCGATCCCGGAGCTGATGCGGATCCTGTTGGACGAATGCGGATACAGCTGGGAGGATGCCTATGGTATCGTGTCCCGCACCTTCGCCTATACCAATCACACGGTGATGTCAGAAGCACTGGAGTGCTGGCCGGAGGATCTGTTTCAGGAGCGGCTTCCCCGCATTTATCAGATCGTGCGGGAGATCAACCGCCGGTACAGCGAGGAGATGATGGCGGCCACCGGCGGCGATACCGAAAAGGTCAGCCGCATGGCCATCATCAGCTATGGGCTCATCAAAATGGCAAACCTGTGCGTGGCGGTGTGCCATTCGGTCAACGGCGTGTCCAAGCTGCACAGCGAGATCGTCAAGCATACCGTGTTCCCGGAGGCGTATGCCGTCCATCCGGAGAAATTCACCAATGTGACCAACGGCATCGCCCACCGGCGCTGGCTGTGTCAGGCGAATCCGGAGCTGGCGGCATGGATCACCGGGCATATCGGGGACGGCTTTGTGCTGGATGCCGCTCAGCTGGAGCGGCTGAAGCCCTTGGCGGAGGATGCCGCCGCCCGACAGGAATTCATGGCCATCAAGCACCGCAATAAGGAGCGGCTGGCTGCCTATATTCAGCAGCAAAACGGCATCTCGGTGGACCCGGACAGCCTGTTCGACATTCAGGTCAAGCGGCTGCATGAATATAAGCGGCAGCATCTCAACGCCCTGCATATCCTCAGCACCTATCTGAAGCTGAAGGATGATCCCCATATGGAGTTCACCCCCCGCACCTATATTTTCGGTGCCAAGTCCGCACCGGGCTACTTTCTGGCGAAGGAGATCATCCGGTTCATCTGCAAGCTGGGGCAGCTCATCGACAGCGACCCGGCGGTACGGGATAAGCTGAAGATCGTGTATATCGAGGACTACCGGGTGACTCTGGCGGAGCTGCTGATGCCCGCCGCCGATATCAGCGAGCAGATCTCGCTGGCCGGCACCGAGGCCAGCGGCACCGGCAATATGAAGCTGATGATGAACGGTGCTTTGACATTGGGCACGCTGGACGGCGCCAATGTGGAGATCCGCGATGCCGTGGGCGAGGACAATATGTTCCTGTTCGGCATGCGCACCGAGGAGGTGGAGGCGCTGAAGCGGCAGGGCTACGATCCCCGGCGGTTCTATAACGAGAATCCGGAGATCCACCGCTCCATCGACTTCATGCTCCACGGCTTTGAGGGGCGCAGCTATGCCGAGGTGGCATCCTCCCTCACCGACCGGGACCCCTATATGGTGCTGGCGGATTACGCCGATTATTGCCGGGCGCAGGCCGCCTCCGGTGCTCTCTACCGGGATACGGAGGAATGGGCAAAGAAAGCGCTGCTGAACACCGCCGGCAGCGGCGTGTTTGCCTCCGACCGCGCCATTCGGGATTATTCCGACCGCATCTGGCACGTCCGTCCGGTAAACATGAAATAAGCCCGCCCAACGCGGCACAGGGCCGCTGTTCCGTAAAATCGGGGAGATTCCCCTCCCCGTATATTTCCGAAAGCAAAAAGGTCTGCGAAAATTCGCAGACCTTTTTGCTTTCACCTTTTCATCACCCATCCGCCGACCGCGCACGCCTTTTCGCCGCCGCTCCCATAAGCCGCCATTCCCTTGTCGCGGATATGAGCCCAACCGTGCATCGTACCCATTCATGTCCCCGGTGCATCGCGTTGCAGCGGCTGTTCGCGCATGGGGGCTCCGTCGCAGGCTTTTATTCGTCCCGCAGGCGGTTCCTGTATAGGCGCAGCAGCAGCTTGCCCTCCTCGATGAGCAGCTCCTGCCGGTCAGCCGGCAGACTGCGAAAAATGCGCAGCAGCTCACGCTCCGATTCCGCATCCGTCTCCTGCATACCGTGGTTGAGCAGATAATCCACCGATACATCAAAATAATCTGCGATGCGCTTGAGCGTTTCGTGGTCGGGCTCGCGGCTGTTTTGAATATAGTTGCCGAGCGTTGAGGCGGCGATGTTCAGATCGGCCGCCATTTGCTTTTGCGTGATGCCCTTTTCGGCCAGCAGCCCACGCAGAGTTTCTCCGAAACGCATACGTATCTCCTTTCGAGCAGCCTTAACAGGATATATGTATAAGTATGATACATGAGCGGAAGATTCATTTCTACCGTGTAACTCGTTTTGTGTTGACAAAACTATATTTGTGTATTATAATGAATTTCAGCAGCCGAAAAGGGCGAATTGTTTTGTTTAAGGAGGAATGAATATGGAGCAGGGAACAGCCAAAAAAGCAGGCGGCATTGTTCTCAGCCTGCTGTTTGTGCTCGGGGCTTTTCTGATTCCGAGAGGGCTGGTTGGAGATTGGTTTGGCAATAAGAGCAAGGATGCCGCCGAAAAATACGTCGCTCAGCAGGTTTACCGCTCTTCGGGTCTGGTCTGTGAAAGCTACCGTTCGGAGGTCGTTTACAAAGACGGGGACACACGACTGATCGC
>CAKUAQ010000049.1 GCA_934636435.1 uncultured Eubacteriales bacterium
GGATAAATGTGTGTATCTGTTCGGGCGGGTGCTCCCGTCGCTGTCGCTGCTTCTGAGTATGACGCTGCGGTTTATCCCCCGGTTTCACCGGCAGATCGAAACGGTGAAGGAGACCCAGAAGTGCCTCGGCGCCGATACGGAGAACGGCGCGCTCTTCACCCGAATGAAGAATGCCCTGCGGGTGTTTTCCGTCGTGGTGACCTGGAGTCTGGAAAATTCCATCGAAACCGCCGACAGCATGAAAAGCCGCGGCTACGGGCTGGGGCGGCGGTCGGCCTATTCCATCTACCGCTTTGAGGAGCGGGACAAGGCCGTGCTCGGCACGATTCTGGCGCTGGGGATTCCGATTTTGTGCGGCGCGATGGCCGGCGGTGCGGCTTTTCGATTTTATCCCAGCGTCCGGATCGCCGCGTTTTCTCCGGTGAATTGTCTGCTGCAGGCGGCGTACTTTGCCCTGTGCAGTATTCCGGTGACGCTGAATTGGAAGGAGGATGCCGCATGGAATGCTACACGCTCCGGAATGTGAGCTTTTCCTATCCCGCTTGTCGGGAAAGGACGCTGGACGGTGTGAATTTGACCGTGCGGCAAGGGGACTTTTTGGTGCTGTTCGGCGCTTCCGGTTGTGGGAAATCCACCCTGCTGCGGCTGCTCAAAACCGCGCTGTCTCCCCACGGTGCGCTGGCGGGTGAGATCACGTTTTCCGGGCGTCCGCTGTCCGAAACGGACGTCCGCACACAGGCGCGGAGGATCGGATTTGTCAGCCAGTCCCCGGATAACCAGATCGTTTGCGACAAGGTGTGGCATGAGCTGGCGTTCGGTGCGGAGAGTCTCGGTCTTTCGCAGACGCTCATTCGTGCCCGGGTGGCGGAAACGGCGGCGTTCTTCGGGATGGAGGAATGGTTCTATCGGGATGTGCGGGCACTGTCCGGCGGACAGAAACAGCTGCTGACGCTGGCCGCTGTGATGGTGATGGATCCGGAGGTGCTGATTCTGGATGAGCCCACGTCCCAGCTGGACCCCATTGCCGCATCCGCGTTTGTCGGTATGCTGGCCAAGCTGAATCGGGAGCTGGGCATCACCGTCATCCTCGCAGAGCACCGTCTGGAGGAGGTCCTTCCGTACGCCACCGAGACGGCGGTCATGGAGCATGGCCGGATCCTTTGTCAGGGCGCACCCGGAGAGATCGCCGGGGTGCTGCGACACAACGCGATGCTGGCGGCTCTGCCGGCCTCTATGCAGCTGTGGGCGGCGCTGGGGGAGGAGGGGACGCCGTGCCCCACCTCGGTCAAGGCAGGCAAGGCATGGCTGGAGACCTACGCGCAGACCCAGACTGCCGAGGAATGCCGGCGGGAATCGCCGGAGTTCGGGGAGCCGGTTCTGACGGCCGACGAGATCTGGTTTCGGTATGAACGGGACGGACAGGATGTGCTGAGGGGACTTTCCCTTTCTCTCCGCCGCGGGGAGTGGCTGGCGCTGGTGGGCGGAAACGGCGCGGGCAAAAGCACGGCGCTGAAGGTGTTGTCCGGCATACGCGCCGCCCAGAGGGGGGACTGCGTCCGCAAAGGGAAGATCGGCGTGCTGCCGCAGGATCCTCAGGGACTGTTCGTGAAAAAAACGGTGGCGGAGGATCTGGAAACCGGATGGATCGACCGCAAGAGGAATGAGGAATGGGAGCGGCGTCTGCAAACCGTCTGCGCATTATGCGGAATTTCTCACCTGTTGGAGCGCCATCCCTTTGACCTGTCCGGCGGTGAGATGCAGCGGGTGGCGCTGGCAAAGATCCTGCTGGCGGAGCCGGATATTCTGCTGCTGGACGAGCCGACTAAGGGGATGGACGCGGCGTTCAAGAGGCAATTTGCCGCGATCCTGTGCGATCTGCTGGGCCGGGGGTATGCGGTGCTGATGGTCAGCCACGATGTTGAATTCTGCGCCGCCCATGCCGATACCGTCGGGGTATTCTTTGATGGGGCGGTCACGGCTGTCGGTACGCCGGGGGACATCTTCGCCCGCAATCATTTCTATACCACCGCTGTCAGCCGGATGGCGAAGAACGTGCTGCCGGCGGCGGTCACGGTCGGCGATGTGCTGACCGCTTTCGGAAAGGTGCCGGAGGCTGCGTCACCGCATCGCGCCGCACCGCCGCCCGCTGCGCCGGCGTCGCCGCCCCCTGACCGACGGGAGGACAAAGTCCCTCTGTCTCTGCCCCGGAAAATACTGGCGGCCTTTTTCGCTCTGTGCAGTCTCGGCGTCTTTTTATACGCCACGGCGGTGACGGATCTGACGAAGATCGTGACCTCCTCCGGCATTACCCGGGACGGATACACGCAGTTTGTCGTGTATGGGGTGTTCCTGCTGTCGCTGTTGGGATTCATCCTGTCCACGGCACAAAAGAGTGATGGAAGCATGGCGGTGCAAACGCCCAAAGAGAAACGCAAGCTCTCGAAACGGACGGCGTTTGCCTGCGTGTTGATCCTGCTGGTGATTCCGCTGACCCTGTATATCGGGGTGTTTTATTTCGGGGACCGCAGCTACGGCGTAGTGTCGGTGTTGCTGCTGCTTTTCTGTATGCTGCCGTTCTTCATGATCTTCGAGGGCAGAAAGCCCAAGCCCCGGGAGATCGTCGTTATGGCGGTGCTGTGCGGGCTGGGGGTGGCCGGCCGGGCGGCTTTCTTTATGCTGCCGCAGTTCAAGCCGGTTCTGGCGCTGACGATCCTCGCGGGTATCGCTTTCGGCGGGGAGGCGGGATTTATGGTGGGCGCGGTCACGATGCTGGTGTCCAATATGCTGTTCTCCCAGGGACCCTGGACGCCGTGGCAGATGTTCGCCATGGGCATCATCGGGTTTCTGGCCGGGATTCTGTTCCGCAAAGGTCTGCTGCGCCGGACGCGGCTCTCCATTTGCATTTTCGGCGCACTGAGCGCCGTGGTGATCTACGGCGGGATCATGAATCCGGCGTCGGTGCTGATCTTCACTCCGGCGTCCTTTGGCTGGAAGGCGGTTTTGGCCTCATACCTGACGGGATTCCCTATGGATCTGATTCATGCCGCCTCGACGGTGGTGTTTGCGGCTTTTCTCGCCGAACCGATGCTGGAAAAGCTCGATCGGATCAAAACGAAATACGGACTGGCGGAATAGAGAGAATACAAGTATTCCACCGGCAGAGCGACCGGTGGAAAGACGGGGACGGAAATTTCCGTCCCCGTCTTTTGCTGCTTTCTTCCGCTTTCGTCCGGCTTCGACAGACAGCCGGAGAGGGAAACGCTTTTATCGGAAAAATATGGGGATGACCGCCTAACCGTCGTCCGGTGTGTCCATACTCTGGGTGTACCGCCCGTGTCCTCGGACGCGGGCAACTATACGCGGAGAGGATGGATTCTTTTGGATTTTGAGATTCGCTATTATACGGCGCACCGGGGTGTCCGGACGCAGGTGGAGCGGAACCAACTGTCGGCATTTGTGATCCGCAGCAAGACGGTTGATCGCATTGTCAACGATGTGATCGACCGCTCCGGCGACGGAGCAGAGAGGAAGATTGCCTGATGCCGTACCCGGTCCGGTGGGATTCCGCCGGTCGTGCGTATGCAGTTTTTGTCAAAAGGGGCGGAGGGAACATGGGCTTTATCCGACGCTGGTTGCAGCTGGGGGACAAGGAAGAGATTCTGCGGGATGGCCGGGGCAGACCGTTTGACAGCGACACTCCGTATACGCTGGCGGAGGGTCGGCTGCACGGGGAGGAGCAGGACACCGGCGTCTGCCTGATCGACGTGGCCTACATCCGCGTATCCACCGAACGGCAGGTGAGCGACGGCTACGGTCTGGTCACGCAGACGAAGGATATCGTGGATTGGTGCGAGCGGAATGCGGTGCGCAACTGCATTCTGATCCGGGAGGAGGGATTCACCGGCACGGTGATGGATCGTCCTGCGCTGAATGCGTTTGTGGAGCGGGTCGGGCGCATCAACCGGGCCCAATACGATAAGGGCCGGGAATACCGCATCCGGCAGCTGATCGTCCCGCGTCTGGACCGCCTGGGACGTACTCTGTACGGCACTCTGCAATTCATTCAGGACTATCTGATGACCAGAGACACGGCCAAGGCCTCCACGGTCAATACCAATCGGTACGCCATCGGCTTTGTCTCCTGCAAGGAGGCCATGCTGAATATCTCGGTGAACCAATACGGCGTGGTTGATCCCACCTCTATGATGATGCTGCAAATCTTCGCCTGCTTTGCCGAATTTGACCGCAACCAGATTGTCACCAAGCTGAAGGCCGGGCGGCAGGAGCACGTGGCTGCCGGGTATCCGCTGGGCGGCGGAAAGAAACCGTACGGATACCGTTATGAACAGGAGAACGGCATCGGGAACTACGTGACCGTGCCGGAGGAAAAAGCCCGGTTCCTGGAGGCGCGGCGATTGTTTGTGGAGGAGCATCTGTCGCCGGCGGAGATCGCGATGACGCTGGGATTTTCCACCGAGCAGCTGGTGATCAATATGCTGAAGCGCCGCACCTATCTCAACCGTCTGACCTTCAACGGCACCGAATACGACGGCCGGTTTGAGGCGTTTATCACCGAGGAGCAGTGGCAGGAGCAGCAGGACGAATTTCAGCGGCGCGCCAAGGGGCGCAGCAGCTCCGTGTATGTGTTGACCTCGCTGGTCTATTGCGGCAATTGCGGCGCAAAAATGCGCTATCAGAAGGATGCCAACGGCAAGCTGCGGCTGGTATGCTATTCGCAGGAGCGCTCCCCCTCCAAGCGGCATCTGGTGCGGGATATCCATTGTCCGAACCGGACGCGGTATAATGCGGAGGAGATCGAGCGGGCCGTGTTTGACGCGCTGTTCGCGCTGTCCTATCGGAACGAAGCCACCGTCAAAAAATCGGTGAGCCGTCTCGACCAGCTGCAGCAGATCGAGCAGGAGATCAAAAAGGAGCAGAGTGCGCTGGATCGACTGGTGCGGTTGCGGACGGAGGAGGATATCACACCGGAGATGGACGCCGCATACCGGCGGCGTATGCGGGAATGCGGCGAGCGCATCGCCGCACTGGAGCAGCAGAAGAAAAGCGCCCGCAGTCTGCAAAATCGGATGCGGAGATCCGACGGCGCCCGCAGGATGCTGGCTGATCTGCGGCAGACCTGGGAAGAAATGACCAACGTCGAAAAGCGCACCGTGTGCCGGGAGCTGATTGAACGGGTCACGGTGACCGATACGGAGGACGGAACCGCCCCGCGGCTGGATATTGCCTTTGCTCCCTCGGTGCTTCCGGAAACGGAGACCGCCCCGGAGTGATTGCACCGTACCGGGTCTCCGGCGCGGCCGAAGACTTCTCACAAATAACGATCCCGCCCGACATCTGCGGATGCCGGGCGGGATCGTTTATGGCGGGACAGGTGCAGGTTGCGGAAAGATGTTCGACAACTCTATTTAATCGGAACGGCATAGGTGGAAAATCGCACGTCCAGGTCCAGGTTGAAATTGTCGATGGCTTTGATCAGCCCGATACAGCCTACCTGGAACAGATCGTCCGGATTCTCCCCGCGCCCGGCGAACCGCTGGATGACGCTGAGCACCAGCCGCAGGTTGCCGTTGACCAGCTGATCGCGGGCGGTGGGGTCGCCGGCCCGCATCGCCCGCAGCAGCCGGATTTTGTCTGCCTCGCTGAGCACCTTCAGCGTGGAGGTGTTCACCCCGCAAATTTCCACCTTGTTGTACATATTCACTGCATCCTTTCTCACAATCGTTGTTGGCTGACGCTTACGATTACAGTATGGACACGGGAGCTGCCGCTGCAATCCGTTTTTTTTCGCATTCCGGGACGAGGGTCGTCCGTTCCGGCGAAAACTGTCGGAACGGCGACGGCGGCCGTTAAGACAAAAATGCATGGGAAAACCACTTGTCAATTGGCAAAATCTGCGGTATACTACTATGGGATACGGATGAAATTCCGCTGCGTGGGTATACTACCGTCACAGTACGGTATACGCGGAGGGATGCGCTGTGAAACAGGATAAGCCGGAGAAGAAGCCTGCGGGGACAGAGCCGGACAAGGAGAATGAGGACGAGACCACCCGTCTGCAACGGCGGCTGCAGATGGTGGAGGATACCGGTTCGGTGACGACCGATAACGGCAGCCACCGGATCCACTGTATGACCATCGTGGGACAGATCGAGGGGCACTATGCCCTGCCCGGCGAAACAAAGGCCACAAAATATGAGCACATGATTCCCCAGCTGGTGGCGGTGGATGAGAGCCGGGAGATTGAGGGGCTGCTGGTGCTGCTCAATACCGTGGGAGGCGACGTGGAGGCCGGTCTGGCGCTGGCGGAGCTGATCGCCGGAATGAAGAAACCCACCGTGTCGCTGGTGCTGGGCGGCGGCCATTCCATCGGTGTGCCGCTGGCGGTGGCGGCGCGGCAGTCCTTTATCGTTCCCTCGGCCACGATGACCATTCATCCGGTGCGCATCAACGGGCTGGTGCTGGGGGTGCCCCAGGCATTTACGCATTTTCAACGGATGCAGGAGCGGATCATCGATTTTGTGTGCCGCCATTCCCGTATGACACCCCAGCGGTTCTCCCGGCTGTGTATGAATACCGGAGAGATGGCGACGGATGTGGGCAGTGTGCTGGACGGTCAGGAGGCGGTGGACGAGGGACTGATCGACCGTCTCGGTTCGCTCAAGGAGGCGCTGGCGGCGCTGTACGCCATGATCGAGCAGGAATAACGATACCGGCCGCCCCGTCCATCGGGGCGCGCCGGATACATAGGACAAGAATCAGACAAAGCGGAGGAGTTACATAGATGGCAACCAAAAAGACTACCCGTAAAACCGGCGGCGCCCGGCGGACTTCCTCTCGGGAGACAGCGGCGCAGCAGAGCGCCCGGCGGCAGGTGAAAGCGGTGATCCTGCTGGCAGTGGCGGTGCTGCTGTTCTGCATCGCTCTCATTCCCGGCGAGCACCTCTGGACGTGGATGCACAGCTTTCTGCTGGGATTGCTCAGCTTCAGCGCCTATGTGCTGCCGCTGGTGCTGGCGTTTGTGGCGGTGATGCTGGCGCTGGAAAAGGACCAGAGCAGCGTCAGCGCCCGCATCTGGGAGAGCGCCGCTTTTGTGGTGATGCTCAACAGCGTGATCTACACGTTTTCGGCGGACCCGGCGGAACAGAGCTATTCCGGAGCCATCGCCGAAGCCTATCGGCAGGGAGGCACTCACCGGGGCGGCGGCGTGCTGGGCGTGCTGCTGGGGTATCCCGCGGAATACCTGTTCGGCGATACCGGAGCGAAGATCCTCATCATTCTGCTGATGGTGGTGTTCTTCATGCTGGTGACGGGCACGACGATCATTGCGGTGCTCCGGACGCTGCGCAAGCCGGTGGACAAGACCCGGGAGAGCATCGAGCAGGCGATCCAGTATACGGCCGAGCGACGGGAAGCCGCCGAAAAGCGCAAGCCTGCCATCGACATTGATCTGGGTGAGGGATATACCCGGGGCGGCAAAAAGAAAGAGAAAATTTCGCCTGCGCCCGAGGAGGCGGAGAAGCTTCCGGAGCCGGGCAGCGTACCGGCGGATCCCGGCAGCACCGCCGAGCGGGAGGCGCTGCAGGCAGCGGCAGCCGCCATGAATGAGGATGAGCCTGTAACGGTGCCGGTCAAAGCGCCGGAGAAAGAGCCCGCGCCCGCCGCCGATGAGACGGACGGGGACGGGGCGGAGGAGACCGGCGAGTTTGAAGCTCCCCGGGAGACGGAGGACGCGGGGGCGGCCTATCGGTTCCCGCCGCTGTCGCTGCTGGAGGATGTGAAGGTGACGGCGGAGGGCACCTCCGATGCGGAGCTGCGTGCCCGGGGACAGCTGCTGGTGAGCACCCTCAAGGATTTCGGCATCAGCACCCGGCTGAGCGATATCACCAGCGGCCCGGCGGTGACCCGGTATGAGCTGGAGCCCAGCGCCGGGGTGAAGATCAGTCGCATTACGGGGCTGGCGGACGATATTGCGCTGCGGCTGGCGACCACCGGCGTGCGTATCGAGGCGCCGATCCCCAACAAGGCAGCGGTGGGCATCGAGGTGCCCAATAAGGCGCGCCGGGTGGTGGGTCTGCGCAGTCTGCTGGATACACCGGAATTCCGGAGCGCCAAGGGCAAGCTGTCGGTGGCGCTGGGACAGGATATCGAGGGCCATATCGTGCTGGCGGATCTGGCGAAGATGCCCCATTTGCTGATTGCCGGTACCACCGGCTCCGGCAAGTCGGTGTGTACCAATTCCATGATCCAATCGGTGCTGTTCCGAGCCACGCCCGATGAGGTGAAAATGATCCTCATCGACCCCAAAAAGGTGGAATTTGACATCTATAACGGCATTCCGCACCTGCTGGTGCCGGTGGTGACCGACCCCCGGAAGGCGGCGGGCGCTCTCAGCTGGGCGGTGAACGAAATGCTCAAGCGGTACCAGATGTTCGCGGATACCAAGGTGCGGGATATCAGCGGGTATAACGAGCTGGCGCGGCATAAGGGCGAGTTTAAGCCTCTGCCGCTGATTCTCATTGTGATCGACGAGCTGGCAGACCTGATGATGGCCGCCGCCAACGAGGTGGAGGATTCCATCTGCCGTCTGGCGCAGATGGCCCGCGCCGCCGGGATGCATATGGTGATCGCCACCCAGCGTCCGTCGGTGGATGTGATCACCGGCTTGATCAAGGCGAATATTCCCTCCCGTCTGGCGCTGACGGTGGCCAGCGCGGTGGACAGCCGTACCATTCTGGACGCCGGCGGCGCAGAAAAGCTGCTGGGCTACGGCGATATGCTGTTTATGCCGGTGGGACAGTCGAAGCCGCTGCGGGTGCAGGGCTGCTTTGTGACGAATCAGGAGATCGAGCGGGTGATCGATTTCGTCAAGTCGGACGAGGACGAGCAGGTGTACGATGAGAATGTGACGGCGGAGATCGACAAGCTGGCGGCGTCCGCCGGACGCGCGGCGTCCAAGGGAGAGACGGCGGACGGCGAGGAGGATGACGAGGTCGATCCGGCGCTGAACGACGCGATCAAGATCGCGGTGGAGGAGGGGCAGGTCTCCACCTCCATGATTCAGCGGAAGCTGCGCTTCGGCTATGCCCGCTCCGGCCGCATCATCGACCAGATGGAGCAGAGGGGCATCATCGGCCCCAGCGAGGGCAGCAAGCCCCGCAAGGTGCTCATCACCCGGCAGCAGTGGATCGAGATGTCCATGAACGGGGAGGCGGAGGAATGAGCGGAAAGCGCGCAGCCGGCCTGCCGTCGAAAAAACGGGTATACCTGATCCTGCTGGCGGTTCTATTGGTGTTCTCGCTGGTTATCGAAATCGGCTCCCGCATTCCCGGCTCCGGCATACCGGATTGGGATACGCTGTTTGCCGGCTCCGGTTTCCGGGGTGCTTCGACGACGCCGGGCGGGCAGCTGGAGGTCCACTTTATCGACGTGGGAAACGCCGATTGTATGCTGGTGCGGCAGGGCTCGTCGGCAATGCTTATTGATGCCGGGGAGAAGGGAGACGCCGACACCATCCTCGATTATCTGCATCAGCAGGGGGTGGAGCGGCTGAATCTGGTAATCGCCACCCACCCTCATGCCGACCATATCGGCAGCATGGCGCGGGTGATACAGGCGTTTCCCATCGACACGTTCCTGCTGGCCTATATGCCGAAATCCGCCACTCCCACCTCGGCGGTGTATCTGTCCATGCTGCAAGCATTGGACGAAAAGCAGGTTTCCGTCCGGCAGGCGCAGCCGGGGGATACGCTGGAGCTGGGGGAGGCGCAGGTGGAGATCCTGGCGCCGCTGGAGCAGACGAGCGACCCGAACAATATGTCGGTGGTGACCCGTGTGACCTTCGGCCAGCGGCGATTTCTCTTTATGGGGGATGCGGAAACGCCGGTGGAGCAGGCACTGCTGGAGCGAGGCACGGAGCTGAAAGCCGATGTGCTCAAGGCCGGACACCACGGCAGTAAGACCGCTACCTCGGCGGCATTTCTCCGGCAGGCGGCGCCCACCTATGCGGTGCTGACCTGCGGCGAGGGCAACAGCTACGGCCATCCCCATAAGGAAACCCTGCAACTGCTGGAAAAATTCAAGGTGCACATATATCGCAGCGATATACACGGGCATATCGTATTTATCACCGATGGGAAAGAGCTGTCGGTCACGACCCAAAAGGAGGCGGCATAGATGCTGTACAGTCTGGATCGGTTTGAGGGCAATTGGGCGGTTCTGGTGGACGAGGACGGCGAGAGCCGCGACGTGCCCCGCACCCAGCTGCCGCAGGAGGCCGCAGAGGGGGATATGCTGCGGGAGCGGGACGGGGGTTTTATCTCCGATGAGGATGCGACCGCCGCCCGTCGGGCGGAGATCCTGCGGTTGCAGGAAAAGCTGCTGGGTAACGGCGGACAATAGAGAAACCGATGAATCGGAGCGTTCTGCCGCGTAGGGCGGAGCGCTCCTTTTCTATGTCTGTGCCATCCGGGAAAAAAGATTAAAATATTGTAACATCTCGCAGTTTTCGGGGCATTTTCCTTGACACTGTACGCAAAAACTGGTAAAATACAGGATAACTAAATTGGGTGGGTATGTCCTTATCCGCCCGGAGCTGAGGAGATGATTTCCGTGATACGCAGCATGACCGGTTTTGGCCGGGCGCAGGATACGGTGGGCAACTTCTCCATACTGGTGGAGGTCAAGTCGGTCAACCATCGGTTTTTCGAGTTTTCCTGCCGGGTGCCGCGGGCTTACGGCTTTTTGGAAGAAAAACTGCGCACCTTTGTGCAACAGCGGGTCGGCCGGGGCAAGGTGGATATGTTCGTGCAGATCGAGGCGCTGTCCACCGAGGGCAGTCGGGTGGCGGTCAACTACGAGCTGGCGACCGGCTATGTGCAGGCGTTGCGGGAGCTGACCGATCATTACGGGATCCGGGAGGATCTGTCGGCGGTCTCCCTGTCCCGGTATCCGGATATTCTTGCCGTCTGTCAGGCGGCGGTGGACGAGACGGCGGTGTTCGCCGCCGTGCAGCCGGTGGCGGAGCAGGCGCTGGCGAAATTCATCGCCATGCGGGAGCGGGAGGGCACCCGTCTGCGGGACGATGTGCTGGCCCGCAGCCGCACCATCCGGGAGGCGGTCGACCGGGTGGAGGAGCGTTCTCCGCAGACCGTACGGGAGCGTAAGGAGAAGATGGAGGCCCGCATCCGGGAGCTGCTGGATGGGGTGCCGCTGGATGAGAGCCGGCTGCTCACCGAGGTGGCTGTCTATGCCGATAAGGTGGCGGTGGACGAGGAGACGGTGCGTTTGCGCAGCCATTTGGAACAGCTGGACAGTCTGGTGATGGGCGACGGGGCCGTGGGGCGTAAGCTGGATTTTCTGGTGCAGGAGATCAACCGGGAAGCCAACACCATCGGATCGAAGTGCAGCGATCTGGAGCTGACCCGCATCGTATTGGATATGAAAGCAGAGATCGAGAAGATCCGGGAGCAGATACAGAATGTCGAATAGCCCGACGCCTCGGGCTGTCTGTCCGAGTATAGCCGCGGTGCGGCGATCAGACCCGGGGTACGGTGCCGTTGCAGAGTTTAGTGTACAGAACAGAAAGCGGAGGCGCAACAAGTATGAAGCTCATCAACATCGGCTTTGGCAATATGGTGGCGGCGGGACGGCTGGTGGCGATCGTCAGCCCGGAATCCGCTCCCATCAAGCGCATTATTCAGGAAGCGAAGGAGCGCGGCACGCTCATTGACGCCACCTACGGGCGGCGTACTCGGGCGGTGCTGATCACCGACAGCGACCATGTGATTCTGTCGGCGGTGCAGCCGGAGACGGTGGCGAACCGCCTGGACGATGCAGAGGAGGAAGACGATGAACACGACGCATGAGGGGATGCTGATCGTCCTGTCCGGGCCGTCCGGCTCCGGAAAGGGAACGATCATCAAATCGTTGCTGTCCATGCGGGAGGACACGGTGCTGTCCATTTCCATGACCACCCGGGCGCCCCGTCCGGGGGAGCAGGATGGGGTGCACTATTTCTTTCGCACCCGGGAGGAATTCGAGGATACCATCCGTAAGGACGGATTCCTGGAATATGCCGAGTATAACGGCGAATACTACGGCACGCCGGAGGCACCCATCCGCCGCTGGCTCAATGAGGGAAAAAACGTCATTCTGGAGATCGAGGTGCAGGGCGCGGAAAAGGTGATGAATCACCGCTCCGACCTGGTGTCCATCTTCATTACGATCCCCTCT
>CAKUAQ010000050.1 GCA_934636435.1 uncultured Eubacteriales bacterium
TGACCACTTCGATACCTCTCCATGTATGTTAACTCGGAAAACCGAGATTAACGCAAATATTCGGTTGTATTAGAATTCCTGTTAGAACTCACGGTGTGCCTGCGGCGGGCGAATGCCCGAAACCCGCACGGTTAAAGGCTTTTCGGAAGATTGGCTTCCGTCAGCCGAAGGAGATTTCGAGCGCCGCACATCCCTTTGCCTGGACGCCCTCGATCCACTGCCTTGCCATTATACAGAAGTTTTTAGGATTTGTCAACCGGAGCGGGTCGGTTTTTCCGGCCTACCGGCAAAAAAACACCGCTTTTGCTGTTGGCGGCAGTTGATCTATGGAAAAACACGGCTTGACCACGGTGCATTTGATAGTGCAGGCAACGGGAGACGCGCGTTTCGAGCAGGAAGGCCGATCGGCGGGGAGCCCCGCACTTAAAGGCGTGGGGCTCCCCATGCGGCTTTACCGCTTTGTCAGCTTGGCGTAGTTGGCCATGAGCTTTTTCTGTCCGGCCCGATCGAAGTTGATGACCAGCAGGGTATCTCCCGCCATGGGAGTCATACCCACAATGGTGCCGTCGCCGAAACTCATGTGGCGCACTGCGTCACCCACCCGCCATTGAGCGGCAGCAGGCTTCGCGGCGGACTGGGCCACGGTAATGCGGGCGCCGCCGGTGGAGCGGGGTGCGGGAGCGGTGGTGCGAAAAGCCGCAGCGCTGTGAGCGGGGCGGGCGTCGTTGCTGCGGCTCGTGCCCGGACGGCTGCCGCCAAACCGCCCGCCGCCGAATCCGCCATAGTCATCGACGGCACGGCAGCGGTTGACCTCCTCCTTGACCTCCGGGGGGATTTCTTCCAGAAACCGGGAAGGCTGATTGCGGGTGGTTTTCCCATACAGCATCCGCTCCCGGGCTCGGGTGATATACAGCTCCTCCCGGGCTCGGGTGATGGCCACATAACACAGCCTCCGATCCTCCTCCAGCTCCACCGGGTCGAACATGGTCTGATAACCGGGAAAGATGCCGTCCTCAAATCCGGGCAGAAACACCACCGGAAATTCCAACCCCTTAGCGGCGTGCATTGTCATGAGGGTGGCGGCATCGGCGCTGGCATCGAAATTGTCGATGTCGGTCATCAGCGCCTGTTCTTCTAAAAATCCCGAAAGCTCCGGCAGGTCGTCGTCGCAGTTTTTCTCATATTGACGGATGGTGGAGGACAATTCTTCCAAATTTTCCACCCGTCCCGCCTCGGTGTCTCCTGCCTCTTTCCACATAGACAGGTAACCGGAGCGCTCCAGCATGGTGGTATACAGCAGATGCAACGAATTCTCCGGATCGTCTGCCATTTGCCGCAGATCCTCCATCATCTCCACAAATACCCCGATACGGGCGGCAGCCCGGGACAGGGCAGGGTATTCGCCCGCCCGGGACAGCACGGCATACAGCGGCTCTCCCAGCCCGGCGGCGATCTCCACCGCCGCCTCCACGGTGGCGTCCCCGATGCCCCGCTTGGGCTGGTTGATGATGCGGCGCAGGCTCACCTCGTCCTCCGGGTTGTTAATTACCCGCAGATACGCCATAGCATCCCGTACCTCCTGAGTGTCGTTGAACCGGTGTCCGCCGATGACCCGGTAGGGGACACCGCTGCGTACCAGCGCCTGCTCCACGGCGTTAGACTGGGCATTGGCCCGGTACAGGACGGCGTATTCGGAGAACCGCCGCCCGGCGGCCACGCCGGACAGGATGGTGTCGGCGATAAACCGCCCCTCCTCCTCGGCGTTATCCACCGTCACTTCTCGCACCGGGTCGCCGGCGCCGTTGTCTGTCCACAGAGTCTTGCCCTTGCGCCCCTTGTTGCAGGCGATGACGCCGTTGGCGGCGGTGAGGATCCGCTGGGTGGAGCGGTAATTCTGCTCCAGCCGGATCACCCGGCAGCCGGAAAATTCTTCCTCGAAATTCAGGATATTCTCGATGGTAGCGCCCCGGAATTTATAGATGCTCTGGTCGTCGTCGCCCACCACGCACAGGTTGCCGCTCTTCGCCGCCAGCAGGCTCACCAGCTGGTACTGGGCGTGGTTGGTGTCCTGATACTCATCCACCATCAGATAGCGGAAACGGTTCTGGTAGCGCTCCAGCACCGCCGGATGAGTGCGGAACAGCTCCACCGTGCGGCACAGCAAATCGTCGAAATCCATAGCATCCGCATCCCGCAGCTTCTGCTGATACAGCCGATAGGCGCGCGCCACCAGCCGCAGGCGGATGTCCGCGCCGTTTTCGTGGGAGGCGGCATACTCCATGGGATCGACCAGCTCGTCCTTTGCCCGGCTGATCTCACCTAAAATCGCCTTGTGCCCCAGCGTTTTCTCGTCGATGTTCAGCTCTTTCATGCAGTTTTTCATCAGACGGCGGCTGTCGTCGGTGTCGTAAATGGTGAAATGCCGGGAATAGCCCAGCGCTTCCCCCTCCCGGCGCAGAATCCGGGCGCAGAAGGAGTGGAAAGTGCTGGCGCACACTTCGTTCCCCTCGTCCCCCAGCATCCGGCACAGCCGTTCCTTCAGTTCGCCCGCCGCTTTATTGGTAAAGGTGATGGCGAGAATCCGCCAGGCCGGGCAGGGGTCGACCGCCAGCCGATCCAGAAGAGCGCCATCCGGCTGCTGCGTCCCCGCCGCACACGCCCGCAGCGCCTCCTCCTGAGCGGGGGAGAGAGCGGCGGGCACACCGGTGCACTCGTAGGCGCGCCCAAAACGGATGAGATTGGCGATGCGGTTGATCAGCACGGTGGTCTTGCCGCTGCCGGCGCCCGCTAAAATCAACAGCGGCCCCTCGGTGCAGAACACCGCCTGCCGCTGAGGGGCGTTCATCCGGGAAAACTGCCGGTCGAGCACTTCCCGGCGCAGGTCGATAAATTCTTCTGGAGTCAGCATGGCACACGTTCCTTTCCGCGTCGGTCACAAAAAGGCCGGGTGTAGCACCCGACCTTTTTGCCGTTGTTTTGTCGTTAGAAATCCGATCAGCCGAACAGGGTCAGCAGCACACCGGCCGCTACCGCCGAACCGATCACGCCGGCCACATTGGGACCCATGGCGTGCATGAGCAGGAAGTTGCTGGGGTTCTCCTGCTGACCCACCTTCTGGGATACCCGCGCCGCCATCGGCACCGCCGACACACCGGCAGAGCCGATGAGGGGGTTCACCTTGCCGCCGGTGAGCACATACATCAGCTTGCCCAGCAGCACACCGCCGGCCGTGCCCATGGAGAAGGCAATCAGCCCCAGGCAGATGATGAGGATGGTGGTGGGCTTCAGGAAGCTGTTGGCATTGGCGGTGGCACCCACCGTCACGCCCAGGCAGATGGTGACAATGTTCATCAGCTCATTCTGTGCCGTCTTGCTGATGCGATCCACCACGCCGCTTTCCCGCATCAGGTTGCCCAGCATGAGCATACCGATCAGCGGCGCCGCCGAGGGCAGCAGCAGCACACAGATCACCGTCACCAGAATGGGGAATAGGATCTTTTCGGTCTTGGAGACCTCACGCAGCTGGGTCATCACCACGCTGCGCTCCTTTTTAGTGGTCAGCGCCCGCATAATGGGGGGCTGAATGATCGGCACCAGCGCCATATAGGAATAGGCGGCGATGGCGATGGCGCCCAGCAGCTCGGGAGCCAGCTTGGAGGTCAGATAGATGGCGGTGGGTCCGTCCGCGCCGCCGATGATACCGATGGAAGCCGCCTGCTTCTGGGTGAAGTTGATGCCCCATGCTTCCGCCACCGGCAGCAGGTTGAGACACCGGGCGCCGAAGTAGGTCATGAAAATGCCCAGCTGCGCCGCCGCCCCCAGCAGGAAACTCTTGGGGTTGGACAGCAGCGGACCGAAATCGGTCATAGCACCGATGCCCAGGAAGATCAGCGGGGGATAGATGCCGAATTTCACACCCTGATACAGGTACCACAGCAGACCGCCCTGATCGAAATGCTGCCAGTAGACCCGGATGGCGTGGGCGTTGCCCTCGCTGTCCATGCGCACCAGATAGGTGTTGTAGCCGTCGTTGAAGGTCAGACATTCCTTGCCGCCTTCAGTGGTGGTTTTTTGTATGTAGGAGAGGTATTGCTGGCCGATGGTGCCGGCTTCTTCTTCGTAGACGGGGTAGACCTGTTCATAGGTGCCGTCTACATATTGCGTCAGTTCGCTGTCGGAAAAGGCCACCAGCGAATTCTTCTGGGGATCCATGATCCCGCCCAGAGGCAGGTTCACCAGCAGCATGCCGAAGGCAATGGGCAGCAGCAGCAACGGCTCAAACTGCTTTTTGATCGCCAGATACAGCAGCACGCAGGCGATACCGATCATAATGAGGTTTTTCCAGCCGCCGCCGGAGAAGTTCAATAACCGCGCCAGACCGGATTCTGTCCACAGATCCGAAAGGGCGCTGCCAAATTCCTGCCACATAGCTCAGTTCGCCTCCCTTTTGTGAATGCCCGCCACTGCATACTGGGTACCGGCGGGCGCCATGGCCGCCGCTGCGGCGGAAATGACCGCCACCGTCTCGTCCGGAATCCCGTTCTGAATCTGCGGCTCGGTGGACACCGGCTGGGTGTTGCCCACGATAGGGGCAGCTGCGGGCGCGGCGGGTGCCGCCGCCGGGGCGGTGGGAGCCTTGTTTTCCTCCCGGGCGCTGCCGGAGCCGGACATGGCCATACCGAACAGCTTGAACACGCCGGTGAGCAGCAACAGTACGGCAAAGACCACGACCAAACCGATGAGAATGGTCATGCCGGCGTCGCCGAGAATCGCTCCGGCGTTTTCTGCCAATAACAGCATATATCTCAATCCTCCGAATGATATATTTTTGTCAGACAGACGAAAAACCCATCCCCGCCCATCATAAAACAATGGTATCATTATACCGCCTTCCGCCTGAAAAAGCAACCCATAATTCCGAAAAATGCGGATTTTTTTATGCGGAGTTTGGCCCGCGCACCGTTCCGGGCGGCGGTTCGGACTACGTCGGCGCTCCGGGCCAAAGGCAGAGGCCCCCGGCGAATGCCGTATAGGGCATCCGTCGGGGGCCTTGGTTCCTGTTAAACCGGGTTTTCGGCGAAAAACGGGGCTACGTTCTGCCGGGGCAGTCGGATTCCGGCATTTACTCTGCCGGTTTCCAGTGGTCAAGCGTCCGCAAAAATGCCGTCGCCTGCTCCCGCGTCCAGGTCACGCCCGGGGTGTGCTGCACCAGAAATTCCGCCAGCCGGTCGATATCGGAATAGGTGAATTCATCGTCCGTCAGACACCACTGACAATAGTCCTCGTTGAATCCGCCGTCCGCCGCGCGGCTGGTGATCCCGTCCTCCAGCGGCATACCGCAGCACTGGCATATCCGCTGCCGGGGAGAACCCAGCAGGGTGTTGATGGAGGCATCCAGCACCCGGGACAGTTCCTTGAGGGTGTCGGTATTCGGCACGGTCTCCCCGGTTTCCCAGCGGGACACCGCCTGCCGGGTCACGTGCACCCGCTCGGCCAATGCTTCCTGAGATAAGCCCTGTTTCATGCGCAGCTCGCGCAGTATTTCTTTTGTTTCCATCCGTATCACCTCGACAACATTCTATCATTCTCCGGCGGCCGCGGCAAGCAACTGTCTGTTGCGGGGATCAATCCTCCGGCGTCCGCCGACCGTGGGCGGCGTATACCCGCCGCAGCAGGCTCTTGGCGATGCTCTCGCAGTCGCCGATATAGCGGTATTTCAGCTCGCCCAGTCCGCAGGTGATGGTGACGCGTCCCCAGGAGTATTGCACACCCCGTCCCGTCGCCCGGCGGTAGGACACATCCCAGATATCCTGCATTTCCAGCACAGTGCCGTCGTGCAGCACCAGCCGGTCGTGTTCGTCAATGTAAAAGGGGCGCACAGGCGTGCGCAGGTAGTCGATGAATACGCCGAGGGTCACAGCGGTGCATACGCCGCAGACGACCAGCAACGCCGTATCCCCCTGCCAAACTCCGCCGGTGGCCAGCATCAGACCGCTCGCCGCCACGCAGATGGCGAACAGCGCACCGGCCGCGCCGGATTTTCTGGCTTCGATCATAGGCATACTCCTCGTCTTGTCGTTGTGTATGGATCCTCCGCTTTCGCTGTCCGAATCGGGCGGCCGCCGAGGATGGAGCTGTCGATTGCCGGGGGTTCGCCGCCGCCCGGGCTGCGGATATCCGCTCATTCTGGGTCCCTTGGAATCGCCGCCGCTGCGTAGACAGACTTATTTTATGTCGCAGGTATTCCTCCCTCATACGGGAGGGAGGAAATGCGCGGCATCCCGGTCGATCCTCCCGGTGGGACGGTCGGCCGCCCCACCGGGAGGATGTGCACACTCGGCTGCGGCGGCGCAGCTATGCATCGGGGGCTTGCGTCTGTGTGGTAGCCTTTCGCTGCATAATGGCGTCGGCCATGCTCTTGCAATCCGCTACGTACCGGTATCGGTAGGTTTTCAGCGAGGTGGTGACGGTGACGGTCCCCCGGCGGTATTGTATGCCTCTGACCCGTGCCCGCCGATAGGATACCGCCAGCACCTGCCGCATTTCCGGCGCGGTGCCGTCATGCAGCACCAGCCGGTCATCTCTGTCGATGCGAAAGGGACGGGGCGGGGTCAGAAGCCGGTCGATGAAGATGCCGAGACTGGCGAGGGCGCACACGATGCAGGCGGAGAGTCGCAGGGCGCCGTATTGCCGCAGTCCGATGGCGATGCCGCCGAACAGCAGGGCACACAGCCCGTACGGCACCCCGACGCCGCCGGATTTTTTGCCTCTGTTGTCCGGTCACGGAGCTCCGTCACGCTGCACCCCGATCACTTGCCGGAGGACGAACCGTCCAGACTGATGACGGAGCCGGAATTGCCCGTCACCTGGGGCAGCTCGCCGTTCCACTTTTCCACCTTATTGTATTCGATGACCTCCGGGGTCAGGGACTGCCGGATCACCTCGTTGGCCTTGGCCTCTGCCTCCGCCTTGATGCGAATGGTCTCCGCCTGGGCTTCGGCATTGGTGATGGCGGTCTGCTTTTCGGTTTCCGCCTTCAGCAGCTGCTGCTGTGCCACCTGTTTTTCCTCGATGGCGTTGATGAACGCATCGGAGAATTCAAAATTCAGGATGTTCACATCGGTGATGTACAGCCCGATGCCGTTGAGCTTTTCGTTCAGCCCCTGCACCAGCCCGTCGGAGATGAGGGTGCGGTTGGTGACGCTCTCCTCCGCCGTATACTGGGCGGTGATGGCCTTCAGCACCTCGTTGACCGCCGGTGTCACCAGCACCGATTCATAGTCCGCACCGATATTCTTGTAGATGCTGTATGATTTGGCGGTGTCCACCCGGTAGTTGATGGCCAGGGTGGTGGAGACGGTCTGCAAGTCCTTAGAGAACGCCTCGGTATCCACCTCCAGCTTGACGATGCGGTTGTCGATGCGTACCACCGACTGGATGAACGGCACCTTGAGGTGCAGGCCCTCCTGGAGCACCCGCTCGTTCACCTTGCCCAGCGTGACCACCACGCCGGTGTGGCCGGCGCTGACCACTGTGAAGCTGCTGCACAGCACCACGAGGACGGCAACCGCCGCCAGCGCTGCGATGAGCGCTTTCTTTGGAAATTTACGTTCTGTACTCATAGTCTATTTCTCTCCTCTATGTATAATTTGTTACAGAGCACACAGATCTTCATAGCAGCCCTCCGCCATCCGGCGCAGGCGGGCGGCTTCATCGGCGCAGGCCATGGTCAGCAGGGCTGCCGTCAGCCGTCGGCGGGCGGTGGCGTCCGGCGCGGTATAATCGGCCGTCACGGATTCAATGACCTCCAGCGCCCGGACGCGGGTGAATCCGCTGTCCTCCATGCCCTGCCGCACGGCGCACAGATAGTCGTACATCCGGGTCTCCGGCACGGTATCGTCGCTTTCATCGTCGGCGTCGCCGTTGAGATGCGCCATGATGGCGCCGATGCGCTCCAGCGGCATGCTGTCCCGCAGCGCCGCGATCAGCAGGATTCGCGCCAGCTGACGCTCATAGTACTTTTTTTCCACCGGATGCGCCACAAAGCCGCGCTTGATCCAGTTCTGGATGGTGGACCCCTCCAGCCGGGTGATGGCGCTGACCTGCGCCAGCGTCAGCCCGTTTGCTGCCCGGATCATGGGGCGGTACAGGGAAAAGAAGCTCTCGGATACGCCGGTGATCGGCTCCGGCGGGGAATGATCCATACGGGTATCCTCCTTTCAGTAGTCATCAAAATATATTTGATGTTTTTATGATTATATCATAGGTTCACGTGACTGTCAATAGGGTTTTTGCGATTTTTTACACTTCGGTTCTGGAACACGGCTTTTGCGCATAGGTAATACGGTGGGGACGGGGTGTCCCGGTGCGTTGCATTTTCGGAATGCGCATGGCTGATGGGGGAGGGTATATGGGGATAGCCGGTATTGTAGTGGGCGGCGGATGGTTGCTGTGGGAGCTGCACCGGCTGCTGGGCTCGCCCCGATGCGAAAAGCCCCGCCGTTTGACAAAACGGCGGGGCAGCAGCGGCTTATTCGGCGGCAGTCTCCTGGCGCTGGGGGTGCTGCATTCCTGCAATCCACAGCCATGGCTGCCGTATCTGATGGGGTGGGCGGCGCTGTGCGCGCTCTTTGAGGGAGTGGGGCGGATGGGTCAGGATTGAGATTTGGCCTTGTGCCGCAGACTGCGTTTGAGCTTGCGGGGGGCGGTGGAGACGTCGGCCTCGTCGCCGCCAAAATGTGCCAGACCCAAAGTGCTCTCATCCCGGAACAGGGGCTTGCCGGACAGGTCGATGGTGGTGCCCTCCGCCTCCAGCTCCTGACGCTGCCGCAGCGCGTGGTTTTCCGCTTCCTGCAGCAGGGCTGCCGCCACCGTCATCAGCGGCGCAAGGATCGACAGACCATGGCGATAGCACAGCCGCCAGACGGTCAATCCTTGTGTGCCGTTGACCCCGGTCTGGGGCGGGAATGCATCCCGCAGCGCCAGCAGGACCACCAGCGCCAGCACCGCCGCCACCGCCACCAGAGCAGCGCACAGGACGGTCCAGCCCTTCTTGTGATACAGACAGCCCAGCAGGATCTGCGCTGCGATGGGCAGTAGAATGACCGCCGCCCATACCGGCAGCATCCATGGGCGTTCCTCCAGCACCGACTGGCTTTTCAGCCATACGCTGAGCAGCGCGCCGCCCTGAAACAGAGTGGCCGGGATCAGGGCGATCCAGCTCAGCCACACAAAAACCTTGGATATGGTACGCATCAGAGTGACCCTCCTGTTTTCTTCCAAACTTTAAGCAGTGCGATCTGTGTTTTGGCATCCGGCAGCGCGCCATCCATCACCTGCTCCACCAGCTGCGCCAGAGGGCGGCGCAGCACATGGAGAAATTCGTCCTCGTCCGGATGGGCGGCCGTCCGGTGCAATCCGGTGGCCAAATACAGGTGGATCACCTCGTCCGTGTACCCGGGTGAGGGATAGAGGGTACCCAGCGGCTCATAGCGATCCGCCGTATATCCGGTCTCCTCCTCCAACTCCCGCCGGCCCGTAACCAGCGGATCCTCGCCCGGCTCCCGCTTTCCGGCGGGGATCTCGGTGACGACCTCGCCATAGGGGTAGCGGTATTGCTGCACCAGCAGCACCTCGCCCCCGTCGGTCAGGGCAACGACCCCCACGCCGCCCGGATGGGCGACCACCTCCCGGGTGGATTCGTGTCCGTTGGGCAGCTGCACCCGGTCGACCCGTATATGCAGCACCCGTCCGGAGAAAATCTCTGTGCTGGACAATGGTTTTTCCGTCAGTTCCATCCTGTGTGACCATAGCCTTTCCTGTAAAAATGGGGGTGTCATTCGGCGGCCCGTGCACCCTGCCGCATCGGGGACGCTGCCGGTGCGACTGAAAGACGGTTCTTTCAGCCGTACAAAAATAACCCGAAAGAGGGAATGCATCGTGGATATTGTATACCAGCCGCCGCTGATCGTTCCGCAGCCGGCGGATTCCGGGACTGTGGAGGGACTCGTGGCCGCCCTGTGCGGCCGGTACCGGGGGCTGCGTGCCGTCACCGTCGGCGCCAGCGTCCTGGAGCGTCCCCTGCGGGCGCTGGTGCTGTCCGCGGGACAAGGCGGCCGCCGCCGGCGGGTGCTGATCGCCGCCGCTTTTCACGGGCAGGAATGGCTCACCGCCTTGTGTGCCCTGCGGCTGTGTGAGGAGCTGTGCCGAGCCGAAAAAGCACGCCTGCCCCTGTGCGATGTGGAAGTAGAGAAAATCTTGGAGGAGCGGGAGATCTGGTTTCTCCCGCTGGTCAATCCGGACGGGGTGGACATTGCTATCCACGGCAGCGCCGCCGCGGGGAAATATGCCGCTTTTGTCGCCGCGCACGGCGGTGATACGCCGGGGCTGTGGCAGGCAAATGCCCGCGGCGTGGACATCAACCATAATTTTAACGCAGGTTGGGCGGAAATGCAAGCCCTGGCCGCAAAAAATCATCGAGATGCTCCCGGCCCTCGCCAATACAGCGGCCCTTCTCCCGAAAGCGAACCGGAGACCCGGGCGGTCACCGACCTGTGCCGCCGATACGGATTCCGGCATCTGGTGGCGCTCCACAGTCAGGGGGAGGAAATCTACTGGCGCTATGGCGACAGCACACCGCCTCAAAGCCGGTTGATGGCGCAGGTGCTGGGAGCGGCCGGCGGCTATACCGTGGCCGATCCCGCCGGTATGGCCGCCTATGGGGGGTGCAAGGATTGGTTCATCCGGTGCTTTCATCGTCCGGGTTTTACCATCGAGCTGGGGCGGGGAGAAAACCCGCTGCCGCTGTCGGATTTTGAACCGCTATACGAAAAAGCCCGGGAGATGCTGGTGCTGTGCGCCGTTTTATAGGCTATTCATCGCCGATGTAGGTGAAGCGGGGGAAGCTCTGCCCGTCCCGCTCCACCGTTTCCAGCCACATGGCTGCCGGCCGCACCCACAGTCCGCCGTCGCCGTACAGGGCGCGGTATACTACCATAGGCTCCAGCGTTTCCGAGTGTTGGGCGATGCCCAGCACCATGTATTCATTCCCCTTGAAATGCCGCCAGCGTCCCGGTCGAATCTCGTCCATCGGTATCACCCCCATATAATGTATAAAAGGAATCACGGTGCGGTCAACGAAAACAGCTCCTCGTGCTTATTGTCCTCGTCAAACATCAGATTATAGATCACTTTTTCATAGTTCTTCAGTAGCGGGGTATATTCCGAGGTCTCCCCGTTATCGTAATAGTTGCCGACGGCGTCGATGTATCCGACCGTGTCAATGACCGGCAGCGTTTCCGACAGTTTCAGCAGATACCGGTTGAATACAGGCATTTCTATCCCGGCCACCTGCATCACGTAGGAGGACAGGTAGTTGCTGCTCAGCCGCTCCACCGTTTTTTCCTCGATGGGGTAGTTCGCCCAGATGTAGAAGGGGGTGATATATCGCTGCTGATTCTGCCGGGTGCTCAGGGAATACAGCGAATCCACCCCCAGCAGCTCCTGCAAATAGGCGGTCTCGATGTTGGGCTGATGGTCGCCGAACATACAGATGACGGTAGGCTCATCCTGCTGCTGGAAGTATTCCACCAGCTCCCGGAACGCATCGTCGGAGCGTTTCACCAGTGAGAAATACTGGTTGGCCAGCGGATACAGGTCGGTATCTCCCCGCTCCGTGTGCCGCACCGCCCGGTTGCCGGCGGCGTCGGTGACATAGATCTCCTGCTGGAAATTCTGGGACCGCTCGGTGTAGCCGCCGTGGTTCTGCATGGTCACGTTGAAGAGGAAGAAGGGCTGGCTTTCATCCCGCTCCTCATACAGCTCGATCACTTTGCGATAGTCGCATATGTCGCTCACGTACCGCCGCAGCAGCACCTCCTGCCCGGGGTAGGCCTCCTCCACCAGAGTTTCCAACGTTTCGGCGCTGAAGCCGCTGTTCTGGTAGTCGGTGAGGATATCCGGGTCGATCACCGAGCCGATGGACAGGAAGCGCTCAAAGCCCAGGTATTTATACACATTTGTGCGGTTCCACCCGCTGGAATAGTAGGGGTGGAACGCCAGCTTGGAATACCCCTGTGCTCCCACGGTGGATACCAGCGAGAGCAGGGGATTCTTGATATACAGCATATAGGCGTTGCTCCCTGCCGGGAAAAAGGCGGTGGATACACCGGTGAGAAATTCAAATTCCGTATTGCTGGTGCCGGAGCCCACCACCGGCA
>CAKUAQ010000051.1 GCA_934636435.1 uncultured Eubacteriales bacterium
GCTGATTTACGTGCTGGAGGATGATAACATCCGGGAGGGCACTCCCTATTATGAGCTGACCAAGCTGGCGGCGAAATGCACCGCCCGGCGGATGGTGCCGGATTATATCAGCGAGAAGATCATGCTCCGGAATAAGATCGACAAAAACGGCGAGGGCCACTGCTATACCTGCATGGGCTGCCGCAGCTTCCTGACCCCCTATGTGGATGAGAACGGCAAGCCGAAGTATTATGGCCGCTTTAACCAGGGTGTGGTGACGGTCAATCTGGTGGACATCGGTCTGAGTGCCCATAAGGATATGGATAAGTTCTGGGAGGTGTTCGATGAGCGCATGGAGCTGTGCCATCGGGCGCTCCAATGCCGCCATGAGCGGCTCACCGGCACTCTGTCCGATGCTGCCCCTATCCTGTGGCAGTACGGCGCGCTGGCACGGCTGAAAAAAGGCGAGACCATCGACAAGTTCCTGCACGGCGGCTATTCCACCCTGTCGCTGGGCTATGCGGGTTTGTGGGAGTGTGTGTACAGTCTTATCGGCAAGAAGCTCACCGAGCCGGAGGGCAAGGAGCTGGGCCTGCAGATTATGAAAAAGCTCAATGAATACACCGCCAAGTGGAAAGCGGCGGAGAATATCGACTATTCTCTGTACGGCACTCCGCTGGAGAGCACCACCTATAAGTTTGCCAAGTGCCTGCAGAAGCGGTTCGGCATCATCGAGGGGGTGACGGATAAGAATTATATCACCAACAGCTATCATGTCCATGTGACCGAGCCAATCGACGCTTTCGATAAGCTGGCGCTGGAATCGGAATTCCAGGCGCTGTCCCCCGGCGGGGCCATCAGCTATGTGGAAGTGCCGAATATGCAGCAGAATCTGGACGCGGTCATGGCGGTGATGCAATTCATCTATGACCACATCATGTATGCGGAGCTGAATACCAAGAGCGACTATTGTCAGGTGTGCGGCTACGACGGTGAAATTCAGATCGTGGAGCAGGACGGCAAGCTGGTGTGGCAGTGTCCCCATTGCGGCAACACCGATCAATCGAAAATGAATGTGGCACGCCGTACCTGCGGCTACATCGGTACTCAGTTCTGGAACCAGGGGCGCACCCAGGAGATCAAGGAGCGGGTACTGCACCTGTGAGGAAAATTTGGCGATTTTGCCCTTTGCAATTTGCCGATGGATGTGTTATACTGAACATATTGACGGGTGGCTTGACAGTGGCACGGTCAGGCCACCCGCACTTTTATCGAGGGACAGGAAGTGGAGATTACCTATGAGCAGCACCTATGAAAACGGACAATACGTCGTATACGGAAAGATAGGCGTCTGCCGGGTGGTGGACTGCCGGCCGATGAATTTCGGCGGAGCCGGGGGCGGAGAATACTTCTCTCTGGCGCCCCAAAGCGACCCGAAGTCACTGGTGTATGTCCCCTGCGATAACGTCGCTCTGATGGCGCGGATGCGGCCGCTGCTGCAAAAGCAGGAGATTGATACTCTGCTGGAGAGCGTGACGGATGATCCGGTGACTTGGATCGAGGAGCGCAACGAGCGCGGTTCCGCATATCGCCGCATCATGGCCGAGGGAGATCTGCGGCAGATCGTGCGGTTGATCCGCTGTCTGAATCAAAAGAAACAGGAGCGCATCGAGAACGGGAAAAAGCTGGCCAATTCCGATGAAACGCTGCTGCAGGATTGCATCCGGCTGGTCAATGAGGAATTTTCGCTGGCGCTGGATATTCCCCGCGCGCAGGTGGGCGAATACATACGGCAACGGCTGTGAGACGGGAGCGGAGGACAGACTTGTGAGCGAGTCGCAACAGGAACGTTGCTGTTTCACCGGATACCGTCCCTATCGGTTTCGGTTTGCGCCGGAGGAGCTGCGTCCGGAGCAGGTGCAACGGGCGCTGGCGGTGCAGATCGAGCGGCTGTATGCCGAGGGCTGCCGCCGGTTTATCACAGGGATGTGCATTGGCGTGGATTTATGGGCGGCACATGCGGTGCTGCGGCTGCGGCAGGAGCATCCGGAGGTGCGGTTGTCGGCGGTGATCCCCTTTGAGGGACAGGAGGCGCGCTGGACGCTGGCGCAGCAGCAGGAATACCGCCGGGTGCGGGATGGCTGCACCGAGGAAACGGTGCTGTATTCCCCCCGGGAGGCGGCCGCCGATGCGGCGGCCTGTTACCGGGGGCGGAATCGCTATATGGTGGAGCAGGCGGGTGTGGTGCTGGCGGTGTTTTCTCACGATACGGCAGACGTCCGCTCCGGCACGGCGGCCACGGTGCGGTATGCCCGCCAGCTGATGCGCCGGGTGGTGTATATTCATCCGCAGACACTGGCTGTGACGGAGGAGACCGTACAGCAGCTGGGATTGCCGATTTTTTGACAGTTTTATGACAGCCTTTTGACAGAATGAGGAGCGGATACCATGGCATTGCCCGATTTTCCCATTCCGGGGATTCATTTTTTTATGAGCGATAATTCCTTTTGCGGTAGCCTGAAGGGTTTCAATTATTTTATTAAGCCGGTGTTTGTGAAGGATGGCGACGAGGGAACCTCTCATTTTGAGGTGTGTACCTGGTACGGGATGCTGTGCCGGGCGCTGAGCGAGATACGGGCGCAGGCGATGTTTCCGCTGGATACCGACGGCCTGGAGGCGGTCGGAGGATGGCTTGCGGAGCAGAATACGGCCTTTCGGGCAGAAAATGCGGAGAAATGAAAATTTCTTCTTGCATTTTCCGGCAATCTATGGTATACTACCCACTGTTCCTGCGGGTATAATTCATCGGTAGAATGCGACCTTCCCAAGGTTGATAGGTGGGTTCGACTCCCATTACCCGCTCCAGAATCGGCGAGCGTCGCGAGACGCTTGCCGATTTTACTTTTTCCGCTTTGCCGATTTATCTGTGTATGGAAGAAATTCGGGTCGGAGCGGCGCGGGAACTGTCCCAGCCGGGGAGCGCATGAAGGAACTGCGGTTGACTGCGCAAAACCGGCGGGAGTGCACGGCAAAGTAGAAGGGCCGGGCGACGGCCGATACGGATTCGTTTTTGACGGATCGGGTAGGGGGATTACGGTGCAGAAGAGGCTGGATGACGCGTTGATCTATGAAATACTGGCGGTCGTGGAGGAAATTCCCTGTGGGTGTGTAGCAACCTATGGGCAGATCGCCCGGCTGATCGGTCGGGATCGGAATGCCCGCCTTGTGGGGAAGGTACTGAGCCGGGCGGAGTATTATGGGGTGTATCCCTGCCACCGGGTGGTGAATCATCAGGGACGGACGGCACCCGGCTGGCCGGAGCAGGAGCAGCTTTTGGCGGCGGAGGGCGTGACCTTCCGGGAGAACGGACTGGTGGATTTGAAACAGCATCAATGGGATTGCGGGCAGGGTTCATTTGTGCTTGCGGTATAGGGCGGTTCCGCGGATAGCAGAAAATACAGAAAACGGGACAGAGGCATTTACACCTCTGTCCCGTTCTGTTCATAGGCGTCCAGGAAACTCACGCGGTGGTCCCCCTTATGATACCCCAAAATCGTCTCGAGATTGACATTCTCGGCGCTGCGAAATATGTTCTGGTCGATCTGACGGTTGACCTGCCGCAGCTGAGCCAGCAGCGCCTTGATCTCCGCCCGCTTGGATTCGCCCTGAGTGCCGTCGGTGACGGAGCAGGCACAGCGGATAAAGTGCAGATCGTTGTATGCCGCCCAATTGAGGATCACCTTTTCCCGCACCAGATAGAGGGGGCGGATCAGCTCCATGCCGGGGAAGTTGGTGCTGTGGAGCTTGGGCATCATGGTGCGCATTTCGGCCCCGTAGAGCATACTCATGAGAACGGTTTCGATCACATCGTCATAGTGGTGTCCCAGCGCGATTTTGTTGCAGCCCAGCTCCTGAGCGTATTTGTATAGATATCCCCGGCGCATCCGGGCGCACAGGTAGCAGGGGGAACCGGTCTGTTGCTTCTCCACCACATGAAAGATCGGACTCTCATAGATATGGATGGGCAGGCACAGCAGCCGGGCGTTTTCCTCGATTTGGCGGCGGTTTTCCGGGCGATAGCCGGGGTCCATCACCACGAATTCCAGCTCAAACGGTACCTCACTGCCGTGGCGCTGCAGCTCCTGTAGGCATTTGGCCAGCAGCATGGAATCCTTGCCGCCGGAAATGCACACGGCGATGCGGTCGCCCGCCCCAATCATTTTATAGGTTTTCAGTCCGCCGATAAACGGATTCCAGATGGTTTTTCGGTAGGTGGTGATGATGCTGCGTTCGATGGCCGGACAGCGTTCCATAGGCTCAGACCCCCTTGCGCATTCTGCGTCCCACGATCCGGTATACGCTGCGCACCAGCGGCTGAAAATTGATAATCACCAGCAGCAGGAACAGGAGGATCTGCCAGACGATCCAGCCCTTGACCTCTCGCACCATGAGGATGCTCTGCACGGTGATCAATGCGGCGCTGGACAGGAACCGGGGCATATCCCATTGCAGCCGCACCCACCGGCGGGTGTGGAAGGAGCGCAGCGCAAATACCAGCGCGTAGCTGAGGGCGGTGGACAGCGCCGCTCCCTGCACGCCGTAGGCGCGGATGAGGAAAAAGTTGCCGATGAGGTTGCCGACTGTGCCCACCATCGTCGTCCACAGGGTGCTGTGGCTCTGCTTTTCCACCGTGTAGATGGTACCCAGATAGGATACCAGACAGGACAGGGCGGTGGCGATCACCAGCGTGGGCATATACTGCCAGGAGGGGTAAAAGCTGTCCGCCACCAGAATTTTCGTGATCACCTTGGAGAACAGGATCAGCCCGGAGCCGCAGACGAACAGCAGAGAATGGTACATGGTAAAAATACGGCTGAAAAACTTTTCCCGTTCCAGGGGACTCTTTTCCGTCAGGATGGACATCTGCCAGGCATCCATAAAGATTCCGCTGATGAGGATGAGCAAATTGGGGATCTTATAAGACACGGCGTAGAGTCCGTTGGCCTCTTCGCTGATCATCCAGGTGACCATGAATCGGTCGGACACATCCGTCACCCACCACAGCGCTGTGGTGGGAATAAGAGGAACCGAGTATTTCAGCATCGCCTTGGTGATCCGTTTTTTATAGTAGTTCAGGTCGATATAGCGATAGAGCTTCGCCTTAAAGAACAGCAGCACGATGCAGGTGGCATCCGACAGCACAATCGCCAGAATGTACCCGACCACGCCGATCTTCAGCACCGCCAGAAAGACGATATCCAGCACCAGCGTGATGGCGGTGCCGATGATGCTGCACACGGCGAACAGCCGCACCTTTTGCAGGGTCTTCACCTGATAGGCGAACAGATAGTGGATCATGGAGGTCAGCACGAACACGTAGATCCAGACGGTGTATCCCTCGAACTTCGGGATGTGTGCCATCAACGGATAGAACAGCAAAAAAACGCCGAATCCCATCAGATCCACGATCAGTCCGGTGGTCAGCACGCTGCGCCGGTCGGTTTCACCGTCCATGCCGAATCGCAGCACGGCCGTATTCATGCCCAGCGACACCAGCGGGATCAGCAGATTGGCGGTCTGCACCAGCAGGTCCACGATGCCGTATTCGCCATTGGTCAGATAGCTGGTGTAGAGGGGCATCAGCAGCACGGTCAGCACTTTGGAGCCGAAAGTGCCGATGCCAAGTATCAGCGTATTGGAGAATAGCTTTTTGTACCGGTTTTTCGCCAATGCTCAGCACTCCTTAGCGTCAGGATATGGGGGTTACTCGGCGATATCGCCCACGTCACTGAGAATGATCGAGGGGCGGTAGGGGAAGGAATCGACGGTTTCCCGAGTGGATACGCCGGACAGCACCAGCACCGTGTCGGCGCCGGATTCAATGCCGGCGATCACATCGGTGTCCATCCGGTCGCCGATGATGGCGATGTCACTGGGACCGCAGCCCAGATGCTTGATGCCGCTGCGCATCATCAGCGGATTTGGCTTCCCCAGAAAATATGCCTGCTTGCCGGTGGACAGCTCAATGGGTGCCACCAGCGCCCGACAGGCGGGCACCTGAATGTTCCCCTCGGTGGGGCCGGTCATGTCGGAGTTGGTGCCGATGAGCTTGGCGCCGTTCTCCACCAGACGCACTGCTTTGCATAGATTCTGATAGTTATAGTTCTGGGTCTCGCCCACGACCACATAGTCGGGGTTCACGTCGTTGAGACTGATACCCGCCTCGTAGAGCGCGTTGGTCAGCCCCGCCTCGCCGATGCAAAAGGCGGAGCATCCGGGCGCCTGCGCCTTGAGAAACTTGGCGGTGGCCAGAGCGCTGGTGTAGAAATGGCTTTCCTCTACATCCAGCCCCATACGCAGAAGCTTTTGGCGCAGCTCCCGCGGCGTGCGCTCGCTGCTGTTTGTGAGGAACAGATATTGCTTATCCTGCTCCTGCAGCCAGCGGAAAAAGTCCTTGGCGCAGGGCAGCAGATGGTTGCCGTGATAGATCACGCCGTCCATATCGCAGATAAAGCCTTTCTTTGCCCGAATGTCTTTCACGGTAATACTCATAGTGTGTTCCTCCCTCAGCGGCTGTATACCCGCAGGTCAAAAATCCGGTCTTGGATGGTGGAGCGCTGCCAGCGAATGGCTACCGGTACGTTGCCGCACAAGGGCGCGGCGGCGGAAACGCGTAGCACCGGTTCGTTGTTGCTGTAAAGAACTATGTCTTTACAGTTCCATTGCATTCCCCACGGTGTGTGAATGGATACCGGCGGCAGGGTCTCGTACCGTCCCAGCGATACCCCGTTCTCGGTTAGGTGAATATAGCGCCCGCCGCCGGTGAATCGCACCGACAGCTGCCCCAGACATACTTCGGTATAGGAGCTGTCGAAGTCATCCCGGTGGTCTCGGTCGTTGGCGGTCATATGGACGAATTCCATCCATCCGGTGTCGCCCACCGGGCAGGACTTACGGGATATGGCTTGACCTGTAGGCTCCCGGAAACAAGCATAAAACTCGTGAAACTGGGGCTTAATCGCGGCGGCAGGCTTCACATCCCAACTCGACAGGTCGGAAAAGGTATCGGCAAACACCTCCGGCAGTCCGGCAGAGTGGTCCAGCGGACGCCCCTCTACAAATACAGTGGTGGTGGCAGAGTACTGTCCGTCCATCGTGAGGGCAAAAATCTGCGTTGTGCCGGCTCGATGCCCGGTCACGACGCCGTAATCGTCTACTTCTGCCACCTCCGGATAGCTGCTGCTCCAAAGAACGGTAGGAACCGTGGCTTGCGCCGGTTCGACGTTGACGTGAAGGCGTTTGCCTTCACAGGGACGCAGCGTCAGGGTGGCGGGCATATCGTGGACGATACCGGTAACCGGCACGGATTCCAGCTGTGCTCCGGCAGCAGCGTTCAACCGGCGTACCTCCGGCAGAATGGCGCAGGCGAACGCCTCCGCTATTTTGCGGTTTCCGCTGGGGCGGGGATGTCCGTCGTCCACCGGCCGGTCGCCGAGGAAATCCTCGACGCGGACGTGTCCGGCAGACAGGTCCACGATATGCAGCGCATGCCCGGTGCGGCGAGTGTATTCGTCGGTGTCCAAGGTCAGCAGGAATTCCGCCAGGGACGGAACCCCCTCCGCAGGGGATATGCCAAACCGCTCCCGGTTGACTGCCGCATAGACGGATGCTTGCGGGTTGAGGGCGTAGATAGCCTCCAGCAGCTGCATATACCGTTCATTGATATGCGGCAGATCCAGTTTTTGATTGAAATCGTTGGCGCCGATATACAAAAGCACGATGTCTGCCATTGCCACCGCCTCGGCGGTCGTCATACCGCCGTCGGTGCCGCCGCTGCTGACGAACACATCGCGCTGCACCAAATCGCCGCCGGTCTGCGCCAAAACCGCCCGCAGAGAACTGCCGGGCTGGCAGGCGTCGTCACCGATCACATAGCCGCAATAGCCACCGTGGCGGGCATAGCGCTCCGGCAGACGAATGTCTCCAGCCTTCTGCCCGCCGATAAAGGCAAAATCCGCCCCGTCCATATACAGGCGGCGGAACAGCTCATAGCGGTAGGCGCTGCCGTTGCCGTCTCCCTCGGTGAGAGAATCGCCCAGAGGGCAGATGTATGCGGTTTTACCCATGAGTATTCCTCCTTAATATGCCCGCAGCAGGGCAAGAATGTCCACGGTTTCCGGGATGAGCGGCGGTATGGGTGCATCACCGCAGGCAGCGATGGCAGCCCCTGCCCATTCCGCCGCTTGCCAGTAGCAGGCGGAGGCGGCATCATACCCCGCCGGCGGCAGCGGCACGGTAAAGCTGCTCATCGGCAGCACCAGCCCGAAACCGGTATATTTAAGATACGCCTCTTTCAGTGCCCACAACCGGGCAAAGCGGCCGTCCGGGTCCTGCGCCAGCCATATCTGCTCGGCCGCGGTGAAGCACCGCTCAGCCACGCGGGGGCGGCTGCCGTCAATCTGCTGGGCATCTAAACCCACCGGGGAATCCGCCGTCAGCAAAAAGGCGTACCGACCGCTGTGAGACAGGCTGAAATGGGCGCGTCCGTCCGGCAGATACGGCTTGCCGTGGCTGCCGTGAGCGAGGAGGGGCGGCTGCCCCGCTTGTCCGAAGCGATGGGTCAGCAGCAGTCCGGCGGCCGCCGTTTGTGCCCGGGACAGCGTGTCCTGGCGGCGGGCGACAGCGCTCTGACGGGCGGCGTCCAGGTGGGGGAGTGCCGACTGAATCGCTGCGTCCGCTGTCAGCGGGGTGCAATCCGCTACCCAAAGCGCCATGGGCTTTCGCCTCCGTTCTTATCCGCTATCATACCATATTTTTCCCGTCGCGTCAATGAAAAACCCTTGCGTTCGACGGGCGGGGTATGGTATACTAAGCGGCGATAGACTATACATAGGAGAGACGGCTATGGACATTCAACAGGCACTTGTAGAGGAATTCCATCTGCGCCCGGCGCAGGTGAGCAGCGTGATGCAATTACTGGACGACGGCAATACGATCCCGTTTATTGCACGCTACCGCAAGGAGCAGACCGGTTCGCTGGACGATCAGGTGCTGCGGGAATTGGCGGAGCGCTTGACCTATCTGCGTAATCTGGACGAGACGCGGGAAAAGTATCGGGCGGTGATCGAGGAGCAGGGCGCTTTGACGGAGGAACTGGCGGCGGCTCTGGATGGGGCGGCGACGATGACCGAGCTGGACGACCTCTACCGCCCCTACCGTCCGAAGCGCCGCACCCGTGCGACGGTGGCTAAGGAGAAAGGCTTGCAGCCGCTGGCGGATGCCCTCTATGCGCAGGATCCCCATGGGGAAGACCCCGCCGTGCTGGCACAGGCGTATATCACCGAGGCGGTTCCCACCGTGGAGGAGGCGCTGGCGGGCGCCCGGGACATTGTGGCGGAGCGGATCGCCGACGACGCAGCGGTGCGTAAGCGCTTGCGGGTGGTGTGCTTTGCCAATGGGTATCTCACCGCCAAAGCCGCTAAAGAGGAAGATAGCGTCTACCGGAACTATTATAATTTCCGGGAGCCGCTCAACAAGGTGCCGGGGCATCGTATTCTTGCCATCAACCGGGGCGAGCAGGAGGAATTTTTGCGGGTGCACGTGGATTTTGACGTGGCGCACGCGATGCGGATTGTGTCCTCTGAGCATATCAAGGCGGACTGCCCTGCCACTCCGCAGGTGCAGATGGCGGCAGAGGACGCGTATGACCGGCTGATTTTCCCGGCGCTGGAGCGGGAGATGCGCAACACCCTGACCGAAGCGGCATCGGCGGCGGCGATTCAGGTATTTTCTACGAACCTGCGGCAGCTCCTGATGCAGCCGCCGGTCAAGGGGAAGGTAACGCTGGGGCTGGATCCCGGCTATCAGCATGGCTGCAAGACGGCGGTGATCGACACCACCGGCAAGGTGCTGGATACGGGGATCGTATTCCCGGTGCCGCAATTCAAGCGTATGGATGAGGCAAAACGGGTTATCCGGGGGTTCATCCGCAAGTACCACGTAGAGGTCATTGCCATTGGAAACGGCACCGCCTCCCATGAGACCGAAGTGTTTGTGGCGGATCTGCTGCATGAGCTGGGAGACGACAAGGTGGCATATATGGTGGTCAGTGAAGCGGGGGCATCGGTATATTCCGCCTCCAAGCTGGCGGCGCAGGAATTCCCGGATTATGACGTGAATCTGCGCTCGGCGGTGTCCATTGCCCGGCGGCTGCAGGACCCGCTGGCGGAGCTGGTGAAGATCGATCCCAAGGCCATCGGCGTGGGGCAGTATCAGCACGATTTGCCCCAGGCGCACCTCAATGAGGCGCTGAGCGGTGTGGTGGAATCCTGTGTGAACGCCGTGGGGGTGGATGTGAACACCGCCTCTGCGCCGCTTTTGGAGCAGGTGGCGGGCATCAACGGCACGGTGGCGAAGAATATTGTGGCCTATCGGGAAGAGAACGGCGAGTTCACCTCCCGGACGGCGCTGAAAAAGGTGCCGAAGCTGGGGCCTAAGGCCTTTGAACAGTGTGCCGGTTTTCTGCGGGTGCCGGAAAGTAAGAACCTGCTGGATCATACGGCGGTGCACCCGGAGAGCTATGAGGCGGCCAAGGCGCTGCTCGAATTATGCGGTGTGACCGCCGGGCGGATGGACGGCCTGCAGGAAAAGGTGGATGGCATCGGATATGCCGCTTTGTCCGAAAAGCTGGGGGTGGGCGAACCCACTCTGCGGGATATCGTAGCGGAATTGCAGCATCCCGGCCGAGATCCGCGGGATGAGTTGCCGGCGCCGCTTCTGCGCACCGATGTGCTGGGCATCGAATCCCTCAAGGCGGGGATGGAACTGACCGGCACGGTGCGGAATGTGGTGGATTTCGGAGCGTTTGTGGATATCGGCGTACACGAGGACGGCTTGGTGCATATTTCGCAGATCACCAACCGCTATATCAAGCACCCCTCCGAGGTGCTGAAGGTGGGCGATGTGGTGACGGTGTGGGTATTGTCGGTGGATGTGGCGAAAAAACGCATCGGATTGACCATGAAACGCCCAAAAGATGCACAAAAATCTTGACAAATGTTTTTTTAGGGACTATTATAGGGAGCAGAGTTTTTCACCTCCCTATACCATGCCGCTGTGGTGGAATTGGCAGACACAAGGGACTTAAAATCCCTCGGTAGCGATACCGTACCGGTTCAAGCCCGGTCAGCGGCACCATCATTGCTCCACGATGTGGAGCACACGCTGAAACCCCTTGATTTAACAAGGGGTTTCAGCGTTTTTTGATTATCTTTCTAAATTTACTTTTCAGGGCAAACAATCGTCGGTTTTCTCGGTATAACGGGACTTGAACCGACGATATTGCTTAGAATCGCGCCTCGAAAGGTGAAGAAAGCGTCTTTTCTTACTAATTCCAAAAAAGGTAAGAGTAGACGCACTCCTCTTATCTGAAAAACGAAATGGAAGGTGCTGTTTATGAGCAAAAAACAAAAAATGGATAGACTGCCCTCTTAGAAACCTATATTCGAAAAATCAGAATTAAATCAATTGGCGGTTTTCCGAATCGCCCATTATTGTGATTTGTTAAAGAAATTGACATCCCGCTTTTTCGTATTATTTTGCAGTTGGTTCTTGAATTCGATACAATTCTATGTTATGCTATAATTAATTGATTGGTTAGTTATCGAGAGGGAAGTGGCGTATGTGAGAGCAACAGAGGAACAGCACAACGCGCGCAAGCGCGAAATGATGGAAAAATGCTTTGAATGCTATGCCGAAAAC
>CAKUAQ010000052.1 GCA_934636435.1 uncultured Eubacteriales bacterium
GGCTAATCCGACTCCAATAAACATACCGTCTCCACATAGCTCGGGACAATGGCGTGAATAAATAAAGCATATATCAACGCTGTTGTCGCAACTGTCCTCGTAAAGAATATGCCGTCGACCAGTTAAAAATAATCTCTTGGATCGATCTGATAGCTCTGTTACCTGAGAACTATAAAGCCAATGATAAATTGAAATATGGTACCTCGCTTTCACCGACCGGCTGTATTTCCTCGCCGTCAACGCTAAAACCGAGTCTTCGGTAAAACGACAATGCCTGTTTGTTTCTCTTCTGAACGTCAAGCTTGATTTTTGTGACTGTCGGGTTTGCTGCGATTAACTCGGCTATGATCTCTTTCCCATATCCCATATATCTTTTTTGCGGATGGAGTACGATGATATCTATCTTACAGATTCCTTTTACGATAGAATACATAATCCATCCGACTTTCTCTTGGCCATCGGATACGATATATGACTGTTCTGACAAATAGTAAGTTGCTATCCGTTCCTGCCATTCTTCTTGCGTAGTATCGTTTTCAGCAAAATACAATTCGTACTCCGGAATACTGAATATCTCAGTCAGAAAAGCCGCATCCTCCTTTGTAATCCTTTTAAAATGCAAATCCATCATCTCCTAACATTCCTAAATAGATCGCTCTTCCTTTCTTTTTCACATATATTCTATCGTTTCAACCCGGCTCGAGTGATCAATGTGACTACCTCACAATGGGCGGTGCGCGGGAACAAATCCACCGGCTGCACCGCCCGGGCAACATAACCCAGGTGAGCAAATCTTGCCAGATCCCGCGCCAGCGTCGCCGGATCGCAGGATACATACACCAACCGCCGCGGCGCCATCTTGGTGATCGTGTCGATCAATTCCGCGTCGCAGCCTTTGCGGGGCGGGTCGACCACCACCACATCCGGGTGTATCCTCTCCGCCGCCAGTTGCTCCGCCGCCTGCGCCGCATCGCCGCATAGGAAACGGGCATTGTCGATGCCGTTGATCTGCGCATTGCGGCGCGCATCCTCTACCGCCTCCGGCACTACCTCCACGCCGATAATCTGTCCGGCCTGCCGTGCCATGGACAGGCCGATGGTGCCGGTGCCGCAATACAGATCCAGAAGGGTCTCTTTTCCGGTGAGCCCCGCCAGTTCGGCTGCCGTGCGATACAGTCGTTCGGCCTGGGTGTGATTCACCTGATAGAACGACCGTGGCGACAGCCGGAACCGCAGTCCGCACAGGGTATCCTCGATTCCATCGTCGCCCCACAGCACGTAGCCGCGTCTTCCGAGGATAACATTGGTCTTTTCCGGATTCACATTCACCGACAGACTGGCCAGCTGCGGCGCTGCCTCCCGCACGGCGGTAATCAGCGCCGGCACGGCGGGCAGCTTTCCGTGGCGGCAGACAAGGCACACCATCATCTGTCCTGAAACCGCCCCCTGACGGATGTAAATGTGCCGCACCAGCCCGCTGTGGCTCGTCTCGTCATAGGCGGGTACGCGGTTTTCTGCCATCCAGCGGGCGATAGCGTTCAGCACCGGCTGAAAGCTCTCCGGCTGCAGCATACAGTCCCGTACCGGCACGATCCGGTGGCTGCGTGGCGCAAAAAAGCCCAGCAGCGGCTTATCGCCGGGCGGTCCGTCCGGTGCCACCGGGAATTGCGCTTTATTCCGATAGCGGTCCGGCTGCGCTGCCGCCAGCAGCGGCAGCGGTTCCGCTGTGATGCCGCCGACCCGGCGCAGGGTGTCTCGCACCCAGTCCTGCTTATAGCGGCTCTCGGCCTCATAGGTCACATGACGCCATACACACCCGCCGCATTGGCCGTAAACACCGCATCCGGCGCAGCCGTCCGCATTCCGATCGGGCGAGGGGCGCAGCACCTCCTCCAAGCGGCCGAACGCATGGGCCTTCTGCACCTTCACGATGCGGCAGAGAATCCGATCTCCTACCGCCGTGCGCGGAACGAATACCACAAAGCCCGGCTGTGGTATGTCGGCATCCGTATAGCGGGCTACGCCGTTGCCCTCGCCGGTAATGCCGATGATCTCCAGTTCGGTCAGTTGATTCTTTGCCAGCATTAGTCTGCCGCTCCTTTACGCTTCTCCAATCTTTCCCGCAGGAAATACACCAGCACAGATCCGATATCCAGGGTCTCACACACGATCCCGGCCCAGGATAGAACATGGATATTATAGACCATCCATGCGGGGGAGGTAACCGTCAGCTGTGTTATTTTGATGATCTTGGCATCGTCGGTCCACAGGGCCATCGTGGAGCCGACGAGCGCCAGTAGCGGGAACAGGGAGAACCAGCTCTCCCAGGAAAGCAGGGAGACCCCCACGATGGCTGCCAGCATGATCCACATGGTCGGCCGCCGCATCACCCATGGTCTGCGAGAGGTCACCAGCAGGTTGCGCACCAGCAGGGCGCTTTCCATGACCGCTCCGGATATCTCTCCCAGCATCAGATAATGCGCTACGAACAACGCTGCACTGACTGTCCAGAAACAGGCAATCGTCCGCTCCCTGCGGCATTGAAATGAAGATACCAGCGCCGCAGTGGCGAACATTCCTATGATTTGTCCCGCGAGACGCATTGTGTTTCCTCCTGCCCAATCGAGTTGTACAAAATAAGCGGCGTTCTCCCGCTGGAAGAACGCCGTCGGGTTGTTCCTGATTTACAGCTTTTGTCCGCACTTGCTGCAATAAGAAGCGTCCTCGGTGTTGACGGCTCCGCAGCCGGCGCAGGTCTTTTTGCCGCGGTTGTTGTCGATCTCCGCCTGCAAGCGCGCGTTGTCGGCATTCAGCTCATCCACCTGCGCGATCAGTTCGGCGATGGTCTCCTCATTGAGCGGCTCATCCTTCTTACGGCTGTCATACAGCAGTCGGCCGAGTGCCTCCATGGTGGCCTCGATGGCCTTGTCGTTTTCCGTGATCTTATACTTCATCTTTGCCAGATCGGCCATATCTGTGACCTTCCGCCCGGCGGCTTCCGCCAAACGCTTTGCTTCATAGACCAGTTCTTCCCAGGTTTTCATCTGAATCGCTCCTTACTTGTGGTAAAATAGGCATCTTACTCTAAAATACATTATACACCCGCTTGTCAAGAAATGAAACGGCTCACCGGTATTTTTTTGATAAAAACCGGCATACAGGCCACGGAAATCAATTTTCCAAGACCGCACACAAAAGATCAAGTTCCAGCAGGCAATCCGGCAGTAACCTTCGCCATAATGAACATCTAACAACCGGTGCATCGACTCCACGGCCCACTCCATTCGTGCATGATGAAGCAGCTCTTCCGCCGACAGCTTGCGGCTGGAAATGTAGCAGTGCCACTCTTCGGTACGCTTGCCGTCAGCTTCGACTTCCTTTCGGATTGCGCCGATGCAGCACAGATTCTTCCGTTTCTCCCTCCCACACAGCCAAGCAGCATCGTCGTTCGTGTACGCCGTCCGGATTTCAATCCGCTCGCGGTTCTTTTCCACCGTCCGCTTCTTGTCCATGCCTACAGTATACCACTTTTTCCGTGATTTGAAAATTGATTTCCGTGGATGCGGGCTTTTTCCCTTGACATTTGCCGTCGGATAGGCTATAATTATGACAGATTTGTAACCTATTCGCTGAAAGGAGTCTTACCGATGAAATGCTCTAAGGATTGCAAATGGACTTGGATCGCCGTGGTGGCCGCTGTGGTGGCTGCGATTACGACGGTTGTGCTGCTGATGCTGCGTGCCCGTGCCAAGAAAATTTCCCGCCATGAGTGCGAGGGCTGTTTTGATTACGAGATGGACGAATTGGATCAGCTGGCCGACGCCGAGCCGACGCAGGAGCCGGAAGCGAACGAAGAATAATCGCCAAAAAGGAGCAGACAGTGTGGTCTGCTCCTTTTTTGAGACGATCTTTCGGTACGCTTGCGAAAAAGAACATTGCGTGGTTTCACCCGCGCCGCCTTTTTGTTTGGCGGATGACTTTACTGAAATATTAAGGAAGAAAACTATGTGGATCTGTCCCATTTGTGGGTTGTCACTGGCCGCGACATCCGCCGGGTGGCAATGTGCCCGGCGGCACAGCTTTGACCGCAGCCGCAGCGGATATGTGCATCTGCTGCCCGCCAACCGTAAGCACGGGAAAATGCCCGGCGACGATAAGCTGATGGTGGAGGCTCGCCGACGGTTTCTGGAGGGCGGCTGGTATGCGCCTCTGGCGGACGGGCTGTGCGAGCATCTGGAGCGGTATATGCCGCAAGGAGATTTTTTGGATATCGGTTGCGGCGAGGGATACTATACCGGCCGCATGGCGGCGGCTATCCGGCACCGGTATCCGGCGGCGGTCTGCGCCGGAATTGATATATCCAAGATCGCGTTGGACAAGGCAGCCCGTGTCTGCACCGAGGAGCAATTTGCCGTGGCCAGCGCGTTTCATCTGCCGGTGGCGGACGGGAGCTGCGCCGCGGTTGCCAATGTGTTTGCGCCGTATTGCGGCGAGGAGATCCGGAGGGTGATGCAGCCGGACGGGGTTTTCCTTATGGCCATCCCCGGTGAAGCACACCTGTGGGAGCTGAAGCAGTGCATCTACGACACGCCATATAAGAATCAGGTCAAGCCCTTTGAGCTGCCGGGGCTTGACCTGATCGAACAGACCCATTTGCGGTATTCCATGGACTTGCCGGACAGAGAAACGGTGGAATCGCTGTTCCGCATGACGCCGTATTATTATAAAACCGGGCAGGCCGATCAGCTGAAGGCGGCGCAGATCGAGCATCTGTCGGTCACGGCGGAGTTTTTCATTCTGGCCTACCGGAAATCAGCTGCGCAGATCGGCTAAACTTTTGCGCCGGGTGTTTTGGGAGAAGGATACGCTGAGCACCAGCCCGATACCCAGATACAAGGTCGCCACCGAGCTGCCGCCGGCACTGAAAAAGGGGAGGGTGATGCCGATGACCGGCAATACACGCAGACACATTCCCAGATTGATGAGCGATTGAAATCCGATGAGTGCCAGCATACCGACACACAGATATCCGCCCAGAATGTCCCGGGACTGCTTGGTGCAGCGCACCAGCTCAAATACCAGCAGCGCCAGCAGCAGAAATAGCAGCAGACCGCCGATAAATCCGAATTCCTCCGCCGCCACGGTGAAAATGAGGTCGTTGTTCCGGGCAAAGGAGAATCCTTTGCCGCCCTGTAAATATCCGACGCCGGTGAGCTTGCCGGAGCCGATGGCTTTCAGTCCCTCATACTGCTGCCAGCCGGTGGTGCTGAGGTACTTTTCCACATATGGGGGCAAAATGCAGAGAAACCGGGCCTTTTTATCGTCGGTGAGCAGATACGTCCATGCCAGCGGTACCAGCGCACATACACCGGCCAGCCCCAACACATAGTAGAGCAGGTTGACACCGCTGACCAGCAGCATACTGAGAAATATGAGGATGAACACCAGCGCCGTGCCGTCATCCCCCTGCAGGAATACCAGACCGATGGGGATAATGGCGTGGAGCGCCAGCAGTGCCAGCGTTTTGAACCGGCGGATATCCTGCTGCACCCGGGAGAGATGCACGGAAAAGGTGATGATGAAGCTGATCTTCATCAGCTCCGACGGCTGGAAGGTCAGGCGGAAGGAGCCGATGCGTATCCCTAGCCAGGCGGTATCGTCGGTGCCGGCCACATTCAGCCCCAGAGGGGTAAAGGTCAGCAGCACCAGTCCGACCGAGAGCGCGGCCCACACCGGCCACAGACGGCAGATGTCCTCATAGTCCACCTGAGAGATCAGCATGGCGAGGATCAGACCCACTGCCGATGCGCCGATCTGCATGATCACGCCGCTCATGCCGTTTCCGGCACTGTAAGAGGCAGAATACACCAGCAGACACCCGTAGACCGATGCTGCCAGACATAGCAGGATCAGCCGCAGGTTGGAATAATAGAAAAAGGTGCGTATGGACTGCTTTAACGAGTGTTTGGCCAAGCCGCTCCCATCCTTTCAGAACATTCCTGTCCATTATACCGAATTTTTACGCAAGATGCAAGTTTCTCTTTAATTATTTACAAATGTGTGGTAAAATACCTTTCAACAGGTATGGAATGCAGGTGCGAGGGCAAAGGAGGCGGCACAGTGGACGAGCGGATCATCACCCACTCCGTGGAGGAGACCGAAGCCTACGGTGCATCGCTGGCTTCCGCTTTGCGCGGCGGTACGGTGCTGGCCCTGTTTGGCGGTATGGGCATGGGGAAAACCGCTCTGGTGCGGGGGATCGCCCGGGGGCTGGGATTGACCGCTCCGGTGTCCAGTCCTACCTTCGCGCTGGTGCACGATTACGGCGGCACGCCGCCGCTGGTGCACTTTGATATGTACCGCGTCACCGGATGGGACGATCTGTATTCGACCGGCTTTTTTGATTATTTGGAGGCGGGTGCGATCCTGGTAGTGGAATGGAGCGAAAACATCGAAAACGCTCTGCCGGAGGATGCCGTGCGATTGGTTTTCTCCGCTCCGGACGAGCATACCCGCCGGATCGAAAGGAAGTGATGGCATGGCGCTGATTTTAGCGGTGGATACCTCGGCTACCCCCGTTTCCTGCGCGCTTTTGCAGGATGAGCGGGTGCTGGCTTCTTATTACAGCCATAGCGGACAGACCCACAGCCAGACGCTCATGCCCATGATCGAGCATATGCTGCGTCTGTCGGGTCTGACCGTGGCACGGCTGGATGCCGTCGCCGTCAATGCCGGACCCGGTTCCTTTACGGGTGTGCGCATCGGCGTTTCTACCGTAAAGGGATTGGCCTTTGCGGACGAAATCCCCTGTATAGCCGTTTCGACACTGGAAGCGATGGCCGAGCCGCTGCGCACATTGCCGCTGGAGGGTCTGGTTTGCTGCGTGATGGATGCTCGCTGCCGACAGGTGTATACCGCGTCCTTTGATCTGAGCGCCGACGGCGGCCTTACGCGCCAAACGCCGGATGAGGCGATCGCTGTCGAAGAATTGAAGAATCGACTGAAAAATGTAAAAAAATCTGTAATTTTAGTTGGCGACGGCGCAAAAATGTGCTATACTATGCTGAAAGAGGAAATTCCGACCCTGTTTCTGGCGCCGACGGCGCTGCGGTTTCAGTCGGCGGTGGGGACGGCTTTGGCGGCCGGCCGTAAGCTCCTGTCGGGAGAGACGATATCGGCGGCTGCCCTGATGCCCGCCTATCTGCGTCTGCCGCAGGCCGAACGGGAGCTGCGTGCCCGACAGGCTGCCGATCCAGAGAAAACGACCCAGTAATCCGTGCGGTTTCGCATGAAATATATGGAGGTAATGAAAATGTTTAACGCGCCATTCATTGCAGATCACCCGCTGATTCAGCACAAGGTAACCCTGCTGCGGGATAAGAACACCAGCTCCAAGCAGTTCCGTGAGCTGATCAAGGAGATCACCGAGCTGATGGTATATGAGGCGACCCGTGACCTGCCGGTTTGCGAGGTGGAGGTGGAGACCCCCATCACGGTGGCTAAGAGCAAGGTTATTGCGGGACGGAAGCTGGCGTTTGTGCCGATCCTGCGAGCCGGATTGGGCATGGTGGATGGTGCGTTGGAGCTGATCCCCTCCGCCCGTGTGGGCCATATCGGTATGTATCGGGACGAGGAGACGCTGATACCCCATCCGTATTATTGTAAGCTGCCCCACGATATCGAGGAGCGGGATGTGATCGTGCTGGATCCTATGCTGGCTACCGGTGGCTCGGCGATCGATGCCATTGACCAGATCAAGACCCGTCATCCCCGCAGCATCAAATTTATGTGCATCATTGCGGCCCCTGAGGGGCTGAAGGCCCTGTACGAGAAGCATCCGGACGTGAAGATCTACTGCGCCTCCCAGGATCTGCACCTGAACGAGAATGGCTATATCGTTCCCGGTCTCGGCGATGCCGGTGACCGCATTTTCGGCACGAAATAAACTGTATGGACGGGTCAACCTTGCCGCTTTGCGCGGCAAGGGCGGCCCGTTTCGTCCCTGTTTGAGGATCATTCATGAATGACGCCCTGCTGCAAACGGGTGCGGTCGCTCTGTCCGATTGGTACCGCGCCCATAACCGACCGCTGCCCTGGCGGCAATCACCCACCCCATATCGGGTGTGGGTGTCGGAGATCATGCTCCAGCAGACCCGCATTGAGGCGGTTCTGCCGTATTATGAGCGGTTTATGGAGCGTCTGCCGGATGTGTCGGCTCTGGCCGCCGCGCCGGAGGATGTGCTCCTGAAGCTGTGGGAGGGATTGGGCTATTATAGCCGGGTGCGGAATTTGCGGAAAGCTGCCCGGATTCTCTGCCGGGATTTCGGTGGGGAACTGCCCGGAGAGTATGCCGCGCTGCTGTCGCTGCCCGGTATCGGGGACTATACCGCCGGTGCCATCGCCTCCATTGCGTTTTCGCTCCCGGTTCCGGCGGTGGACGGCAATGTGATGCGGGTGCTGTCCCGTCTGTGCTGCGATTCGACGGATGTGCTGTCCTCGGGGGCGAAAAAGCACTATGCAGCCATGGCTTCCATGCTGATTCCGGATACGGAGCCGGGGCGGTTCAATCAGGCCACGATGGAACTGGGGGAGACGGTGTGTCTTCCCGGCGCGCGCCCTCGTTGCGATGTGTGTCCTCTGCGGTTCGGCTGCGAGGCCTTTGCCGCCGGATGTCAGGGCGAGCTGCCGGTGCGGATTAAGCGGCAGCGCCGCCGTGTGGAGGAGCGGCTTGTGCAGGTGATCGTCGGCGGTCCGGACGGAGATCGGCGGGTGCTGCTCCATCGCCGTCCGGACACCGGTTTGCTGGCGAGCCTATGGGAGCTGCCTAACCGATTGCTTACAGAGACGGCGGCGCTCCCGGTGGAGAGGGCTGTTTTTTCGGGTGAATTGCCCCGGGCAAAGCACCTGTTTTCTCATGTGGAATGGCGAATGGCGGGGGAACTGTACCGTGTTGCCGAGCTGCCGCCGCTGCCGGAGCGCTATTGTTGGGCATCGCCGGCGGAATTGCGCACGACGGTCGCCTTGCCCAGTGCTTTTCGTCCCTATGCGGCGTTACTGCCGTCACTTTTGACCGGAGAGGAGTGATTCCATGGATCAGAGGAACGATTATCTGAGCTGGGATGCCTATTTTATGGGCATTGCCATTTTGTCCGCCCAGCGCAGCAAGGATCCCGGCACTCAGGTGGGCGCCTGCATCGTGGATAAAGACAACAAGATCCTGTCGGTGGGCTATAACGGAATGCCGACGGGGTGTGCGGATGCGGTGATGCCCTGGGCACGGGATGGACAGCCGATGGAGACCAAATACCTGTTCGTGTGCCACGCGGAATTGAATGCGATCCTCAATTATTCCGGCGGCAATGTTCATGGCGCGACGGTGTATACCACGCTGTTCCCCTGTAATGAATGTGCCAAAGCGCTGATTCAGGCAGGCGTTAAGCGGGTGGTATATCTGTCGGACAAGTATTCCGACAGCGATTCCGTGAAGGCATCCAAGCTGATGTTCCGCATGACCGATGTGGAGTATACCAGGTATGAGCCTACCGGCCATGAATTGACCTTGGAGCTGTGAGTATGCGGAGAATTGCTTTGGTGACCGGCTCGACCCGCGGGATCGGGCGTGCTGTGGCGTTGCTTTTGGCACAGGAAGGATATACCGTCGCTGTGAACGGCCGCTCGGCCGATGCGGTGCAGGCTGCGGTAGCGGCGATCACGGCGGCCGGCGGGGATGCGCGCGGATATGTGTGCGATGTGACCGATTCCGGGCAGGTTGCCCGTATGGGGGACGTTATTGAGCGTGAGCTGGGAACCGTGACGGCTCTGGTGAATAACGCCGGTATCGCACAGCAGGAGCTGCTGACGGATGTGACCGATGCGGAGTGGCATCGAATGATGGCGACCCATGCCGACGGGACGTTTTATACCTGCCGCCGGTTTTTGCCCGGTATGATTCGACAGCACGCCGGCAGCATCGTGAATATCTCCTCTATGTGGGGGCAGGTGGGCGGTTCCTGTGAGGTGCCCTATTCGGCGGCGAAGGCGGCGGTCATCGGCTTGACCCGCGCGCTGGCGAAAGAGGTCGGCCCCGCCGGTATTCGGGTCAATTGCGTTGCTCCCGGGGTTATTAAGACGGATATGATGGCGGGGTTTGACGCGGCGGTTTTGCAGGAATTGCAGGAAGAAACGCCGTTGTGTCGGCTGGGCACGCCGGAGGATGTGGCGCAGGCAGTGGCGTTTCTGCTGTCGGATGCTGCGGGATTTATCACCGGGCAGGTGCTGGCGCCGAACGGCGGTATGATCATTGTATAAATTAGATGGAGGTAACGGATATGATTGCGATCGCGTGTGACCATTCAGCGCTGGAGCTGAAAGAAGAGGTGGAGGCTCTGCTGGAGAGCCGGGGACTGGAATACAAGGATTTCGGTACTTATACAACGGAGAGCTGCCATTATCCCGTCTATGGCGCCCGGGCGGCGCGGGCGGTGGCCAGCGGCGAATGCGATCGGGGCATTGTGATCTGCGGCACCGGCATCGGTATGTCGCTGGCGGCCAATAAGATCCCCGGCATCCGCTGCGCCCTGTGCGGCGACCCTTACTCCGCCAAGATGACACGGGCGCACAATAATGCCAATATGCTGGCGCTGGGCGCACGGGTGATCGGAGTGGAGCTGGCGAAGATGATCGTCGAGGCGTTTCTGGACACCCCCTTTGAGGGCGGACGGCATCAGACTCGAATTGATATGATCACGGCGCTGGAAAACGGCGAGGCCATCGAATGAACGGTTGAGGTGAGACAATGAAAGACACATCAAAGCAGACGCTGAAAGTCGCTCTCAAGGTATGGGGGCGCGTGATCATCGCGACCATCATGTGCGCGGTGCTGTATCTGTCCATGTCGGTGCTGGGCAACGGTCTGTTCGGCCGAACGGTCGGTTATCGGATCGCCCAGACGGATGAGGCCGGTGCTACCCAATTGGTGGAGGAGCATTATTTCACCGACGGCGAGACGGAGGAGTCTATCCCGGAAGCGTCCGAAGGACAGCGGGTGGTGAAGATCACCGAAATTCCGCATGCCGTGAAGGTGCTGCTGGATGTACTGACCCAGCTGATGCTCCTGTTTCTCATGGGTGTGTTTCCCTACAACCTTCTGTGGGAGCTGGGCGGCAAGGACGATACCGGGGTGCGGTATAAGGGCAAGACCCCCGATCCTCTGCGAGGTCTGCGGATCGGCGTGTTGGCGACCGTTCCGGCGGCGCTGCTGTATATCGGCGCATGGGCTGTGAAGCTGACCGGCAGGGGCGCGGCTTATCTGGCGATCTATCGCATTATGCAGATACCGTATCTCCCGTTTATCAACGGGGTGCTGGGCAATGTGACCGAACCGGCCAAGCTGCCGGTGGGCGGACTGCTGGCCTGTGCGCTGACATTGGTATTTGTTCCGATCGTGTGCGCGATCTCCTATCGGCTGGGCT
>CAKUAQ010000053.1 GCA_934636435.1 uncultured Eubacteriales bacterium
ATCCTAAGCTGTGTGCCGGGATATTTTCATCGGTAAGGAGTGAAAATCGTGGAACCAAATAAAAACAATTCCGGGAAAATGCTGCGCAATCTGCTGCTGGTCATCGGGCTGCCGCTGGTAGTGTTTTTCGGCATGTGGGCGATGATCGGCGGGCAGTCCGCGGCCCAGAAGGAGGACACGGTCTATTCGGATTATATCCAGTATTTTGTGGACAATAAGGTGGAAAAATACACCTTGGATCTGGGTACCGGAAAGCTGACCCTGTCCCTGCGTGCCCAGTACCGGACCGATGTCAACAAAGACGGCAAGGTGGACGACAAGGACGTTATCGTATATAAGGTGCCGAATGTGGCATATTTCCTCAATACGGTGGATCCCATCGTCACTCAGGCCCAGCAGGACGATGATCCGAACAACAATGTGGCGTATGAGTGGAAGCCGGTGGCCAATGTTTCCTGGCTGTATACCTGGCTGCCGTACCTGCTGATGATGGTGCTGGTGATCCTGGGCGTTGTGATGATGCGCCGCAGCCTAAACGGTATGGATGGCGCGGGCAAGATCATGGGCTTCGGAAAAGCCAAGATCAAGCAGGCGGCCGATGAAAAGCGCAAGACCACCTTTGACGATGTGGCCGGTGCGGAGGAAGAAAAGGAGGAGCTGGAGGAGATTGTCGAGTTCCTCAAATCACCGAAGCACTTTACCGAGCTTGGTGCCCGGATCCCCAAGGGCGTGCTGCTGGTAGGCCCTCCCGGAACCGGTAAGACGTTGTTGGCCCGCGCTGTGGCCGGAGAGGCGGGCGTGCCTTTCTTCTCCATCTCCGGCTCCGATTTTGTGGAGATGTATGTGGGCGTGGGTGCTTCCCGTGTGCGTGATCTGTTCGATCAGGCGAAAAAGAATGCGCCTTGTATCATTTTCATTGATGAGATCGACGCGGTGGGGCGTCAACGGGGCGCCGGGCTCGGCGGCGGACACGACGAGCGGGAGCAGACCCTCAACCAGCTGCTGGTGGAGATGGACGGCTTCGGAGCCAACGAGGGCATCATCGTGATCGCCGCGACCAACCGCCCGGATATTCTGGACCATGCATTGATGCGTCCCGGTCGGTTTGACCGCCAGATCGTGGTGAATGCGCCCGATTTGAACGGTCGTGAGGCCATTCTCAAGGTCCATTCCCGAGGAAAGCCGCTCGGTCCGGATGTGGATCTGTCGGTTATTGCTAAATCCACCGCCGGATTCACCGGTGCGGATCTGGAGAACCTGCTGAACGAGGCGGCGCTGCTGGCTGCCCGCCGGGGTCTGCGGGCGATCACCATGGCGGAGATTGAGGAAGCCACTGTCAAGGTGGTGGTGGGTACCGAAAAACGCAGCCACGTCATGACCGATGCGGAGAAAAAGCTGACTGCCTATCATGAGGCGGGTCATGCGGTGGTCACTTACTATTGTCCCACGCAGGACCCGGTGCACCAGATTTCCATCATTCCCCGGGGCATGGCCGGCGGTTATACCATGAGCCTGCCCGCAGAGGATCGCTCCTATAAGCGGAAAAAGGAGATGCTGGAGGACATTCAGGTGCTGCTGGGCGGTCGCGTGGCGGAGTCTTTGACGTTGGAGGATATTTCCACGGGTGCCTCTAACGACATCGAGCGGGCCACCGATCTGGCTCGTAAGATGGTAACCAAGTACGGAATGAGCGAGGCGCTGGGTCCGGTGGTGTATACCACTTCCGATTCTGACGAGGTGTTCCTTGGCCGGGATCTGGGACATTCCCGTAACTATTCGGAGGAGATCGCCTCCCGCATCGACGAGGAAGTGCACACTATCCTGATGGACGGCTACAAGCAGACGGAGGAGAAGCTGTCGGCGCATATGGATCAGCTGCGGCGTGTGGCCGAAGCGTTGATCGAGAAGGAAAAGCTGGATGGCGAGGAATTCCGCGCCATCATGGAGGGTCGGGATGCATCCGTGCCTGACGAGGGCGCGGCGCTGCCGGAGGATTCGACCGAGAAATAATGTGTACAGACGGACGGCTGCTGGCTTTGCGCCAACGGCTGTCCGTCTGTACCTGTATGGAGGATAATACCGATGCGCTTGAAGAATGCGGTTGTATACGACGAGAATTTCGATCTGCGGGAGCTGGATGTGTGTGTCGACGGCGATCGGATCGCCGGGCTGACCGACCGGGACCCGGCGGCGCCGGGATTGGATCTGTCCGGCTGCACGGTGATGCCCGGTTGGCTGGATATTCATATCCACGGTTACGGCGGCGCCGATACCGGCGACGCCGACCCGGCCGCCATTCACGAGATGTCCCGGCGGCTGGCGCAGCATGGAGTCACGGCGTTTTGTCCCACCTCCATGACCCTGCCGGAGGAGCGGCTGACGGCAATCTTTGCCGCCGCCAGAGCGGGGGTGCTGGAGGCGCCCGGCGCTTGCCCGGTGGGTGTCAATATGGAGGGCCCCTACATAGCTCCTGCCCGGATCGGCGGGCAGAATCCCGCATTTGTGCGCCCGCCGGATGCCCAGGAATTCGTCCGCCTGCAAGCGGCCTGCGACGGATTCGTGCGGCTGGTGGATATTGCTCCCGAGCAGCCCGGCGGGACGGAGTTTATCCGCCGGGTGTCCCCGCATACGGCCGTGTCCATGGCGCACACCGACGCTGATTATGAGCAGGCTTACCGGGCGGTGGAGGCAGGTTGCCGCCATGTCACGCATCTCTATAACGCTATGGCCGGTCTGAATCACCGTCATCCCGGCGTAGTGGGCGCGGCTTTTGATTTGGCCCGGCAGTATGCAGATTTCCATGCCGAGCTGATCTGCGACGGCAAGCATATCCACCCGGCGGCGCTGCGGATCGCGTTCCGGCAGCTGGGGGAGACCCATACGGTGGTGATCAGCGATGCGCTCAGCGCCGCCGGCACGGCCGATGGGCGCATGGTGTCCGGCGGGCTGCCGGTGGTGGTGCGGGATGGTCTGGCCTATCTGGAGGACGGCACCATCGCCGGATCGACGACAAATCTGGAGGAGGAATACCGGAATTTGTTATCCTACGGAATTCCCCGGCGGCAGATCGTTCGTTCGCTGACGGAGAATCCGGCGAAAGCCATCCGTCTGGACAACGAATTGGGCACCGTCACCCCCGGAAAGCGGGCCAATCTCACCGTTGTGGACGGGGGCGACCGGGTGGTGCTGACGGTGGTGGATGGCAGGATCGTATATGACCGCTTGAATCGGCGGGAAATATAAATAATTCAGTTGAGAGAAGGCGTGTATTATGGAGTTATCGGCGATCAATCCTTATGAAAAACCGTTGGATCATCTGCCGCCGGACGGGGGTTTTACGGCGATTTTTCGCAAGATCGTCTGTGTGGGCGACAGCCTGTCCTCCGGGGAGTTTGAATCCACCGGAGCGGATGGCACCAAGGGCTACCACGATATGTTCGAGTTTTCCTGGGGTCAGTTTCTCGGCCGGATGTGCGGCAGCGAGGTGCGGAATTTCTCCCGGGGCGGCATGACTGCTAAAGAATACTGCGAGAGCTTTGCGGAGCAACATGATTTCTGGAATCCCCAATATGCGGCGCAGGCGTATATTATTGCGCTGGGTGTGAACGATCTGCTGGTGCTGAAGCAGGAGGTCGGCTCCGTGGCGGATGTGGATTGGGCGGATTGGCGCAACAATAAGCCCTCCTTTGCCGGGTACTATGCGCAGATCTTGCAGCGGCTGAAGGAAATTCAGCCCCGGGCGAAGTTTTTCCTGATGACTTTCCCCCGCACAGAGGACGATCTGCCGGCAGATCATGTGGATATGCAGCATCGGCGATTTTTGTACGAGTTGGCCGGCGCGACGGAGAATACCTACGTGCTGGACCTGCTGAAATACAGCCCCAAATACGATGAGGAGTTTCACCGCCGTTACTATCTGAACGGTCATCTGAATCCCATGGGCTATCTGTTCACCGCCAAGATGACCGCCGCATACATCGACTATATCATCCGTCACAACATGGAGGATTTCCGTGAGGTAGGCTTCATCGGCACCGATCTGCACGGATGAGAGATTATCTGCATATGCGGAGTCTTTTTTGAGAAGAGTATCCGAGGGGGCGGCGAACGACTCGGCGCGTGGATAGCGTATCCCCAGCCGGAAAAACCGCCGTTGTCCGGGGAAGGTCGGTGCGGCCGGGGAAAGGGTCGTCCGGCTTTTTACGGATGCTCTGCGGCGGGCGGTGAAGCGCTCCGCACATCGGGGCACGGAAATCAATTTTCAAATCACGGAAAAAGCGGTATACTGTAGGCATGGACAAGAACAACACTCATCGACTTCTTTGAGGAAGTTGAGACGACCGAGGAGTACAATGGGTACTTTTGCAGCATCGCGGAAGCCATCGGAATCGTGGTGCCGGGCAGCCCCTGTGCGGGTTCAGGAACGTGAGCCGGATCCGTCATTGGGCGGAAATGCGCGAGTGAAGGAATGTTTGAAGGAGAAATTCCAAATTGCGCATATTCCGTGCTGCTTTTGGCTGTTGACGCTCTTGAAAATGGTAAAGCCTGACACATTGAACGAATGTATGATGAAATGGGCTTTACAATTCATGCCGGAGAATAGAAAAGGAACAACCATTTCACCGGATGGCAAGACGATTCGTTCTGCTGTCGGCAAGAAAAGCATGGATAGCCCACGGCACATTATTAGTGCGCAAATCTGTGAAATCGGAAGAAGAAATTGCCGAATACGTCAAGGATGACGAGCTTCGGGAAGCATGGACAAGAAGCGGACGGTGGAAAAAAACCGCGAGCGGATTGAAATCCGGACGGCGTACACGAGCGACGATGCTGCCTGGCTGTGTGGGAGAGAGAAAGGGAAGAACCTGTGCTGCATCGGCGCAATCCGAAAGGAAGTCGAAGCTGACGGCAAGCGCACCGAAGAATGGCACTGCTACATTTCCAGCCGCAAGCTGTCGGCGGAAGAGCTGCTTCATCATGCACGAATGGAGTGGGCCGTGGAGTCGATGCACTGGTTGTTAGATGTTCATTATGGCGAAGATTACTGCCGGATTGCCTGCTGGAACTTGATCTTTTGTGTGCGGTCTTGGAAAATTGATTTCCGTGGTTCTGCGGGTGTCTTGCCTTGACATCCGCAGGGGAACATGATACAATACTCTGCGGCGTTGCGGGCGAGCCGCCCGCAACCCGAATACGGAATGTGGAGAGATTTGCATGACCTACGATATCATCATTGTCGGCGCCGGTCCTGCCGGCATTTTTACTGCTCTGGAGTTGTTGCGCCGGGGTTATACCATTGACGGCGACCACCGCATCCTGCTGGTGGAAAAGGGCAAGGCGGTGGAAAAGCGCCATTGTCCCAAGGCCGAAGTGGGACACTGTGTGGGGTGCAAGCCCAGCTGTGCAATCACCACCGGCTTTTCCGGCGCGGGCGCATTCTCTGACGGAAAGCTGAGCCTGTCTTATGAGGTGGGCGGCGATCTGCCGGAGCTGATCGGCGAAGAGTTGGCGCAGAATCTTATAGACTATACTGATGGGATTTATTTGGAGTTCGGTGCTGCCCCCGAGGTGGAGGGGATCACCGACAATGAGGAGATCAAGAATATTCGGAAAAAGGCGATCGAGGCAAGTCTTAAGCTGGTGGATTGCCCCATTCGGCATCTGGGTACCGAAAAGGCTCAGGAGCTGTATCTGGCGATTCAGAATCATCTGCTGGATGCCGGTGTGGAGATCCTGTTCAACACGGAGTGCGACAACATTCTGCTGGACGGCTCTACCTGCACGGGGGTGATGCTGCGGGATAAGACCCACAGCTGGACGGAGCAGGGACGCGAGGTGGTCATCGCCACCGGACGGCGGGGCGCCGATTGGCTGGAAAAGCTGTGTGCCGAGCATCACATTGCCCATGCCCCCGGCACAGTGGATATCGGTGTGCGGGTGGAATGCCGCAACGAGGTCATGGAAGTGGTCAACCGGGCGCTGTATGAATCCAAGCTCATCGGGTATCCTAAGCCCTGGAAAAACAAGGTACGCACCTTCTGTCAGAATCCCGGCGGCTTTGTGGCGCAGGAAAACTACGACAATGACCTGGCAGTGGTCAACGGGCACAGCTATAAGGACAAGAAAAGCTCCAACACCAATTTGGCCATTCTGGTGTCCCATAATTTCACCGAGCCGTTCAACCAACCCATCGCCTATGCGCAAAAGGTGGGCGAGCTGACAAATATGCTGGGCGCCGGACACATTCTGGTGCAGCGGTACGGCGATATTCTGGACGGCAAGCGCACCTGGGCCGGTGAGTTGGCGCACAGCAATGTACGCCCCACCCTGCGGGATGCGGTGGCGGGGGATATTACGGCTGCCATGCCGTACCGGGCCATGACCAATATCATCGAGTTTATCAAGATGCTGGATGTGGTGGTGCCGGGCTTTGCCAGCGATGAAACACTGCTGTACAGCCCTGAGCTGAAATTCTACTCCAACAAGGTGAAGATGGACGAAAATCTGGATACCAATATCCGCGGGCTGCACTGCCTGGGCGACAGCTCCGGCTGGACCCGGGGTCTGATGATGGCATCGGTCATGGGCGTTCTTATGGGGCGCAAGCTGATGGAGAAGAAGCAATAAACAAGCAAAAGGGAGCTGTCACAGCGGTGGCGGCTCCCTTGTTTGACAATAACGACCGGGGAGCGTATACTGAAAGCAAAAGGGGGCGAATCCAATGGCAGCGGTCTATCGGTATTGTCGGGTTCATCTGGACGGGATCGGACGGGATTTTTACTATCGCACCGAGGATGAAACATTGCAGGCAGACGATTTTGTCGCGGTGCCCTTCGGGCGGGAGAATCGGGAGCGGATAGGACTGCTCGTATCGGTAACCCTCTGCACGGCGGCGGATGCCCCCTATCCGCCGGAGAAAACCAAGGAGATACTCCGCCGGGCGGAACGCCCGGCGCATTGGGGAGAGCCTAAACCGTCGAAAAAGGTTGCCCGCCAACCGGCGGTCCCGTCGGATGTCCCCTCCTCGACACCGCCATCGGTGCCCCGACAGCCGGAATCGGCGTCGATTTTATCGGCGGCGCAGAAATCCGAAGAAAAAGCAGCGGTTGCGACAGGATGTCACCGGCTGCCCGGCAGCAAGCGTGGCATCGGCCGCATGATCGGTATCGCAGCGGCCATGCTGCTGTGTACCATAGTGGCGCTGTGGCTGCAGCGGCTATACAGCTCCCGATATGCACAGGCGGAAACCGCCTTTGCAGCCGGGGCATATACCCAGGCACAGACGCTGTCGCAGCAGGTGCCGGGTTGGTTCCGGGACAACCGGACGCTACGGCAGTTGGTGGCAGCAGCGCAGACGGCGACCCGGAGCGCTGACCCCGATGAGTTGGCGGCAGCGCTGGAAACGCTTCGGACCGCAGTGCCGCAGGAGGATTCCCTTACATCGGCAGTAAAAACACTGGAGCAGCAAACCACACTCCGGTGGCAGCAGGCGACCTATGCGCAGGCGATGGAGGATCTGACCCGCCAACGCTACGAAAGCGCCGCAGAGGCGCTGCAGAAAATCACCGGCTATGGAGATGCGGCGGTTCTGCACCGCTATGCACAGGCGATGGCTCTGGCGCAAACGGCGGAGCTGTCCCAGCTGCAGCAGGCAGCAGCGGTGTTGGCGCAAATTCCGGAAACCTATGCCGGCGAGCGGGCGGCGGAGGTGGCTGCCCTGCGGCTGCAGCTGCCAAAGCAGATTGCCGCCGCCCGTGCTGCCATCGAGCAGGCACAGCGGGAGGAGCGGGAGCGTATCGCCCGGCTGGAGGCAACGGGGCTACCTTATGTGGGGCTGAGCGAGGAGCGGGTGCAGTCCACCCGCCAGCTGGGAAAGGCGTGGTATTCATTCACTCGTAAGATGCAGGAACGGGCGGCATCGGGAGGGTATGTCTCCCACGAACGAAGGATCTATAAATGGTTCCAGGAGGGCGGCGGAGCGGTTTTCACCGCCGTATGCGAAAACGGCACGGTGGTGGAGGCATACCCCACCAGCCCGAAATGCTGGAGCGGAGAGCGGCTGCTGGTGACGTTGGGCAAGCCGAAATCCACCTTCGGCTCCGGTGAGAAAACCTCCCACAGCATCCGGGATGATTACGATAACCCGGAGGATCTTTATGAGGATAACCGGGACTGGTACGACGATGAGGACGAGGCTTACGAGGAATGGGAGAACGATTGATCGACAAATATCGCCATTCGACGGGAAAGCTCTTGACCCTGCGGGTCGAACCGTGTATAATACAGGGGAAGATGTACGAAAGGATGACGGGATTATGGAGAATGCACGGAAGGTTACGCTGAATATCTGCGGGACCAATTACGTGGTAACGACCGATGAGGCGGCGGGCTATATGCAGGAGCTGGGGGCCAAGGTGGATGCCCGTATCCGGAATATGCTGAACGGCAATGAGCGTACCTCGCTGGTGATGGCATCGGTGATGACGGCACTCATGGAGGCAGACGAGGCGCAGAAAGCCGTGCAGGCGGCAGATAATCTCCGTAAGCAGCTCAAATCTTTCTTTGACGATAATAACCGTTCCCGCGTGGAGGCAGACACGCTGCGGCGGGAAGTGGAACGGCTGAAACGGGAAAATGAGGAGCTTCAGAAGAAGCTGGCTCAGCGGTGAGCGCACCGATCGAGGTGCTGGCTCCGGCGGGCTCTCCGGAAACGTTGACAGCGGCGGTGCGATGCGGCGCCGCCGCTGTTTATTTGGGCGTAGGGAAGTTCAATGCCCGGCAGGCGGCGCATAACTTTACCCCCGAGGAGTTGACGCGCGCGGTGGCATATTGCCACGGTCGGGGAGTGGCGGTGCATCTGACCCTCAATACGCTGCTGCGTGAGGACGAGCTGAGCCGGGCAGAGGAAACGGCGGCTATGGCCTATGCGGCCGGAGTGGACGCCCTGATCGTGCAGGATGTGGGCTTGGCGCGGCGGCTGCGGATGTGGCTTCCGGAATTGCCGCTGCACGCGTCCACCCAGTTGTCCTGTCATACCCCGGCCGGAGTCAAGTTGCTGCGGGATGCCGGTTTTTCCCGGGTGGTGCTTTCCCGGGAAATGAGCCGGGAGGAGATCGCCGCTTGCGCCGGATTGGGCGTCGAGCTGGAGGTGTTTGTGCACGGAGCGCTGTGCATGAGCGTTTCCGGCCAGTGCTACTTCTCCGCCATGCTGGGCGGACGCAGCGGGAACCGGGGGCTGTGTGCTCAGACCTGCCGTCTGCCTTTTGCACCCACCGGGGATATTCCCCATCCGGCAACGGCAAATCAGGCAGCGTTGAGCCTGAAGGATAATTGTCTGGTCGCTTATGTGGGAGAATTGGCGCAGATGGGCGTTGCTTCACTGAAGATTGAAGGGCGGATGAAACGCCCGGAGTATGTGGCCGCCGCCACGGCGGTGTATGCAGCGGCCGCCGCCGGAAAGTCGGTGGCTCCGAAAGAATTGGAGCGATTGAGAAGCGTCTTTTCCCGTTCCGGATTTACCGACGGCTATTACACGGGACGGCGGGGGTCTACCATGTTCGGTGTGCGCTGCAAGGAGGATGTGACGGCCGGCACGGCGGTATTGAAAGAATTACAGCATACCTATGACCGGGAGATGCCCCGTGTGCCGGTGTCCGTGCGGCTGTCTGTCGGCTCGGATGAGACCAGGTACACTGCGACGGATGAAGAAAACCACACCGTCACGGTGACGGCTCCCGGTGGAGAACCGGCGCTGCACCGGCCGCTGGATGCGGCCCGCGCCGAGGAGCAACTGCGTAAAACCGGCGGCACACCGTTTTATGTGTCCGATGCCGCAGTGACGGTGGAATCGGGGCTGACCCTGCCTATGGCGACGCTCAACGCTCTGCGTCGGCAGGGGCTGGAGGAGCTGCTGGCCCGGCGGGAAGAAGTTTCGCGGCCGCATACGGCTGTACCTGCTCCGTCTCTTTTGCCAACGCATACGCCGCCTGCTTGTCCCGAAAACTGGGTCGTGCTGCAAAAGGCGGAACAGTGGTCGCCCGTGCTGCGGTGCGATCGGGTGTTTTTTCCGCTGGACACGCCCGCTTCTGTGCTGCATGAGGCGGTGCAGACCGGTCGGGCGGTTGGTGTGGCGATTCCCCGTGGACTGTTCGGAGCAGAGGATGCTGTGCGACACCAATTGGCCGGGGCCCGGGCGGCAGGCGCTGCGGCGGCGCTGTGCGGTACAGTCAATGCCGTGCCGCTGGCGCTGGACAGCGGTCTGACACCGGTGGGGGATTTTGGACTGAATCTCACCAATCGGCAGGCGCTGCAATTCTATGCGGAACGAGGGGTGGCCGCTGCCGTTCTCTCTGTTGAACTGACGCTTGGACAGATGCCGCTGCCGTCCCCGTTGCCGGTGGGGCTGCTGGTATACGGACGGCAGCCGCTGATGCTCACCCGGAATTGCCCCCGCCGTGCGGCGGTCGGCAGCTGTTCCGACTGTCGCGGCCGGGGACTTGTTGATCGCACCGGCACGGTGTTTCCGGTGGTGTGTGAGGCCGGATGCAGTCAGGTGCTTAATTCTGTGCCGCTTTACTGGGGCGACAGGCTGGCCGAACTGCCGTCGGTGGATTTTCACGTCTATCGGTTTACGGTGGAGACACCCGAGGAGGTCGCAGCGGTGCTGGGGGCCTATCGCACCGGAGCCAAAGCGCCTGCCGCCATTACCCGCGGGCTGTATCGGCGCGGCGTTCAGTGATCCCGCTTGTCGAGACTCTGAAAATCGTCGAAATAGCCGGTGGATTGGGATGCCGTTCGCCGGTTGGGGAATTATAATGAAAGATCAAAAAACGAGAGCAGACCACTGAAGCTGAAAAGCCTGTACGAGATACGGTGAACCGGTTGGTCATGTTCCTGCCATCAGTGTGGAGCATACAGCGGAAAGCGGATCATTTGAACCTTGAAAATGCATCCTGTATGCAACAGAAATGGCTGTGGAAGTACGGAAAATGGCTGAATATGCCGGGAAACTGAAAAAAGCATTGAATGCGTACGGCTCCTATGCTATACTCGGGACACATTGGGAGAGCATGGTACGCAGAGTTGTCCATTACCTTGCATCTCTGACGGTAGGCGTGAAGGTAAGCACTGTGAAAGAGCGATAATTGCTTTCGCTCGGCGGCTGTCAAAGCCAGTTTTTGGAAAGGAAGCACCGAATGAAGCGGTTGGAAAAGTGGATCTGGCTGGATCGTCAAACCTATCCCGATGCACAGACGACCATCCTGCATCCGGATGCCTGTTCCCGGTCGGAAGCGGAGCAAAAAGGGCATTATACGGTGGCAGAATTTGCCAAGACCTATCATTTTACCAAACGAGTCAAGCGTGCCGATCTGCG